>NZ_CP044231.1:1305087-1631359 GCF_008727755.1 Microbacterium caowuchunii
TACGGCCTGCGCGCCCGGCTCGGGCGCCATCAGTTCGGTCAGGGTACGTGTCGTCTGCAGGACGGCGGCGGCGACCGCGCGTCGCTCGGTCTCGTAGGTCTCCAGAAGGTCGGGCGGAGCCCACCCCGCCACGGTGGCGGCGAGTTTCCAGCCCAGGTTGAACGCGTCCTGCAGCCCGAGGTTGAGCCCCTGGCCGCCCACGGGCGGGTGCACGTGCGCGGCGTCGCCGGCCAGGAGGACTCGTCCGGCGCGGTACCTGTCGGCGAGGCGGGTGGCGTCGGTGAACCGCGAGATCCAGCGGGGGGAGTGCACGCCGAGATCGGTCCCCGCGAAACGACGCAGCTGCCGGGAGAGCTCCGACACGGTGGGAGCAGCGGACCGGTCCTCGCTCACGCCCTCCGCGGGTGCGATCACCCGGAAGTAGCCGCCGCCGATGGGACCGGCCCCGAAGTTCTTGTGGGTCCGGCGGACGTCGGCGGCGACCGAGGCGATGAGGCCCGGATCCGCGGTCAGCTTCACCTCCGCGATCAGCGTCTCGTGCTGGGCGGGTTCCCCGGGGAATCCGATGCCGAGGAGCTTTCGCACGGTGCTCCGGCCCCCGTCGGCCCCGACGACGTACCCCGCACGGATCCGCGTGCCGTCGGCGAGGACGACCGTGACCGCGCGTTCGTCCTGGCTCACCCCGGTGACCTGGGCGCCGCGGCGGATCTCGACGCCGAGACGGGTCGCGTGCTCGGTGAGCAGGCGTTCCGTCTCGGGCTGCGGTATGCCGAGGACGAAGGGGAAGGTCGTGTCGATCCGTGCGGGCCGGGGCGCCGGGATCCCCGCGAAGAATCCGTCGAGGGGATGGCGTCGTCCCCGCTCCAGGAACGCTGCGGCGAGGCCGCGCTGGTCGAGGATCTCGACGCTGCGCGCATGGAGCCCGAGCGCGCGGACGACCGGGCTGGGCTCCGCATCCCGGTCGAGTACGAGCGGTGCGAGTCCACGGAGCCGGAGTTCGCCGGCCAGCATGATGCCCGTGGGGCCGGCCCCGACGATGAGCACGTCGATCATGAGAGCCCTCCTCGATCCTCGTGCGGTCCCGTCGGTGCCGGGCCGCTGCGGCCGCCCATTCTGCTGGGCACAGGGGGCCTTGTGGCAAGCCCCGGGCGCGGCGCTACCATGGAAGGGGCAGGGAGGATATCCCTGCCTTCGTCGTCTCCGGTCGTGTCCCGCCGGTTGCCGCGCGCCGCTCCGATACCGTGGGAGTGATGTCGTCCTCGCTCCTGCCCGCCGCATGAAGGTCCGTGCCGAGCGGCGGCGGCGGCGTCCACGGGTGACCGCTGCACTCGTCGCCGTCTTCCTCGCTCTCGTCGTGGCGGGCGGAGCCGGCGCATCGCTCTGGCCGCTCGACCCGGACCCGTCGGTCGCCGACGCGGCGCCCGGGACCGCCGCGGAGCTCCTGGCCTCCCTCGAGGTGAAGGAGCGCGCGCCCAAGACGGGGTACGCACGCGACGAGTTCGGCAGCGGGTGGCTCGACACCGACCGGAACGGCTGCGACACCCGCAACGACACGCTCGCGCGTGATCTGCGCGATGTGGTCAGATCCGGACCGTGCACCGTCGTGACCGGGACCCTGCACGACCCCTACACGGGCGAGCGCGTCGACTTCCTGCGCGGTCAGGACACCTCCGCCCTGGTCCAGATCGATCACGTCGTGCCGCTTTCGGACGCATGGCAGAAGGGGGCGCAGCAGCTCGATCCGGACCGGCGTCGCGCGTTCGCGAACGATCCGCTCAACGTGCTGGCGGTGTGGGGGCCCGCCAACGCGCAGAAGAGCGACGGCGACGCGGCCACCTGGCTGCCGAAGGAGAAGTCCGTCCGCTGCGCCTACGTCGCGCGTCAGGTGTCGGTCAAGGCGGCCTACGGGCTCTGGGTGACCCCCGCCGAGCGCGACGCGATCGCCCGGGTCCTGGCGCGGTGCCCGGACGAGCCCGCCGTCACCGGTGCCGGCGCGCCCCTCGTCGTCGAGCGCGGCTGAACGGTTCAGGTCTGCCGCCCGGTCACGGCCGACGACCAGACCCAGCATCGGTACTCGGTTCCGGAGGCATGGAACCGGATGGCGACCGCCGTCGCCGTCCACATCACCGCCTCCGCCCGTACCCGCAACGGCTCGTCGCCGAACCGCACCCAGGCGCGCACGCGTTCGGGGCGGGGATTCGTCGTGACCGGGAGGACGTCCAGTTCGAGCTCGGCACGCGTCAGGGTGCGCAGCGGACCCGCCGCAGCCGCCCGGGCGACGAGCCGTTCTTCTCCCACGGCGTCGTAATGCTCGGCATATCGCTTGCTCGCTCCCACGACCGATCCCTCTCTCCGGCCGGGGACCAGCCTAGCAAGACTCGAAGAAGTGTTCTAATCTAAGGACTCATGGCGAGCCAAGAGATCGAACAAGACCTCACCATCTGGATGGTGGACGAGGTCCCGGCCCGGATGTACTACGCGGGTCGGCGCTGGCGCGTCACGGACCGGCCCACGCGCCTGCGGGAGAGTGTGTGGAGTGCCGCGCTCGAGGAGCACGGACCGGGGCTCTACGGCTGGCGCTTCCAGGCCACCGATGACCGGGGGAGCAGCGTCGTGTTCGACGTGTACCGGGGCGCTGCGCAGTGGCACGTCCACCGCAGCTACACCTGAGTGAGGGGGAGGGGAGTGCGCCGTCAAGCCCCGGTATCCGCGGCAGCCGGGGAACCTAGGGTGGGCGCATGGACTCCACCGATGGGATGAGCGACGCCGAGAAGCGTCACGATCAGTTGACGAGCGCACCGGACGCGACGGAGGAGGACGCGAGGCCCCGCATCGTCGTCAGTGAGCATGACGGGAACACGCGCATCGACATCGCCGAAGACGCTCCGGTCCGCCCGAGCGATCCTCGCGACTGAAGCGGCTCGCGCGGCCGGTCAGGCCTGGGGGCGCTGGATCAGCACGAGACCCTGCTTCGTGTCCGCGAGCATCACCCAGCCGTCGCCGAACTGGTAGGTCATCCCGTACCCGTCGTGCGTGGCCACGGCCGTCTCGGGGTTCTCGGTGATGTAGTCGTCCTCGCCCTCCACGAGCTGCCAGCCCGAGCCCAGCAGCTCGACGCGCGCGTCCTGGGCCTCGGAGGGCGAGATGGGCGCCCACCCGAAGATCTGGACGTTGTCGCTGGCGATCGAGTAGTCGCCCCAGACGCACTGGAGGCCTTCGCGCAGTGTCATGCTGCCCACGCGCAGGGCGTCCTGCTTGTAGGACCAGTTGTGGGACTCGAACTCCTCGACGAGGGATTCCGGGATGAGGGTCTCGCAGGTGGGGGCGGGCGCGTCCGGCGTGGGCGTCGTGCTCGCCGCGGGGGCGTCGGTCGGACGGCTCGCCGCGGGAGGAGCCTCCGTCGGCGTGTTCTCAGGCTCGTTCTGGCCGGCGCATCCGGAGAGCAGGACGGCGGAGGCGGCGAGCAGGGCGGCCACTCGGGCGGAGCGAGCGGGTGCGGTCGTCATGCGGGGGACTCCGTTGCGGGGGTCTGCTCGAAGAAATCGAGGAACGGGCCGTGCAGGGTGCCGTTGGTGGCGAGCACGGACAGGGTGGAGAGGGATTCCGAGCCGTCGAAGGCGGTGAGCCGCCCGCCGGCCTCGGTGACGATGGGGTGATGCGCGGCGATGTCGTAGACCTTCACGCCGAACTCCGCGACCATCTCGATGCGACCTTCCGCCAGCAGCATGTACGGCCAGGCGTCCCCGTACCCGCGGTCGCGCCACACCCGGCGGGACAGCCGCAGGAGATCGTCGGTACGACCCACCTCGTCCCACTGCGCGATGCTCTGGAAGCTCACGCTGGCGTCGTCGAGGGTCGAGACGTCGGACACCCGGATGCGTCGCGGAGCGCCCTGCGTCGCCGTCCAGGCGCCGTGACCCTCCGCCGCCCACCAGCGCCGGCCGATGGCGGGCTGGCTGACGACGCCCACGCGGGGCACGCCGTCGACGGCGAGCGCGATGAGGGTCGCCCACATCGGGACGCCGCGCAGGTAGTTCGCCGTCCCGTCGATCGGATCGATGATCCACTGCCGGGAGCTGTCGCCCTCCGATCCGAACTCCTCGCCGAAGACCGCGTCCGCGGGACGCTCCGCGGCGAGGATGTCCCGGATGGCGCGTTCGGTCGCGAGGTCGGCCTCGGTGACGTGCGTCGCGTCGGCCTTCGTGCGGATGTCCAGATCGGCCGCGTCGAAGCGCGACATCGAGACGGCGTCGGCGGCGTCGGCGAGACGCAGCGCGAGGGCGAGATCGTCCGGGAAGGACCCCTTCGCACGCTCGGGTGGACCGGCGGGGGGATCGGGGGTCATGAGCCCAGGATACCCGGCGCCGGATGGGCCGATTGGCGTAAGTCGCGGCAGTGATGGTAACGTTTTACCTCGGTTCGGAAAGCGGAAAAAGCGCCCGAATCACGCACCTCTAGCTCAATCGGCAGAGCAACTGACTCTTAATCAGTGGGTTCAGGGTTCAAGTCCCTGGGGGTGCACGGATCAGCCCTGCAGAGCTCTCGCCAGCGCCTGCGGGGCTTTTCTCTTTCCTCGGCGGAGGGTGTGGAACGGCTCGTCGCGACGCGGGATCAGCGCGGCGCTGCGTCGCCGCACGTCAACCCCTCGACGCCGTCGGGTGGCGGGGCGTGTACTGAGGACATGATGAGTCTTCCCGACACGAATCCGCCCGAACCGCTCGCGCCGAACCCCGGTGAGCCTGCCCCGCCCACTCCGGACGAGCCGCTCGCGCCGAATCCCGTCGAGCCGACGATCCCGCTCGACTGAGCGCGGCGGGTCAGCCGAGCGGCGTGCCGGCGCGCAGGTCGTCGAGCATGGCCTTCGGGATCGCGAACGCTCCGCCACCGAGGTTCACGAGCACGGCGAGTTCGGGGTTCATCCCTTCGACGAGGACGCGTCCGTCCATGGGAACCGCGAAGCGGGCGACGTCGATCGTCTCCTCGAGCGCGTCCACGGTCGAGGCGATCACGAGGTAGTCCACCTCGTCGATCCGCGAGATGACGGGGTCGATCGGTCCCGCCTCGGGATCGCTGATGGAGGGCACGTAGATCGTCGCCTCGAGGAAAGCGTCGATCAGTTCGATGTGGGTGATCTCACCCGCTTCGGCGCGCGCAGCCAGGATCGCGAGGTCGTCGGGGGTCTGTTCGGCATCCGTCATGATGCCTCGATCCTCTCATCCCGTCAGGAGCTCGTCCGTGCTCCGGCGCGGCCCGTGAAGTGGTCCATCGAGGAGTAGACGCCGAAGACGCGGTCGGCGACGACGTCCCAGACCCGGGTGGGCAGGACTCCGCGCAGCGCCATGGCCAGCTTCACCGTCCAGGGGCGGGTCACGACCGGGGTGCCGCGGAGCATCCCGTTCCAGGCGGCCCGAGTCGCCTGCCGCGGCGTCATGATCGGCGTGAGCAGCGGTCCACGCGCGCCCTCGAACATGCCCGTGGACACGTAACTCGGGCAGAAGGTGGTCACTGCGATGTGACGATGCCCGTTCTTCGACAGTTCCAGTCGCAGCGAGTCGCTCCAGCCGATCATCGCCCACTTCGAGGCGGCGTAGACGCTCATGTTCGGGTTCGCGAGCGTACCCGCCGCGGAGGCGATGTTGAGGATGCGCTTGGGTCGGGATCGGTCGGCGAGCATGTCCGGCAGCACCTCGCGGGTCAGCCACATCGCGGCCAGCGTGTTGATGCGCATGATGGCCTCGATGTCGCGCTCCGGGTCGTGCTCCCAGAACGGCGCGCCACGGACGATGCCCGCATTGTTGATGAGGACGTCCGGTGCCCCGAGATCTGTGCGCACGGCGGCGACGCCCCGCTGGATCTCCTCCAGGCGCGACACGTCGACGCGGTAGGCACGCACGTCGCATCCGGAGCGGGACAGATCCTCGGCCAGCGCGGTCCCGGCCTCCGCGTCGATGTCCCACAGGGCGACGGCGGCCGCGCCCGCGGCGACCGCGCGGCGGGCGTAGAGCTCGCCCATCCCGCGCGCTGCGCCGGTGATGAGGACGATCGCACCCCGCACGGGCGATCCGGCGTCCGGTCCAGTGGTCATGTCGTTCTCCTCCGGTCGATGGGTGCCGTCGTGCGGCGCCGTCCGTACCATCATCACCCGCGCCCGCCCCCGTCGCCGGAATGGCAGCGGCCGCGGGGTCGGCCGGGCGGCGCCGCAGCTGTGTATCGTGGGCGCGACGCGCCGGCGGTGGCCGGCGGATCGCGAGGGGGCGGGATGACATCCGTGCGGGGACGGGTCGTGCGATGGCTGGACGAGCGTGCGCGCACCGGCGTCGTCCTCGGGCCCCACGAGGTCGAGGTCGTGCGGGACCTCCGCGTCCCGATGCCCGACGGGGTGCACCTCCTGGCGGATCTGCATCGTCCCGTCGGTGCCGACGGCGCGCTCCCCACCATCGTCATCCGGGGGCCGTACGGACGGCGCGGGACCCTTGGGCGCGTCGCCCGGATGCTCGCCTACGAGGGGTTCCCCGTGCTCTTCCAGAGCTGCCGGGGGACGGGTGGTTCGGAGGGCGTCTTCCGCCCGCAGCTCGACGAGCAGCAGGACGGGATCGCTACCCACCGGTGGGTGCGCAGGCAACCGTGGTTCACCGGGAGGCTCGCCACTTTCGGTGAGAGCTACATGGGCTACACCCAGTGGGCCGTCGCGGCGGAGATGCAGCGCAACGACCCCGATCATGCGCCCGAGGCCTACGTGCTGCAGATCACCATGCCGGACTTCGGTGTCGTCACGTGGGACAACGGCGCGTTCGCGCTGCAGAACGCCTTGGGCTGGAGCCGGATGATGGACCGGATGTCGCGAGGCCCCGCGGCCAGGCTGGCGATGCTGCTTCCCGACCCGCGCCTGGGGCGTGCATTCGACGTCCTCCCGCTGAGTACGGGCGACACCGCCGCCGCAGGGCGTCCGATCCCGTGGTACCAGGACTGGGTCTCCCACGAGGACCTCACGCATCCGTACTGGACGCAGCAGTCGTACACGGACTCGGTCGGCGAGGTGACCGCGCCGGCGCTGATGATCACCGGGTGGTACGACATCTTCCTGCCCTGGCAGCTGCGGAACCACGCCGCGATGGTGGCGGCGGGGAACTCGCCCCTGCTGACGGTGGGGCCCTGGGGGCACATGACCCCGGAGAAGGCCGCGCCGGCGCACCAGGACACGGTCGCGTTCCTCAAGCGCACCTTCGCCGACGAGCCGTCGTCCCGGTCGGCGCCCGTGCGCGCCTACCGGACGGGCAGCGAGGACTGGCACGACCTCCCCTCGTGGCCGCCCGCGGGCACGGCGATGGCCGAATGGTTCCTGCACGCCGACGGCCGGGTCTCCGAGCAGGCGGCGGCCGCCGGGGTCACGGAGTACGTCTACGACCCGGACCACCCCACGCCCGCGATCGGGGGGCCGAGTCTCGGCCCGGACACGGCGCCCGCCGACAACGCCGCCCACGAGCGTCGGGGGGATGTGGTGGCCTTCCGGTCCGAGGAGTTGGACGCGCCGATCGACATCGCCGGCGAGCCTACGGCGCGCGTGCGGATCCGCTCCTCCGCCCAGAGCTTCGACGTGTTCGTCCGCATCACCGACGTGCACCCGGATGGGAGGGTCATGACCGTCTGCGACGGCATACGTCGCGTCGGATCCGTCGCCACCCGCGCGTCGGATCCAGAACCGGACGGGGAGGGTTTCCGTGAGGTGGAGGTCACCCTCTGGCCGACCTTCCACCGCTTCCGGCGCGGCCACCGGATCGGCGTGCAGTTGAGCTCCGGGGCGCACCCCCGGTACGCGCGCAATCCAGGCACCGGGATCGCCGCCGCGACCGCCGCGCGCACCGTGGTCGCCGAGCAGGTGCTGGCGCACGGTGGCGAGCGCGGCACACGGATCGGGCTGCCCGTCCGGCCCGGCTGAGCGCCCCGTTCCGGCGCGTCTGAGCGCCCCGTTCCGGCGCGTCTGAGCGCCTTCCGGGCGGGTGGTTCAGGCCTGGTCGCGAACCAGGTGCTCCGGCCCGATCAGCACCCGCCACATCCAGTCGACTCCGGTCTCCACCGGGGGGAGGGGATCGCGTGACAGCCATGCGGTGAGGACCCCGAGGGCGGTGCCCGCGATGCCGGCGGCCACGACGTCCAGGGGAAGGCCCGCGAAGGCCCCCGGGTTGGCGGCGGCGACGGCATCGCGCACGATGTGCTGGATCTGTTCGCGCAGTCTCGCCGCCACGAGCGCCGAACCGTGATCGCCCAGCACGCGCCGGTACACCGCCGCGTTGTCCGCGATATGGGCGAGATACAGGAACAGCTCGGCAGGGGGACCGTCGTCCCCGGACGGGAGGGAGGCCAACAGACTGTCCGAGACGGAGGCGAGGGCGTCCTCGAGGGCCTCAGCGAGGAGCATCTCCTTACCGGAGTAGTGCTGGTAGAAGCTGCTCCGGTTGACCTCGGCCCGCTCCACGATGTCGGCGACGGTGATGCCGTCCAGATCGTTCTCGCGGGCCAGGTCGAGCAGGGCGGACTGCAGCCGCTCGCGGGTGCGGGTCGCGCGGGGATCCATGCGCCGATTGTGCCAGCACGGCCAGGAATCCGCTGAGAGTCCGCTCGGTGCCCTCGTTTGTCCGACATCTGTTGGATAACGTGGTCCCGGCCCGACGGTGCGCCGTCCTCGCCCGTCCCCCGGAAGGCATCTCGTGGCACAGCTCCTCTATCGGATCGGTCGCTTCGCGGCCCGTCGCGCCTGGCTCGTCCTGAGCGGATGGATCCTCGTCCTCGCCCTGGCGGGCGGCGCGTTCCTCGCCTTCGGCGGCACCCTGGCCCAGAGCTTCAGCATCCCCGGCACCGAGACGGAGCGGGTCAACGACCGGCTCGCCGACGCGCTGCCCGACCTCACCGGCGCCACGGCGTCGGTGGTGTTCTCCGCGGAGGACGGATCCTTCGATGCGGGGCAGGAAGCGCGCATCGCCGAGGTCATGGACGAGGTAGCGGAGGTGGAGGGCGTCGCCGGGGTGGTGGACCCGTTCTCCGCCGAGACCCAGCGCGCCGACCAGGCAGCGCAGCTGGATGCGGGACGCGCCCAGCTCGACGCCGGCCGGGAGCAGCTGGAGGCGGCGCAGGCACAGCTGGACGCCGGTCAGGCGCAGCTCGACGCAGCGATCGCGCAGGCTCAGGCGGCGGGCGTCGCCCAGCAGGCGGCCGCGCAGTTCGCGGCACAGCAGGCGCAGCTGGACGCGGGCCGGGCAGAGATCGCGCAGAACCGCGCGACCCTGGAGGAGCAGTCCGCCGCACTCTCCGACGGCACGGCACTCCTCGACGCGGCAGCGGAGATCCGCACCGTCTCCGCCGACGGGGGCACCGCCATCGGCACGATCATGTTCGACGACGACATGTTCACCCTCGCCCCCGAGGTGAAGAGCGAGGTCGCCGCTCTCCTGGATGACGCCGGCATCCCCGGCGTGACGCTCGACTACTCCTCGACGATCACCTCGACGGTCGACGGGCTCATCGGCCCGGGCGAGATCGTCGGCGTGCTGATCGCCGCTCTCGTGCTGCTGCTGATGATGCGGGCGTTCCTTCCCGCCGTCACCCCCCTCATCAGCTCGGTCATCGGGGTCGGGGTGGGCGTGGCCGGTTCCCTGGCGTTCTCCGATGTCGTCGACATGGCCTCGGTGACGCCGGTGCTGGGCGTGATGCTGGGGCTCGCGGTGGGCATCGACTATTCGCTGTTCATCCTCAACCGGCACCGCAAGCAGGTGCTGGCCGGAATGGATCTGCAGGAGTCCATCGGGCTCGCCAACGGAACGGCCGGCAACGCGGTCGTCTTCGCCGGGTCCACGGTCATCGTTGCCCTCGTCGCGCTCCTGGTGACCGGTATCCCGTTCCTCGGGGTGATGGGCATCGTGGGCGCCGCGTGCGTGCTGATCGCCGTACTCGTCTCGATCACCGTCACCCCCGCCCTGCTGGGCCTGATGAAGGTGCGCGTGCTGCGCCGCGGGCTGCGGGACCGCATCGGACACCCGGACCACGCGCCCGCCGAGATCCACCCGATGCGCACGGGGCGCACCCTGGGTGCTGCGGCGCTCGCCATCATCGCCCTGCTGGTGATCGCCATCCCCGCACTGTCCATGCGGCTCGGCCTTCCGGACGGGTCCTCCGAGGCCACCGACACGACGCAGTACCAGGCGTACAAGACCGTGACCGAGGAGTTCGGGCCCGGTCAGAACGGTCCGATCCTGGTCGTCGCCGAGATGCCGCAGCCCGTCGCCGAGGACGAGCGCGTGGCGACGCAGGTGGACGTGGTCGAACAGCTCATGGCGCAGGACGGCGTCACGGCGGTCGCGCCCGCAGCCGTCTCGGAGGACGGCGCGGTCTTCGCCTTCCAGGTGCTCCCCGAGGACGGTCCCTCCAGCGCGGGTACGGAAGCGCTGGTCCACGAGCTGCGGGCGCTGTCCCCGATCGACGGGGGGATCGAGCTCGGCGTCGCAGGGCAGGCGTCCGGGAACATCGATGTCTCGGAGAAGCTGGCGGACGCCCTGCCGATCTACCTCGTCGTCGTGGTCGGTCTCTCACTGATCATCATGATCGTCGTGTTCCGGTCCCTCCTCGTCCCCGTCATCGCGACCGCCGGTTACGTGCTCTCGTTGTTCGCAGCGCTGGGTGCGGTCACCGCGATCTACCAGTGGGGTTGGCTGGCCGACGTCTTCGGCGTCCACGACCCGGGACCCGTGCTGAGCTTCGCGCCGATCATCATCATGGGCGTACTGTTCGGCCTCGCCATGGACTACCAGCTGTTCCTGGTGTCCGGGATGCGGGAGGCGTACGTGCACGGGATGTCCGCCCGCCGGTCCGTCGTCGCGGGCCTGCGCAACGGGCGTGCGGTGGTGACCGCGGCGGCGATCATCATGGCCGCCGTCTTCGGCGGGTTCGTCTTCAGCCACCTCGGCATGGTGCGACCCCTCGGCTTCGGCCTCGCCATCGGCGTGCTCTTCGACGCGTTTGTCGTGCGGATGGTCATCGTGCCCGCGCTGATGCACCTCTTCGGTGACAAGGCCTGGTGGCTGCCGCGCTGGCTGGACCGCATCATCCCGGACGTGGATGTGGAGGGGGCCGCGCTGGAGCGCGCGCATCCCGTCCCGCACAGCGAACCGGTTCTCGGCTCGGGCGTGCGCTGATCCGGGCGGTCGCTGCGCGCGCCGAGCGTCCTCACGCCTCCGGGCGGGGGACGTCGAGCTGGGCCAGCGCAGCGACCGAGAGCGTGACGCCCGATCCGGTGCGCAGCACGGTCAGCAGGGTCCGGCTGCAGTGCCGGCACCGGACGATCGCCCCGACGCCGTCGTCCTCCACGTCGGTCCCGCCGAGGGGGCCGGCGGTTCCGCACTGCCGGCAGGTGAGGACGAGCATGGACGCGTCGCTCACGAACACCTCGGTCAGGAGCCCGGCGAGCGCGTTGCCGTCCACGTGACGGACGCGTTCGTCCGGGGCACCGGGGTGGGATGCGTTCACGACAGTCCTCCGAATCGCTCGGTGCGCACGCGCGCCGGATCGTAGCCGCTGCGCACGAGCAGGTCGGCGGCGTTCTCGACGAAGCCGGTCGGGCCGCACACGAAGGCGAGCGCGTCCGACTCCGGCGGCCAGACCGCCTGGGCGACGGAGTCGGGGGTCAGGCGTCCCACGTGGCCCGCCCACCCCGGGGGCGCGGATCTCGTGTAGGCCCACGTCACACCGAGCACGCCCATGCCGAGCCGGTCCACCTCGTCCCGGAACATCGCGTCGGCGGGGGAGCGCACCGAGTAGAGCAGGCGCATCGGGGCGCCGGAGAGCAGCGCCGCACGTGCCCGGGCGATCGCGATCAGCGGCACGATGCCGGAGCCTCCCGCCACCAGTTGCACGGGTGCCGGGTCGTCCGCATCCCAGACGAAGTAGCCGCCGAGCGGCCCCTTCACCTCGAGGGTGTCGCCGACCCGCATGTCCTGGGTGAGATAGGGCGAGACCTCCCCGTCCGGCACCAGGTCGACGCCGAGCTCCACGGTCGTCCCCGCGCCGGAGCTCGCGATGGAGTAGGAGCGCTCCGCCTGATAGCCGTCCTCCGCGGTCAGGCGGATGTCGAGATGCTGACCCGGGCGGTTGCCGGGCCAGTCCGGGACCGCGAGCCGGAGGATGCGGGCGTGCTCGGTGCTGGGGAGGATCTCGGCCACCCGGGCGGGCAGCCAGCCGCCGACGATCACCAGTAGCGCTCCTCCTTCCAGGGGTCGCCGTGGAGGTTGTAGCCGTTCTGTTCCCAGAACCCCGGGTCGTCACGGTCCTGCAGGGTGATGCCGTTGACCCACTTGGCGCTCTTCCAGAAGTACAGGTGCGGCACGAGCAGGCGTGCGGGACCGCCGTGCTCGGGCTCGAGCGGCTCGCCGTCGAACTCGAACGCGACCCACGCCTTGCCGTCGAGGAGGTCTTCCAGGGGGATGTTGGTCGTGTACCCGCCGTAGGAGTGCGCCATCGCGTAGTCGTCGTCGGTCTCGACGTCGGCGAAGAGGGTGTCGAGCGAGACGCCGCGCCAGGTTGTGCCGAGCTTGGACCATCGGGTCACGCAGTGGATGTCGGTGTGGACCTCCTCGATCGGCAGCGCCATCAGCTGGTCCCACGTCCAGGTCGCCGAGATGCCCCGCTCGGTGAGGATGCGGAAGCTCCAGTCCTCGCGGGCGATGCGCGGCGTGGGCCCGGCCGAGAGCACCGGGAAGTCCTCGGTGAGGTATTGCCCGGGGGGAAGGTCGGGCACCGGTTCGCGTCGTCTCGCTCCGAAACCCCGTGAGAACCCGGCCATGACCGTTCCTTCCGCCGCCCGCCGACACGCCCACCCTAGAGGCGAGCCCGTCCGCGCGATACCCCCGTAGCCCCCCTCCTCCGCGAGACTGCATCCCCCGCACGAAACCGACCGTGCCACGCGCTGTCTCGTGCGTAGCATGCAGTCTCGCGGGGAGAGGGGGGAGAGGGAGGAGAGGGGGGAGGGGAGAGGGGGTCAGCGTCCGCCGGCGGCGATCCGGGTGGAGAGCTGGTGGGCGTGGGCGAGCAGGATCCGGCCGAGCTCCGCCCGCCGTTCGGCTGCGAAGCGGAACTCCACACCGGTCAGGCTCAGCGCCCACTGCGGATGCCCTTCCCGGGTGAAGACCGCAGCACCCAGGCCGTAGCTGCCCTCGACGATGAGTCCGGGGTTGACCGCATAGCCCCGCTCCGCGGTCTCCCGCAGCCGGGCGCGCAGCCGCTTCTCGCCGTGTGCCGCGCCGTACCG
Source organism: Microbacterium caowuchunii (assembly GCF_008727755.1). Classification (NCBI taxonomy): domain Bacteria; kingdom Bacillati; phylum Actinomycetota; class Actinomycetes; order Micrococcales; family Microbacteriaceae; genus Microbacterium; species Microbacterium caowuchunii. The sequence goes on from NZ_CP044231.1 coordinate 1,318,379, forward strand.
GTCGGCCAGCTCGGGATGCCGGTCGAAGTACGCGTCCACATCGTGGGGCTCGAGGAAGGCGAGGATCGCGAGCCCCGCCGATGCCACGCCCAGGGGGAACCGGACACCCTCGGACAGGACGAAGGAGCGGATGGGGAAGCTCCCCTCCTCGCGCAGGAGGCAGACGGTCTCGTCGCCGCGTCGAACCGAGAGGAACGCGCTCTCCTCCGTCCGCACGGCCAGCGAGCGGACGATGTCGCGGGCGATGTCGGTGATGTCGTACCGTGCTGCGGCGACGGTGCCCATCAGGTAGAGCTCCGGTCCGGTGACCCAGCGCCCGGTCCGCTCGTCCTGGTCGACGAGCCCTTCCCGGCGGAGCGCCGCGAGGAGTCGGTGCGCGGTGGGGCGCGTGAGGTGCGCATCGCCGGCGAGCTCCACGACGTGCCGCCCCTCGGTGCCCGCCGCGCTCACGAGCCGGAGCAGCCGGGCTGCGCGGGCCACGCTCTGGGTACCCGGGATCGCATCGTTGTCCACGATATGGACACTAGGTGCGTCCGCATCCACATCGCAAACACGGATGCGGCGAGCCGCCGCGCGCGGCGCGAGGCTGGAGGCGGACCACCGAGACGAAGGAGCCGTCCATGATCGACAAGGAAGTGGGGAGCGCGGCCGATGCCGTGCGCGACATCCCCGACGGAGCGAGCCTGGCCGTCGGCGGGTTCGGCCTCTCCGGCAATCCCATGGCCCTCATCGAGGCCCTCCATGCGCAGGGGACCGGGGGCCTCTCGATCGTCTCCAACAACTGCGGCGTCGACGACTGGGGGCTCGGGATCCTCCTGAACGCCCACCGCATCCGCAAGATGACCTCCTCGTACGTGGGAGAGAACAAGGAGTTCGAGCGCCAGTTCCTCTCCGGTGAGCTCGAGCTCGAGCTGACCCCGCAGGGGACGCTCGCGGAGAAGCTCCGCGCGGGCGGATCCGGCATCGCCGCCTTCTTCACACAGACCGGCGTGGGCACCCAGGTCGCCGAGGGCGGTCTGCCGCGCCGCTACGACGGCAGCGGCGGGATCGCGGTGGCGTCCCCCGTGAAGGAGGTGCGCACCTTCGCGCTCGGCGACCGCGAAGGCCAGTACGTCCTGGAGGAGTCCATCGTCACCGACTTCTCGCTCGTGCACGCCTGGAAGGGCGACCGCCACGGGAACCTGGTCTTCCGCAAGGCCGCCCGCAACTTCAACCCGCTCGCGGCGATGGCCGGGCGCGTGTGCATCGCCCAGGTGGAGCACCTGGTGGAGCCGGGGGAGATCGAGGCGGATGCGGTGCACCTGCCCGGCGTCTTCGTGCACCGGATCCTCGAGGTCGGCCCCGACATCGAGAAGCGCATCGAACGGCGCACCGTGCGCGCCGCAGCGGAAGGACAGTGACCATGGCACTCACCCGCGACGAGATGGCCGCCCGCGCGGCCCGCGAGCTCGCCGACGGCTCCTACGTGAACCTCGGCATCGGACTGCCCACGCTCGTGCCGAACCACGTTCCGGAAGGCGTGACGGTGGTCCTGCAGTCCGAGAACGGCATCCTCGGGGTCGGGCCCTACCCGGTCGAGGCGGATGTGGACCCCGACCTCATCAACGCCGGCAAGGAGACCGTCACGATCCTGCCGGGGGCGGCGTACTTCGACTCGGCGACGAGCTTCGGGATGATCAGGGGAGGGAAGATCGACGCCGCCATCCTGGGGGCCATGCAGGTCTCCGCGACCGGTGACCTCGCCAACTGGATGATCCCCGGGAAGATGGTGAAGGGCCCGGGGGGCGCCATGGACCTCGTGCACGGTGCCGGACGGGTGATCGTGCTCATGGAGCACGTCGCGAAGGACGGCACGCCCAAGATCGTCGACGCGTGCAGCCTGCCCCTCACCGGGCGGGGCGTCGTCGACCGGATCATCACCGACCTCGCGGTGATCGACGTGACCCCCCGGGGCCTCGTCCTCGTCGAGACCGCCCCGGGCGTCACCGTGGACGAGGTCGTCGCCGCCACCGAACCGCCGCTGACCGTCTCCGACATGCTTAGGGTTGAGTCATGAACACCGACGACGTCGTCATCGTTGCCGCCGCACGCACGCCCCAGGGGCGCCTGAAGGGGCAGCTCTCCTCGTTCTCCGCCCCCGAGCTGGGGGCACTCGCCATCCGCGGGGCGCTGACCCGCGGCGGCATCCCCGCCGAGGCGGTGGACGCCGTGCTCGTCGGGCAGGTGCTGCCGGCGGGATCCGGGCAGAACCCGGCCCGCCAGGCCGCGATCGCGGCCGGCATCGGCTGGGACGTGCACGCCGCCTCGGTCAACAAGGTCTGCCTGTCCGGCCTGACGGCCATCATCGATGGAGCGCGGATGCTGCGCACCGGCGACGCGACCGTGGTCGTCGCCGCCGGGATGGAGTCCATGACCCGGGCTCCGCACATGCTGATGGGGTCCCGCGAGGGCTGGTCCTACGGCACCGTCGAGGTGCTCGACCACATGGCGTACGACGGGCTCACCGACGCCTTCGACCGGGAGAGCATGGGCGCGTCCACCGAACGCCTGAACCCGGTGTACGAGGTCACCCGCGCGGAACAGGATGCGGTCGCCGCGCGATCCCACCTGCGCGCTGCCGCGGCAGCGGAGGCGGGCGTGTTCGCCGCGGAGATCATCCCCGTCGAGGTGCCGCAGCGCAAGGGCGAGCCGCTCGTCCTGACCGCCGATGAGGGCATCCGTCCCGATACGACCGTGGAGACGCTGGCGAAGCTCCGCCCCGCGTTCGCCGAAGGGGGGACCATCACCGCCGGCAACTCCTCGCAGATCTCCGACGGGGCCTCCGCCGTGGTCCTGACCACGCGCACCCACGCTGATGAGCGGGGCTGGCCGGTCCTGGCCGTGCTCGGCGCGAGCGGTCAGGTCGCGGGGCCGGACAACTCGTTGCACGCCCAGCCGGCACGGGCGATCGCGAAGGCCATCGAGAAGCAGGGGATCACCGCATCCGACCTGGATGTGGTCGAGATCAACGAGGCGTTCGCCGCCGTGGTGGTCCGCTCGCAGCGCGAACTCGGCCTCGACGACGACGTGGTCAACATCCACGGCGGCGGCATCGCCATCGGTCACCCGATCGGGGCGTCGGGCAACCGGCTCGTCGTGCACGCGGTCCACGAACTGCTCCGTCGCGGCACCGGCACGGCCGCGGTCGCGCTCTGCGGCGGCGGGGGACAGGGCGACGCCCTCATCCTGATGCGCTGATCACGTTCCGGCGCGTGGGCGCGGGCGCGTCAGCGGCGCAGGTGCTTCTTCAGGAGCTTCTGCTCGTCGCCCGAGACGGGGGAGTCCCCCGCCACGGTGTGCCCGCGTCCCGCGCGGAAGGTGTCGGTGATCGCCCCGATGGCCAGGGCCAGGGTGATGCCCCAGTTCAGCCACGCGAGCGCCGTACGCCAGGTGAACGTCTCGTCGCGGTCCCGGAGGCTGCGCAGCAGCGTGGTGCCGGCCACGATCGCGCTGAACAGTCCTGAGCCGAAGAGGTACTTGCGCATGCAGCCACGTTAGCGGTCGGAAAGCCGGAGGATAGTCCGCTTGACGGCGTCGGCGTGGCCGTGCGACACCCCCTGTAGCCTGAGGGAACCCCGCGAACACAAGGAGTCGCCGCGTGTCCCAGGCTGAATTCGTCGTCGTCGCCAACCGTCTGCCCGTCGATCGTGACGCGGAGGGAGGATGGCGCAGGTCCCCCGGAGGCCTCGTCACCGCTCTCGAGCCGGTGATGCGCAAGAGCGAGGGAGCCTGGGTCGGGTGGCCGGGCAAGGCCGACCTCGTCGTCGAACCCTTCGAGTTCGAGGGCACGCAGCTCGTGCCGGTGACCCTCTCCGCGGAGGACGTCGAGCTCTACTACGAGGGCTTCTCCAACGACACGATCTGGCCGCTGTACCACGACGTCATCTCGGCACCCCGGTACAAGCGCGAGTGGTGGAACGCCTACGTCACGGTCAACCGCCGCTTCGCGGACGCGGCCGCCGAGGCCGCGGCCCCGGGCGGCACCGTCTGGGTGCAGGACTATCAGCTGCAGCTCGTGCCGAAATTCCTGCGCGAGGCGCGCCCGGACCTGACGATCGGCTACTTCCACCACATCCCGTTCCCCGCGTACGGGCTGTTCTCGCAACTCCCGTGGCGCCGCCAGGTGCTCGAGGGGTTGCTGGGCGCCGACGTCATCGGATTCCAGCGCGTCGCCGACGCGGGCAACTTCGCGCGTGCCGTGCGCCGGCAGCTGCGGTACGAGACCAAGGCATCCGGCATCCGGGTCCCGCTGGCGGACGGCACGAGCCGCGTCGCCCTCGCGAAGGCCTTCCCCATCTCGATCGACGCCGAGTCCTACGTGCAGCTCGCGCAGCGGCCGGAGATCCAGGCGCGCGCGAAGGAGATCCGCGCGGAGCTGGGAAACCCGGCCCGCGTGCTGCTGGGAGTCGACCGCCTCGATTACACCAAGGGCATCCGGCATCGTCTGAAGGCCTTCGGCGAGCTCCTCGAGGACGGGAAGCTGTCGGTGGAGGACGTCACCCTGGTGCAGGTGGCCAGCCCCAGCCGGGAGCGCGTCGAGGCCTACATGCAGCTGCGTGACGAGATCGAGCTGACCGTCGGCCGCATCAACGGAGGATTCGACACCACCAGTCACTCGGCGATCAGGTACCTGCACCATTCCTATCCGCGCGAGGAGATGGTCGCGCTGTACCTCGCCGCCGACGTCATGCTGGTCACCGCGCTCCGCGACGGCATGAACCTCGTGGCGAAGGAGTACGTGGCCAGCCGGATCGACAACCGCGGGGTGCTCGTGCTGAGCGAGTTCGCCGGCGCGGCGGATGAGCTCTCCAGCGCGCTGCGGGTCAACCCGCACGACATCGAGGGGCTCAAGGACGCCATCATGCGCGCGATCGAGATGCCCCCGGCAGAGCAGGGCCGCAGGATGCGGTCGCTGCGCCGCCGTGTGCGGGACCACGACGTGGAGGACTGGTCGCGCGAATTCCTCGGCGCCCTGGCAGCCAAGAAGGGGGAGTGACGACGTGTCCGACGACCTCGCACCGATCGCGTCCACCGCGCGGCTCCTGATCGCGCTGGATTTCGACGGGACCCTCTCCCCGCTGCAGGACGAACCGATGGCCGCGCGGATGCTTCCTGCGGCCCGCGAGGCGCTGAACGCCCTGGCCGCTCTGCCCGACACGACCGTCGCTCTCGTGTCGGGGCGGACCCTGGGTGATCTGCGGGTGATCAGCGAGCACGGCGACGACTCGGTGTTCCTGCTCTCCGGCTCCCACGGGGCCGAGTTCTGGCATCCCGGCAGCGGTGCGCAAGCGACCGCCGACGACGCCGAGGCCCGTGCGCTGCGGGACGACCTGCAGGCCGCAGCCGAGGACGCCGTGGCCGGTCTCGAGGGCGCCTGGATCGAGCCGAAGACGTTCGGGCTCGGACTGCACACGCGGCTGGCGTCGGATGCGGACTCCCGCGTCGCGGAGGAGCGTGTCGACGCGCTCCTCGCCGAGCGGGCGCCGCACTGGCGCCGGCGGAGCGGCCGGAACATCGTCGAGTACGCCTACCGGCATGAGGGCAAGGACAGCGCCGTCGCGGCGCTCCGGGAACGCGTCCGGGCGACCGCCGTCCTGTTCGCCGGTGACGACGTCACCGACGAGGATGCGCTGGCCAGCCTCGCACCCGGCGATCTCGGCGTCCGCGTGGGGGAGGGCGAGACGGCGGCGAGAATCCGCGTGCCCGACGCCGACGCCCTCGCGACCCTCCTGCTCGAACTCGCCCGGCGGCGAGCCGACGCGCTCGGCGTGCGCGCCCCGGCGGCGCCGGAGGGTGCCCCGGGCGGGAATAGACTGCATCCGTGAGCCACCCCGACGAAGCCATCGACATCAAACCCCGCAGCCGAGCCGTCACCGACGGCATCGAGGCGACCACGTCCCGCGGCATGCTGCGCGCCGTGGGAATGGGCGACGAGGACTGGGACAAGCCCCAGATCGGTATCGCGTCCAGCTGGAACGAGATCACCCCCTGCAACCTGAGCCTCGACCGCCTGGCTCAGGGCGCCAAGGAGGGCGTCCACGCCGGCGGGGGATACCCGCTGCAGTTCGGCACGATCTCCGTCTCCGACGGCATCTCGATGGGCCATGAGGGGATGCACTTCTCGCTGGTCTCCCGCGAGGTCATCGCCGACTCGGTCGAGACGGTCATGATGGCGGAGCGTCTGGACGGCAGCGTGCTGCTGGCCGGCTGCGACAAGTCCATCCCGGGGATGCTGATGGCCTCGGCGCGCCTGGACCTGTCCAGCGTCTTCCTGTACGCCGGATCGATCGCTCCCGGCTGGGTCAAGCTCAGCGACGGCACCGAGAAGGATGTCACCATCATCGACTCGTTCGAGGCCGTGGGCGCCTGCATGGCGGGCAAGATGAGCGAGGCGGACCTCAAGCGCATCGAGTGCGCGATCGCCCCGGGGGAGGGTGCGTGCGGCGGGATGTACACCGCGAACACCATGGCTTCGGTCGCCGAGGCGCTGGGGCTGTCGCTCCCGGGCTCCGCGGCCCCGCCCGCCGCCGACCGCCGTCGCGACTACTTCGCCCACCGCTCCGGCGAGGCCGTCGTCAACCTGCTCAGGCAGGGCATCACGACCCGCGACATCCTGACCAAGGAGGCGTTCGAGAACGCGATCGCGCTGGCGATGGCTCTCGGCGGTTCCACGAACGTCGTTCTGCACCTGCTCGCGATCGCCAACGAGGCAGAGGTCGAGCTGAGCCTGCATGACTTCAACCGCATCGGCGACAAGGTTCCGCACGTGGCCGACATGAAGCCTTTCGGTCAGTACGTGATGAACGACGTCGACCGCCACGGAGGCATCCCGGTCATCCTCAAGGCCATGCTCGACGAGGGTCTGATCCACGGCGATGCACTGACCGTCACGGGCAAGACGATGGCCGAGAACCTCCGGGAACTCGACCCGGACCCCGTGGACGGCAACGTCATCCACCGCTTCGACGACCCCATCCACGTCACGGGCGGGCTGACCGTGCTGCATGGAACGCTGGCCCCCGAAGGAGCCGTCGTCAAGTCGGCGGGCTTCGATGCCAACGTGTTCGAAGGACCTGCGCGCGTCTTCGAGCGCGAGCGTTCGGCGATGGACGCGCTGGAGGCCGGCGCGATCAACGCCGGAGACGTGATCGTCATCCGGTACGAGGGTCCGAAGGGCGGTCCCGGCATGCGCGAGATGCTGGCGATCACCGCCGCCATCAAGGGCGCCGGGCTCGGAAAAGATGTACTACTGTTGACGGACGGACGATTCTCGGGCGGCACAACCGGCCTGTGCATCGGCCACATAGCACCCGAAGCGGTGGACGCAGGTCCCATCGCCTTCGTGCGCGATGGTGATCTGATACGGGTCGATATCGCCGCTCGCACTCTCGACCTACTCGTCGACGACGCAGAGCTGAGTTCCCGCCGTTCCGGCTGGGAACCCCTTCCCCCGCGCTATACCCGTGGCGTCCTGGCCAAGTACTCCAAGCTCGTGCGCTCCGCTGCGGAGGGCGCGGTCACGGGGTAATCCCTGGCACTCGACATCCAACTCCGCTTCTTCTCGAGGTCGATCATCATGTCATCCGACATTTCCGCGGCCGTGCCCCGGCCGCCCGCCCGCACCCCATCCGCACCCGTGCTCACGGGCGCCGAGGCCGTCATCCGTTCGCTCGAACTCCTGGGCGTCACCGACGTCTTCGGTCTGCCCGGCGGCGCCATCCTTCCCGTGTACGACTCGCTCATGGACACCGAGGCGCTCCGGCACATCCTGGTCCGTCACGAGCAGGGTGCCGGTCACGCCGCGCAGGGTTACGCGTCGGCATCCGGCAAGATCGGGGTCGCGATCGCGACCTCCGGTCCGGGTGCCACGAACCTCGTCACCGCGATCGCCGATGCCTACATGGACTCGGTTCCGCTCGTGTGCATCACCGGTCAGGTGTTCTCGACCCTGATGGGTACGGACGCCTTCCAGGAGGCCGACATCGTCGGCATCACGATGCCGATCACCAAGCACTCCTTCCTGGTGAAGCGGGCGCAGGACGTCCCCGGCGCCATCGCGGCGGCCTTCGAGATCGCCGGCACCGGCCGCCCGGGCCCCGTGCTGGTGGACATCACGAAGGACGCGCAGCAGGACCAGGTGCCGTTCGTGTGGCCGCCGAAGATCGAGCTGCCCGGCTACCGGCCGGTCACGAAGGCGCACGGAAAGCAGATCCAGGCCGCGGCCCAGCTGCTGGCCGAGGCGAAGAAGCCCGTGCTGTACGTCGGCGGCGGCGTCATCCGCTCGAAGGCCTCGGCCGAGCTGCTGACCCTCGCCGAGACCACCCACGCACCCGTCGTCACCACCCTGATGGCACGCGGCGCATTCCCGGACTCGCACGAGCAGCACCTCGGCATGCCCGGGATGCACGGCACGGTCCCGGCCGTGCTGGCCCTGCAGGAGGCCGATCTGCTGATCGCTCTCGGTGCACGTTTCGACGACCGGGTGACGGGCAAGGCTGCGCTGTTCGCCCCGCACGCCAAGGTCGTGCACGTCGACATCGACCCGGCCGAGATCTCGAAGATCCGCACGGCGGACGTCCCCATCGTGGGCGACGTGCGCGAGGTGCTGATCGATCTCGAGGGCGCGTACCGCACGCAGGTGGCGGGGGAGGCCCCCGACATCTCGGAGTGGTGGGCGTACCTCGACGGTCTGCGCGACGAGTTCCCGCTCGGCTACGCGCCGACCACGGACGGGCTGCTCGCGCCGCAGTACGTCATCCAGCGGATCGGCGAGCTGACCGGCCCCGAGGGGATCTACACGGCGGGCGTCGGTCAGCACCAGATGTGGGCTGCGCAGTTCATCAAGTACGAGCGCCCGAACGCGTGGCTCAACTCCGGCGGTGCCGGGACGATGGGATACGCGGTGCCGGCGGCGATGGGCGCGAAGGTCGCCGAACCCGACCGCGTGGTATGGGCGATCGACGGCGACGGCTGCTTCCAGATGACCAATCAGGAGCTCGCCACCTGCGCGATCAACAACATCCCGATCAAGGTCGCGATCATCAACAACTCGTCGCTCGGGATGGTGCGACAGTGGCAGACGCTGGTCTACAACGGCCGGTACTCGAACACCGACCTGAACACGGGCCACGACACCATCCGCATCCCCGACTTCGTCAAGCTCGCGGAGGCGTACGGCTGCCTCGCGATCCGCGTGGAGAAGGAGGAGGACGTGGATGCGGCCATCCGCACCGCGCTCGAGACCAACGACCGCCCGGTCGTGATCGACTTCGTCGTCTCGGCGGATTCGATGGTGTGGCCGATGGTCCAGCAGGGCGTCAGCAACAGCTATATCCAGTACGCGCGCGACCATGCGCCGGCTTTCGACGAGGAGGCGTGAGATGACCAGTCACGTGCTGAGCCTCCTGGTGGAGGACAAACCGGGTCTGCTGACCCGCGTGGCAGGGCTGTTCGCCCGCCGCGGCTTCAACATCGAGTCCCTCGCCGTCGGCGTCACGGAGGTCCCGGGACTGTCCCGGATCACCGTCGTCGTGGACGTCGACGAGCTGCCCCTCGAGCAGGTGACGAAGCAGCTCAACAAGCTGATCAACGTCATCAAGATCGTGGAGCTCGACCCCGCCTCCTCCGTGCAGCGCGAGCACGTCCTCGTGAAGGTGAAGGCGGACAATTCGTCCCGCTCCAGCGTGCTGGAGGTCGTCAACCTCTTCCGCGCCTCGGTCGTGGACTACGCACCCGACGCCGTGGTCGTCGAGGCGACCGGGGACAAGGGCAAGGTCGACGCGCTGCTGCGCGCGCTGGAGCCCTTCGGGATCAAGGAACTCGCCCAGTCCGGGCTGCTCGCGATCGGTCGCGGCAGCAAGAGCATCACCGAACGGGTGCTGCGCGGCTGAGCCCTCGCCGGTCCGGTACACGGATCACCCGACCGCCGGACGGGATCCCCCGCGTCACGGACACCCAACACACTCAGAACAAGGAAAGAGAAAGACGAACATGGCTGAGATCTTCTACGACCACGACGCCGACCTGTCGATCATCCAGAGCAAGAAGGTCGCGATCGTCGGCTACGGCTCGCAGGGCCACGCCCACGCCCAGAACCTCCGCGACTCCGGCGTCGAGGTCGTCATCGCGCTGAAGGACGGCTCCAAGTCGGCCGCCAAGGCGGAGGAGGAGGGCTTCCGCGTCCTCTCCGTCGCCGACGCCGCCGAATGGGCCGACGTCATCATGATCCTCGCGCCGGACCAGCACCAGCGCTCGATCTACAACGACCAGATCAAGGACAAGCTGACCGCAGGCAAGACGCTCGCGTTCGCGCACGGCTTCAACATCCGCTTCGGCTACATCGACGCGCCCAAGGACGTCGACGTCATCCTCGTCGCGCCGAAGGCCCCCGGGCACACCGTGCGCCGCGAGTTCGTCGCCGGCCGTGGCATCCCGGACATCATCGCCGTCGAGAACGACGCGACCGGGCAGGCCTGGCCGCTGGCGCTCTCGTACGCGAAGGCCATCGGCGGCACCCGCGCCGGCGTCATCAAGACGACCTTCACCGAGGAGACCGAGACCGACCTGTTCGGTGAGCAGGCCGTCCTCTGCGGTGGCGTGTCCCAGCTCGTGCAGTACGGGTTCGAGACCCTCACCGAGGCCGGTTACCAGCCGCAGATCGCCTACTTCGAGGTGCTGCACGAGCTGAAGCTCATCGTCGACCTCATGTGGGAGGGCGGCATCGCCAAGCAGCGCTGGTCGGTCTCCGACACGGCCGAGTACGGCGACTACGTCTCCGGTCCGCGCGTCATCGACGAGAGCGTCAAGGAGAACATGAAGAGCGTCCTGGCGGACATCCAGTCCGGTGCCTTCGCCAAGCGCTTCATCGACGACCAGGACAACGGTGCGGTCGAGTTCATGGAGCTGCGCGAGAAGGGTGCGGCCCACTCGATCGAGGCCGTCGGCCGCGAGCTGCGCTCGCTGTTCGCCTGGAAGCAGCAGGACGCCGACTACACCGAGGGTTCCGCCGCGCGCTGATCTCCGCAAGACCAGCCGGCCCAACCGGCCGTGCTCCCGCCCGCCCGTCGGCGTCCACATCCTGGACGCGGGCGGGCGGGCCCTTTTCGTCCGGCCGGAGGGCGGAGGACGCGCGGGGTGGACAGTACGCTGGAGGGTATGGCCGGACGCGACGACGACGCCCTCAGCTGGGACGGGGACGACGACCCCACCCTCGACACGGGCACCGCCTCGCCGGCGGGGGACGACCCGAACCCCGCGCGCGAGGAAACGGGCGTCACCGAGCGATCCGTCCCCCGGACGCCGGAGGGCACCCCTCCCATCACGAAGCCGCCGGCGGGGTCCCCGCCGCCGCGCCGTCCCGTGCCCGCCGCGTCCGCTCCCGCGACGGCTCCCGTGCCGGCGACGGCGTCGGCACCGGCACCCATGGACAACGTGACCCTCGTCTCCCTCGGCGTGCTGGGCGGGATCTATCTCCTCCTCGCGATCGGGTGGTTCATCGGCGGATCCCGGCTGCAGGTCATCGCGCAGCTGTTCCTGGATCCCGTCGGGTACCTCGTGACCTGGTTGATCGCGGTGCTCGCCCCCGCGATCGTGTTCGTCACCGTGTTGGTGACCACCCGTGGACGTCGCACCTGGCTACGCATGGTGCTGCTGGTGGCGGGGGCGATCGCGCTGCTGCCGTGGCCGTTCCTGATGGTGGGGGTGGGGATCCGATGACCCGTGGCAACCGGGCCGAGACGCGCCAGGGGACGACCCTCCCGGTGGCGCTCATCGTCACGATCGCCGGCGGGTTCGGCCTGTTCTACGCCTACGCGGTGTGGACGGCCCTGGCCTTCCTCCTGCAGCAGGCGAACGGTGTGGAGGGGCTCACCGGCTTCGGCTGGTTCGTCCTGCTCCTGCCGGTCGTGTTCCCGCTGATCGCCTACGGCGGAGCGTTCGCCCTCGGCTGGCGCCGCCGCGCGATCCCGTTCTCGCTCGTGATGCTGAGCGGCCTCGCGCTGGTCGCGGTCTTCTGGCTGAACGTCCTCGCCTACGCGTCGGTCACGGCCTCCCTCTACGGCTCCTGAGCCGTCCGCGGGGCGTCACACGGTCAGGAGGCGGCGGCGCCACGCGGTAGGCTGGCCTCGTTCCGCCGAGGCCTCCCGTGGCGTGCGGCGGCAGCTTCCCACCCCTCGCCGTCGTGCCCTGCACGTCGTCCCGCATGCCTAAGGACACCGTCGTGACCAAGCCCGTCGTCCTCATCGCTGAAGAGCTCTCACCCGCCACGATCGATGCTCTCGGCCCCGATTTCGAGATCCGCCACGTGGATGGCGCGGACCGCGCGGCGCTGCTGCCGGCCCTCGCCGACGCCCACGCCGTCCTGATCCGGTCGGCCACCAAGATGGACGCGGAGGCCATCGCCGCCGCGCCCTCGCTGCAGGTCATCGCCCGCGCCGGCGTCGGGCTCGACAACGTCGACATCAAGTCCGCGACCACGGCCGGTGTCATGGTCGTCAACGCCCCCACGTCCAACATCGTGTCGGCCGCGGAGCTCACGATCGGTCACATCCTGAGTCTCGCCCGCCGGATCCCGGCCGCGCACGCGTCGCTGGCATCCGGTGCCTGGAAGCGCAGCTCCTACACCGGCACGGAGCTGTTCGAGAAGACCGTCGGCATCATCGGCCTCGGACGAATCGGTGCGCTCATCGCGTCCCGGCTGCAGGCGTTCGACATGCGCGTGGTCGCCTACGACCCGTACGTCACGAGCGCGCGCGCTCAGCAGCTCGGTGTCGAGCTGCTGTCGCTCGACGAGCTGCTCGAGCAGAGCGACTTCATCAGCATCCACATGCCGAAGACGCCCGAGACGACCGGCATGATCGGCATCGACCAGATGCGCCGCATGAAGCGGAGCGCCTTCGTCGTGAACGTCGCACGCGGCGGCCTGATCGACGAGGACGACCTCTACAAGGCGCTGACCACCGGTGAGATCGCCGGTGCCGGCCTCGATGTCTTCACGAGCGAACCGCCGCAGGAAGGCGGCTCGGCCGCGCGTCTGCTCGACCTCCCGAACGTCGTGGTGACCCCGCACCTGGGCGCCTCGACCGACGAGGCGCAGGAGAAGGCCGGCGTCGCCGTCGCCAAGTCGGTGCGACTCGCGCTCTCGGGCGAACTGGTCCCGGATGCGGTCAACGTCGCCGGCGGCGTGATCGACCCGTACGTCCGCCCGGGCATCCCGCTCGTGGAGAAGCTCGGCCAGATCTTCTCCGCGCTGGCGGTCTCACCCGTCACGAGCATCGACGTCGAGGTGCACGGAGAGCTGCAGGAGTACGACGTCAAGGTGCTCAAGCTCGCCGCTCTGAAGGGCGTGTTCACCAACGTCGTCAGCGAGTCGGTGTCCTACGTCAACGCGCCCCTGCTGGCGGAACAGCGCGGCATCGAGGTGCGGCTGATCGTCGACGGCGTGAGCGAGGAGTACCGCAACGTCATCACGATCGCCGGAGCGCTCTCGGACGGTTCGCAGATCTCCGTCTCCGGAACCCTCACCGGTACGAAGCAGATCGAGAAGATCGTCGGGATCAACGGCTACGCCGTGGAGATGCCGATCGAGAAGTTCCACCTCGTGATGCTGTACACCGACCGGCCCGGCATCGTCGCCGTGTACGGCCAGAAGTTCGGCGAGGCGGGCATCAACATCGCCGGCATGCAGATCGCGCGCCGGAGCGCCGGCGGACAGGCGCTCTCCATCCTGACGGTGGACTCGCCGGTCTCGGATGAGCTGCTGACCGAGGTCGGATCGGCGATCCAGGCGGACCTGTTCCGTCAGATCGAGATCACCGAGTCCTGAGGCTCGCGCTCACGCCCTCGTCGCGCGTTCGACGAGGGCGATGAGCGACGCCATCGCCTCGCCGGTGGGCACGGGACCGGCGACGCCGTCCCCGCCCAGGGCGTTGTTGAAGTACAGCCCGTCGCTGACCAGCATGATCAGATCCAGCGCTGCGCGGTCGGCCGCGTGCGGCCGGAGGGCGTCCGCCCATCGTTCCCGGACGGCGCGCAGGGCGGTGCCCGCCGCGGCGTGCCCGCCCTGCGCGAGCCGCGACACGGCGATGAGCACGCGGTCGAGCGGGTCGTCGTTCATCGCGGACGTCCGCACGAAGTAGGCGATGGGCCCGTCGGGGGAGTTCTCCATGGCGGCGAGGTCTGCATCCGCCAGCGCGTCGAGGCGTTCGATCAGTCCTGCCTCGAGAGCCTCCTTCGTGCCGAAGTGGTAGAGCAGGCCCCCTTTGGAGACCCCGGCTGCGCGTGCGGTGGCGTCCAGGGTCGCGGCCCGCTCACCCTCGTCGATGAGTAGCGTCTCGAACGCGTCGAGGACGAGTTCTCGGGCTCGGGGGGGACGGCTCATGCGCTCGATCGTATCCAGGGGGGACGGGAGGTCTGTTACTATACCAGCTGGACGGTATAGAAACATGATGACACTCACGCAGGAGATCGAGATCGCCGACGCCCGGGGACGCCGGGTGGGTTGGCGCGGCTGGGCGGCGCTGGTCGTGCTGATGCTGCCGGTGCTGCTCGTCTCGGTCGACAACACCGTGCTGAGCTTCGCGCTGCCGGCGATCGCGCTGGATCTCCAGCCCACCAGCGCGCAGCAGCTCTGGATCATCGACGCCTATCCGCTCGTCTTGGCGGGGCTCCTGGTGACGATGGGGACGCTGGGCGACAGGTTCGGCCGGCGTCGGATGCTGCTGCTCGGCGCAAGCGGGTTCGCCGCCGTGTCGGCGCTCTCGGCCTTCGCGCCCAGCGCCGAGCTCCTGATCGCCGGGCGGGCGCTCATGGCGGTCTTCGGGGCGATGCTCATGCCTTCCACCCTCTCGCTGCTGCGCAGCATCTTCACCGACCGCGCACAGCGCCGCTTCGCCATCGCCGTGTGGGCGGCGATGTTCTCCGCCGGCGCCGCGCTGGGGCCGATCGTGGGCGGCATCCTCCTCGAGCACTTCTCCTGGGGATCGGTGTTCCTGATGGCGGTCCCCGTCCTCATCCCGCTTCTCGTCCTGGCGCCGCTGCTGGTGCCGGAGAGCCGGGACCCGAAGCCCGGGCGCATCGACCCGGTGAGCATCCTCCTGTCGATGGCCACCATGGTGCCCATCGTGTACGCCATCAAGGAGGTCGCCGTCCACGGGCCCACCCTCCCGATCGGCGGGCTCTTCCTGGCCGGCGTCCTGTTCGGTTTCCTGTTCGTCCGCCGCCAGCTGCGTTCTGCGACTCCCATGCTCGACATGCGGCTGTTCCGCCGGGCCACGTTCAGTGGCGCCCTCCTGGTGAACCTGCTCAGCGTGCTGGCCCTCGTCGGTTTCCTCTATTTCGTCGCACAGCACCTGCAGCTGATCGTCGGACTCTCGCCCCTCCAGGCGGGACTCGCGCTCGTGCCCGGCCTCGCCGCGATGATCATCGCGGGTCTCCTGGTCGTCCCGTTGTCGATGCGCATCAGCCCGCACATCCTGGTGCCCGCTGCGCTCGCGTTCTCGGTCGCCGGCTACGCGACCGTGGCGCTGTCCACCGATCCGGGCGCGGTCGGCGTGCTCGTCGCGGCGTTCATCTCCCTCGGCATCGGCATCGGCATGGCCGAGACCATCTCCAACGAGCTGATCCTCTCCAGCGCCCCGCCGGAGAAGGCCGGATCGGCCAGCGCCGTCTCGGAGACGGCGTACGAGATCGGTGCGGTGCTCGGCACCTCGCTGCTGGGTGGTCTGTTGACGGCCTTCTACCGCTCGAATCTCGTCATCCCGGACGGTGTGCCGGCGGATGCCGCCGCAGCCGCACGCGAGACGCTCGCCGGTGCCGTCGCCGCCTCCGGTGAGCTCCCCGCCGGGACGGGCGATGCGCTCCGTGCCGCGGCCGCGCACGCCTTCGACGCCGGTGTGGGGGTCACGTCGCTGATCGGCGCAGGACTGGTCGTCATCGCCGGCGTCATCGCGGCCAGTACGCTGGGATCGAACCGCACCACCACGCCGCGACGCTGACCACACGCGCGGCGACGTCAGCTAGGAGTGTCATGTCGCGCGTCGTCAAGCTTGCCCTCATCCCCGGTGACGGCATCGGTCCCGAGGTCGTCGCCGAGGCCGAGAAGGTCCTGGATGCGGTCACCGCGGACTCCGACGTGACGTTCGAGAAGACCCGTTTCTCCCTGGGCGCGGCGCGCTACCTGGAGACCGGGGACACGCTCTCCGACGAGGACCTCGCCGCCATCTCCGCGCACGACGCGATCCTCCTCGGCGCCGTGGGCGGCGTGCCGGGGGACCCGCGGCTGAAGGATGCGAACATCGAGCGCGGCCTGCTGCTGAAGCTGCGCTTCGCGCTCGACCACTACGTCAACCTGCGTCCCTCCAAGCTGTACCCGGGCGCCCCCGGTCCGCTGGCGGAGCCCGGTGAGATCGACTTCGTCGTCGTCCGCGAGGGCACCGAGGGGCCGTACGTCGGCAACGGCGGCGCCATCCGGGTGGGCACGCCCCACGAGGTCGCCAACGAGACCTCGGTCAACACCGCCTACGGCGTCGAGCGGGTCGTCCGCTTCGCGTTCGACCAGGCCGCGCGTCGTCGCAAGAAGCTCACCCTCGTGCACAAGACCAACGTCCTCGTCCACGCAGGCGGCATCTGGAAGCGCATCGTCGATGAGGTCGCGGCAGAGCACCCCGACGTGGCCGTAGACTACCTGCACGTCGACGCGGCAACGATCTTCCTGGTCACGAACCCGGGCCGCTTCGACGTGATCGTCACCGACAACCTCTTCGGCGACATCCTGACCGACCTGGCCGGCGCCGTCACCGGTGGCATCGGCCTCGCCGCATCCGGCAACATCAACCCGGACGGCGCGTTCCCCTCGATGTTCGAGCCCGTGCACGGTTCGGCGCCGGACATCGCGGGTCAGCAAAAGGCCGACCCCACCGCCGCGATCCTCTCCGTCGCACTGCTGCTCGACCACCTCGGGCTGAGCGACGAATCCGCCCGCGTCACCCGCGCCGTGGAAGACGACATCGCCGCACGCGGCGACTCCGGCCGCCCCACCGCTCAGATCGGCGACGCCATCGTCGGGCGCCTGCAGGCGTAATCTGGACGCGCAGCATCCGTCGCCGATCCGAATACCGCGCACGTCGTGCGCAGATGAAGCGAGATTTCCCATGACACTCCTCGACACCGATCCGGACGCCGGCCTCGCGCCGCTGCAGTTCACGGTCACCAAGAACCTCGCCGCGAAGAGTGCGTCCGAGCGTGACCAGGTCCTGCAGAACCCGGGGTTCGGTACCCACTTCACCGATCACATGGTCGACATCTGCTGGTCGGTCGGCGGAGGCTGGCACCGCCCGCGGGTCCAGCCCTACGGGCCCATCTCCCTCGATCCCGCAGCCGCGGTGCTGCACTACGGCCAGGAGATCTTCGAGGGCATCAAGGCCTACCGGCACGCGGACGGCTCGATCCACACGTTCCGTCCGGACCAGAACGGCCGTCGGCTGCAGCGCTCGGCGCGCCGCCTCGCCCTGCCGGAGCTGCCCGTCTCGTACTTCCTGCAGTCGATCCGCGAGCTCGTCGCGGTGGACGGCGCGTGGGTGCCGAACGGAGACGACCAGAGCCTGTACCTGCGCCCGTTCATGTTCGCCAAGGAGGCGTTCCTCGGGGTGCGTCCGGCGCACAAGGTCGCCTACTACCTGATCGCGAGCCCGGCGGGGGCGTACTTCAAGGGCGGCGTCCAGCCCGTCTCCATTTGGCTGAGCGAGGACTACGCGCGCGCCGCGAAGGGCGGCACCGGCTCGGCGAAGACCGGCGGGAACTATGCGGCGAGCCTCCTTCCGCAGTCCGAGGCCTACGAGAACGAGTGCGACCAGGTCGTCTTCCTCGACCCGGAGGGCAACGTGGAAGAGCTCGGCGGGATGAACATCGTCTTCGTCATGAAGGACGGCACGCTCGTGACCCCCCAGTCGGAGTCGATCCTCGAGGGCATCACGCGCGACTCGATCCTGCAGCTCGCCGTGGACCGCGGGCACAAGGTCGAAGGCCGGGCGATCTCCCTGGCGCAGTGGCGCGAGGGCGTCGCATCCGGGGACATCGTCGAGGTCTTCGCCTGCGGGACCGCCGCCGTCGTGACCCCGATCGGCGTGCTGAAGGGCAAGGACTTCTTCGACGTCCAGCCGTCCGGCCCGCTCGCGCTGTCGCTCCGTGAGGAGCTGACCGACATCCAGTACGGTCGCCGCGAAGACCGGCACGGCTGGCTGGTCCGCCTCGACGGCTGAGCCGACCACGGTACGCGTTCCGGATCGCCCGGTGGCCTCGGCCGCCGGGCGATCTCGCTGGGTAGGCTGTGCGGGTGAGAATCGCGCGCTTCAGCCATCAGGACGCCATCACCTACGGCATCGTCGACGGAGGTGAGCTGGTCGTCCTCGCCGGCGATCCGATGTTCGCCGGATACGAGACGACGGGCGACCGGGTCCCCGTCGCCGACGTAGCGCTGCTGGCCCCGGTCATCCCGCGATCGAAGGTCGTGGCGGTCGGACGGAACTACCGGGACCACGCGGCGGAGTTCGGCAACGATGTCCCGGCCGAGCCGCTGCTGTTCCTCAAGCCGAACACCTCGGTCATCGGCCCCGGCGACGCCATCGTGCGTCCCCCGCAGTCGCAGCGCACCGAGTTCGAGGGTGAGCTCGCGGTCGTCATCGGGCGGATCGCGAAGAACGTCCCCGCCGAGAAGGCGCACGAGTACGTGCTCGGCTACACGATCGGCAACGACGTCACCGCGCGCGACCTGCAGCGCGCGGACGGTCAATGGTCGCGCGCGAAGGGCTTCGACTCGTTCTGCCCGCTCGGGCCCGCCATCGAGACGGACTTCGATCCTGCCGGAGCGGCGCGGCTCACCACGAGGGTCAACGGCGAGGTCCGCCAGGACGCACCGCTGACCGACATGGTCTTCTCGGTCCCGGAGATCATCGCGTATGCCTCCGCGGCGTTCACCCTCCTGCCCGGGGACGTGATCCTCACGGGCACTCCCGCCGGGGTCGGCGAGATCCGTGCGGGCGACGTGGTCGAGGTCGAGATCACCGGCCTCGGGATCCTCCGCAACACCGTCCGCGACGCGTGAACGCGCAGCGGGCGGCATCCGTGACTCTCACCGTCGCGGATGCGGCCGGCGCGCAGCGGCGCACCCTCTGGGTGCTCTCCGTCGGCCAGATCCTCGGCGGGATCGCGTTCGGTGCCACGGTCTCGCTCGGCGCCGTGCTGGCCTCCGAGGTCGCCGGCAGCGAGGCCTTCGCCGGACTCGCCGCCGCAGCGGTGACGCTCGGCACCGCGCTGCTGGCGATCCCGCTGGCGGGGGTGGCCCGCCGGTTCGGCCGCAGGATCTCGTTGGCGGGCGGGATGCTCATCGCGCTCGTCGGTGTCGCCTTCGTTGTCGTCGCCGTGAGCGTCGCGTCGCTCCCGCTGCTCATCGTGGCGTTCCTCCTCGTCGGAGGAGGGCAGGCGGCGAACCTGCAATCGCGTTTCGCCGCCGCAGACCTCGCCACCGACGCATCCCGCGGGCGCGATCTGTCGATCGTCGTCTGGGCGACGACCATCGGCGCCGTGCTCGGACCGAACCTCACCGGTCCCGGCGAGGCCCTCGGTGCGCTCGCGGGCATGCCGCCCCTCACCGGTCCGTACCTGTTCACCATCGCGGGGCAGGTCCTGGGCGTCCTGCTGTATCTCCTGGTCCTCCGCCCGGATCCCCTGCTGCTGGCCCAACGGATCGTGGCCGAGCGCCGGAGCGGTGCCGGCACCGCGCCCATCGCCAAGCCGGACCGGCCGGTCGTGGCGCGCTACGCGATCGGCTCCGTCGCCGCAGCGCACGGGGTGATGGTCTCGGTCATGGCCATGACGCCCGTGCATCTCCTGCACCACGGTGCGGACCTCTCCATCGTCGGTGTCACGATCAGCCTGCACATCGCCGGGATGTTCGCGCTCTCGCCGGTCTTCGGCATCCTGTCGGACCGCGTCGGCCGGGTGCCGACCATCCTGCTCGGCCAGGCGCTGCTGATCGCCGGCCTGCTGACCGCTTCATTCGGGCAGGACTCGACGACCGCCGTCACCCTGGGGCTCGTCCTCCTCGGCCTCGGCTGGAGCGCCTCGACGGTGGCCGGTTCTGCCCTGCTCACCGAGGCGTCCGCCGAGGACCGTCGCACACGGAGGCAGGGACTGAGCGACTTCACCATGAGTCTCGTCGGCGCAGCCGGCGCGGCGGGGGCGGGACTCGTGCTGGCCTGGATCGGATACGGCGGTCTTGCCCTCCTCGTGATGGCGGCCGTGGTCGCGGTCATCGTGCTGTCACCGTTCGGCCGGATCCCGCAGCGCTCATGACGGCTCTGCGGCGCGGGGCGGACGCAGCGCGCTCCAGATCGGCGGGGTCGACCCGTCCAGGTACCACCCCTCAGCGAGCAGGGGCGCCCAGCGCGCGAGAGTAGGCTGGAGTCCTTATGGCTTCCGCACCAGATTCCCGTACCACCACTGCCACCGGCGCGGACATCCGCGTGCGATTCTGCCCGTCCCCGACCGGACTGCCGCACGTCGGCCTCATCCGCACGGCGCTGTTCAACTGGGCGTACGCCCGGCACAACGGCGGCAAGCTGATCTTCCGGATCGAGGACACCGACGCCGCGCGCGACAGCGAGGAGAGCTATCAGCAGCTGCTCGACGCGCTGCGCTGGCTCGAGATCGACTGGGACGAGGGTGTCGAGGTAGGCGGCCCGCACGCGCCGTACCGCCAGTCGCAGCGGCACGACCTGTACCGCGAGGTGCTGGAGAAGCTCAAGGCCAGCGGTGCCGTGTACGAGAGCTACTCCACGGCCGAGGAGATCGATGCCCGCAATGCGGCCAATGGGCGGGCGAAGCAGCTCGGCTACGACAACTACGACCGCGACCTGACCGATGAGCAGAAGGCCGCATTCCGCGCCGAAGGGCGCGAGCCGGCGTGGCGGCTGCGGGTTCCCGACGAGGACCTCACCTACGTCGACCTGATCCGCGGCGAGGTCACGTTCCCGGCCGGGTCCTTCCCGGACTTCGTGCTCGTACGTGCCGGTGGCGTGCCCCTGTACACCTTCGTGAACCCGGTGGACGACGCCCTGATGGGGATCACCCACGTCATCCGCGGCGAGGACCTGATGCCCTCGACGGCGCGTCAGCTGGCGCTGTACCGGGCCCTCGTCGACGCCGGGGTCACGGACTTCGTGCCGCGATTCGGGCACATGCCCCTCGTGCTGGGCGAGGTGGGCAACAAGAAGCTGTCCAAGCGGGACCCGAAGGCGGACCTGTTCCTCCAGCGGGAGAAGGGCTTCATCCACGAGGGCCTGCTGAACTACCTCTCGCTGCTCGGGTGGTCCCTGGCACCGGACCGCGACGTCTTCTCGCTCGAGGAGATGGTCGCCGCGTTCGACATCGCCGATGTCAACCCGAACCCGGCCCGGTTCGACCAGAAGAAGGCCGAGTCGATCAACGGTGACCACATCCGGATGCTGACGCCCGAGGACTTCGCCGCACGCATCGTGCCGTACCTCGTCGCCGCGGGCCTCGTGCAGCCGGAGCCCACCGAGCAGGAGCGCGCGATGATCGCCGCATCCGCCCCCCTCGTGCAGGAGCGCGTGCAGCTGCTCGGCGAGGTCCCGGGTCTCGTCGGGTTCCTGTTCCGAGATGAGGTCGTCTACGACGAGGACGCCCTGAAGAGCCTGCCGGCCAATGCCGGTGAGGTGCTCGTCGCGTCGGTCGGGGCTCTCGAAGTGGTCCCCGAGCCGGAGTTCACCGCCGCAGCCATCCAGGAGGCGCTGCAGATCGCGCTGATCGACGAGCTCAACCTCAAGCCGCGGGTGGCTTATGGTCCGCTGCGCGTCGCCGTGAGCGGGCGCCGCATCTCGCCGCCGCTGTTCGAGTCCCTCGAGCTCCTCGGCAAGGCGGAGAGCATCCGTCGCCTGGGTGACCTGGTGCAGCGCATCGGGTGACCCGGCGCGCCCGGGGCTCGCCGGGTTTGGCGAGCGTGCCGAGGTCGTCTAAGCTTGTCTCTTGGCACCGCTTGCGAGCGAGTCGGTGGGGTATGGTGTAATTGGCAACACGGCGGTTTCTGGTTCCGTTGTTCTTGGTTCGAGTCCAGGTACCCCAGCAAGACAGAAAGCCCGGGAAATCCGCAAGGATGAACCGGGCTTCTTGCATTTCTCCGCGAGGATCCTGCGCCCGCAACGGCTGACAGAACGCCGGCATCAGAACGGTGGCGGATCGCCGTCGGCGGTCGGGACGAAGCGCACGATCGGGACGGGTGGATCGTCGATGTAGGTCTTCCCGAGTGGCGAGGTCCATTCCAGCACCCCACCGGGTTTCTGGATGACGGTCCACGGGGTGAACTGCTTCATGCTGTGGTGGCGCTGGCAGAGATGGGCGAGGTTGCCGGTCTCCGTGCGGCCCCCGAGCGCGAAATCCTGGGTGTGGTCGAGCTCGGAGCGGATGGCGGGCATACCGCATCCGGGGAACCGGCAGCGCCGGTCCCGTCCGCGGAGGTACCGGTCCATGGCCGCGGGGCGTTGGTAGGTGTCCACGTGCAGGACGGTGCCGGTGACGGGGTGAGTGAGGATCCGTTCCCACGGGGACGGGATGACTCCGGCGAGCTCGCGGGCGGTGCCGGGGTCGATGGGGGAGCGGCCGACCAGATCGGCGGGCCCATCATCCGTGTCGAGGAGCGTGAGCGCCGGCACGACGACCTGCACCTTGCCGCGGATCGCACCGAGCAGCCCAGGCCCGTCGTCGGTGCGGGTGGGGTCGGCGCCGGGCGCGGCGGTGAGCAGCATGTCGCAGATCAGGTCCGCGCGGAGCTGGTCCATCGTCCGGGTATCGGACGCGATGATCGCCCGCGCGTCGTCATCGTCGGTACGGACAGTGGCGTCGTCGGTCGGCGAGGTTCCGTTCCCCGTTCCGCCCGGCAGAGTGGTGGCTGCAGCGGCTCGCGGCGCCTTCGCCGCATCCGCCCGTACATCGGTGATGCAGCGGGCCTGCTGGGTGAGCCGGTCGTAGATCGCGTCGATGACGAGGGTGGGCCCGGTCACGATCAGGTCAGACATGCCGTCCGGCAGTGGCGCGACGCGCACCCCGCGCGTCTCCCGCGCCTCCCGGTGACGCTCGCCCATCGATCGGGGATGCATCCGCTCGGCGAGGATCGCCAGACCGGCTCGCACGCGTCCCGGTGTCTCCCGTGCGCATCGTTCCAGCGCGGCGGCTTCGAACTCGCCCCGCGCCTCCGGGGGGAGGATGACGCCGGTCTCGACGATCACCCGCACATGCCCCGGGGTGATCGCACCCCGCGCACACGCATCCAGCGTGGCGGGGTAATCGGTGGCGAGTTCGACCGCGTCGCCGATCCGCCGTTGTACGGACCGGTCCGACAGGTGCATCACCCCGGCCAGTTCCGCCGCGATCGACCGCAACGCCATATCGTGATCCCGCACCCGCTGCGGGCTGCCGAGGGTCTGTGCCCGGGCGAGCTCCCCGGCCTGCGCGAGCGCGCGAGTCTCCGCAACGAACGCCGCGTTCTGAGCCGCGCGCGCAGCCTGCACCTCGGCGACGATCCCGGCGAGCACGGCACGGTGAGCCGCCACCATCCCGACCTCGTCGCGTCCTTGCATACCCACATTCTGCTCGGGGCCTCCGACATCGCCGCCGGGACGTCGGATCGTCCGTGCGAGCCCGACTATCCTCGAAGGAGTGACGGGATCCCGGGCCGAAGCGGCGTACTCGCGCGCGGTCGCCGCGTTCAGCACGCCGACCCTCGATCTGCTGCACGGCAGATTCGCGCCCTTCGTCGTCGCCTCCCTCTCGATCCTGTTCTCCGCCGACCGCGCGGCGGTACCGATCGCCGACGCACACGCCGAGCTGTCCGAGATCCTCGACGAGCTGCGGCGTGCGGACGAGGAGGACGCCGACCGCCGCGTCCCCGCCGGAAGCGGGCGCGACGTCTGCCGGCACTGGGTGCGCCTGGGCTGGCTGGTGCAGCAGATCGATGACGACGTCGAGGTGTACCGTCTGTCCGCACACGCCGTGGAAGCGCTCGAGATCGCCGGTCGCACCGGTGGGGGCCGGACGCGCGTTTCCAACTCGCGGGTGCGCACGCTGCTCGAGGCGGTGGAGCATCTGTCGGACAGCGCTGAGGCCGACCCCGTCCGCCGGCTTGCACGTCTTCGCGAGGAACGTGCCGCACTGGATGCGGAGATCGACCGGATCGAGGAGTCCGGTCGGGCCGATCCGCTCGACGATGAGGAGCTCCTCGAAGAGGCGGAGAACGTCCTCCACCTGGCGCGGGAGCTGCCCGCGGACTTCACGCGCGTCGCGGAGTCGTTGAAGCTCATGCAGCGAGACGTCGTCGCCCACCTGCGCCGTGACGAGCGGCCGACGGGTGAGGTGCTCCGCGAGTACCTGCAACGGGCGCAGGACGTCATGCAGTCCACCTCGGAAGGGCGGGCGTTCGCCGGTGCGCTCCGCCTCATCGGCGACCCGGACCGCATCGACGCGCTCACCGAGCAGCTGCAGGGACTGCTCCGGCAGCCGTTCGCGCGGATGCTGGACAGCAGCCAGCGCACCGAACTCGATGCCATCGGCCGCCGCGTGGAGCTCGGTGTCGAAGAGGTGCTGGCCGCCCAGCGCCGGGCCTCGCACGTCATCACCGGGCAGGTGAAGACGCACGATCCACTGCGGGACCGGCAGATAGACGATCTGCTGCGCGACGTCATGGCCGGGCTGCACGCCTGGGGCGGGACGGGCACCGTCGCCGACCCGGTGCGCAGTATGCCGCTCGTCGATGTGGGTCACCTGCGGCAGGCGGTGAGCGACATCCGCCCGCCGGCTGCTCCCGCGCCCCTGGCGGATGCCGGGGATGTCGAGTTCCTCGACGTCGACACGCGCGCGTGGGGCGGACCGCGGTACGCGGAGCTCGAGGCGTATGTCGCCGGTCTCGGTCAGGAGTTCGATCTCGCGCAGGCGTTCACGGATGCCGAGGACGACACCCGCCGCCCGGTCGACCTGGTCGGGTTGCTCGAGATCGCCCACCGGAACGGCATGACGGAGGGCTCCGAGGTGTCGGTGGTCGAAGCCCTGCGCCCCGACGGCACCACACGACGTTTCGCGTTCCGCGCCGTCACCGCGCGCACGACGAAGGAAGAAGCACATGACTGACGTGGACCTCGCGACCGAGGCGCCGACCGACGATCCATTCATCGCGCCGGTGGCCATGGAGGCCGACATCGAGGAGCACTTCCCGGGCGACCGGGGGACGCTCGACCCGGAGGTACGTCGCGTGCTGGTGCACATCCTGCAGCGTCGCTTCATCGCCGCAGAGCGGAACCGCCGAGAGTGGACCCTCCTCCTCGACCACCAGCAGGTGATCGAGTCCCGCCTGAACGATCTGTACCTCCGCCTCGTGGTCGATCACGGTCGGGGCTTCGCCTACAAGCAGCAGCTGCGCTCCGACGAGATCGACATGCCGGTCCTGCTCAAGGACGCGCCGTACTCGCGGGCCGAGACCCTGGTGCTCGTGCACCTCCGCACCGTCTACCAACGCGAATCGGCCACCGGTGAGGCATCCGTCCGCATCGACATCGAGGACGTCGAGCAGACGGTCCTGAGCTACTTCACCGACGTCGACGGCAGCACCGCCAAACAGCAGAAGGCCATCCGGCACGCGATGGACCGCCTCGACCGCGAGGGCATCATCAGCGAGGAGACCAGCGGGCGCTACCGGATCAGCGCGCTCGTCGAGATCGTCCTCAGCGCGGAGACGCTGCGAGAGCTCCGCGATTGGCTGCGTGCGCAGGAGGCGGTGGAACGATGACGATGGTCGACACCCTGTTCGGGCTCATCCCGGCGGGCTCACGGGGACAGCAGTGGGTCGCGGAGGACCTGCAGCTCATCAACTGGGGCGGATACGACTCCGGTCCGCACCGCGTCCGTTTCTCACCCGACGCGACGCTGCTGTGCGGCGGCTCGGGCTCCGGCAAATCCACGCTGATGGATGCGTACATCGCGTTGATGATGCCGCACACCACCCCGTTCAACGGGGCCTCGAACGGCGGGGTGACCGGTCGGCCCCGGGGTAACGAGCAACGCAACATCCTGTCGTACGGGCGCGGGAAGATCGATGAGTCCCGCACCGCCGACGGCACGAAACTCAGGGTCCTGCGCGGCGACGGCGAGGACACCTGGAGCGCCATCGCGATGACATGGCTCGATCACGACGGCTCGCGCTTCACGGCGGTGCGGGCCTGGTACATCCCCGCGGACGCCCGGACCCTCGAGGACACGACCCGAGTCCGGGCCACGGTCGACGACGCCTTCGACCTGGGGCGCCTGGAACCGGCCGCCGCACAGCGCCTCTCCGACGCCGCGGTGCGGGCTGCCGGCCTGGAGACCCTCGCCACCGACCGGGAGTTCTCGGCGCGGCTGCACGCCGTGCTGGGGATCGGGGCGGCCGGATCCGGGGCGAAGGCGGTCAGTCTCCTCGCCCGGATCCAGGCGGGCCAGCAGATCACCACCGTGGACGACCTCTACAAGAAGCTCGTCCTCGAAGAGCCCGAGACCATGGCGACCGCCGATGCCGTCGTCGCGCACTTCGACGAGCTCGAGAGCACACGGACCCGGATGCTGACCGCCAAGCAGCAGGTGAGCGCGCTGGAACCCATCCACGGCATCAAGGAGCGGATCGCGTCGGCCGCCGAGCGGGTGCGCGTGATCGACGAGGTGGGGGTGTTCACCGACCCGTCCTCGCTCGCCGCCCTGTGGAGCGCGCACCGGCGGCTGGACCTCCTCCGGGAGGTGGAGGCCGAGCTCGGTGAGCGGGCCCGTGCGCTGCAGCTCGCCGTACGCGAGAAGCGCGCGCTCATCGACGCCGCCGACATCGAGCGCGAAGGCCTGCTCGATGTGCTGCGGCAGTCCGGCGGTGACCGCCTGGAGACCGCGCAGCGGGAGCTCCGGGCTGCGGAGCGCCGGCTGGAGGAGGTCACCCGAGAGCGGGCGAGGTTCGATGCGGTCGTCCGGGAACTCGGGATGGAGGTGACCTCCGCCGCGCAGTTCGAGGAGATCGTCTCGGGTGCGCGAGGCTCCTCGTCCCAGACCGACGTCCGCGCCGCCCGTGCGGCGTTCGCGGACGCGGAGTCGGCACGCCGGGAAGCCGAGACCCGCTTGCGCCGCCTGCGCGAGGAACGCGAGCACACCGCCACGACACGCGGCAGCATCCCCGCGCATCTCGACGAGTCGCGTGCCCTGCTGGCCCGGGCCGCCGGTCTCGATCCGGCGGACCTCCCGTTCGTCGGCGAGCTCGTCGAGGTGCGCACCGAGTTCGAGCCCTGGCGGGAGGCGTTCAACCTCGCGCTCGGCGGATTCGCCCGGACGCTCCTGATCGATGCCGCCCGGCTGGCTCCCTTCCGTGCCGCCATCGACTCCGTCCGCACGCCGGAGAGGCTCGCCTACGAGGGCGCGATCACCGGACTCCCCGAACTCCGGATCGCCGACACAGCAACCCTCCCGGGCCGTCTGGACTTCCGGTCGACGGCCTTCACCGGTTGGCTGCAGCAGCGGCTGCAGGAGCGCTTCGGCTTTGTCTGCGTGGACAGGTCCGCGCAGCTGGACGACCACGCGAGGGCGCTCACGATCACCGGCCAGATGTCCCACGGGAACCGCGGCGCGCACGGCGGGCAGGGCCGGGTCGACATGCTCGGGTTCACCAACGACCGGCGGTTGCGTGAGCTCGACGAGCAGCTGCAGCAGCTCACCGACCGCTGCGACGAACTCGCCTCGGCTGCGCGGGACGCGGAGGGAGCGCTCGATCTGATCGGGGCGCACGCGAAGGCGTACGCCCGGATCGAGGACCTCACGTGGGAGCAGATCGATGTCGCGGCGGTGTCCGCCGAGCGCGATCGTTGGCTCGCCGTGGCGGACGAGGTCACGACGGCCAATCCCGAGATCGCCCGACTCACCAGTCAGGCCGAGGAGGTGAGGGTCCGGGCGGGGCGGCTGCGTGACGATCAGGCGCGGCTGGAGAACGAGCTGACGCAGACGCAGGATCGCTGGGCACAGGTGACGGACGACGTCGACGCCTGCCAGAGCGTCATCGACGCCGCCGATGCGCAGGAGCTCGTGCTGGGCGACGGGCACGCGTCCTTCCTGGACCGGCACTTCCTGCACACCGAGACCGGTGACACGCTCACCGCCGCAGAGCGTCTCGTGCATCTGGAGACTGCGCTGCGGACCGCCGCGCAGCGTCTCCTCGAGGATCGACGTGCGGCGGCCGAGTCCCATGCGGAGCAGCGGGAGGCCATGCGCCGTCTCATGACCGGATTCCTCGAGCGCTGGGACAGCCTCACGATCCTGCCCGATCCCGACGAATCGGTCGCGGAGTTCGAGAGCATCCTCGAGGCGCTGCAGACCAACGGCCTGCACGAACTGGAGATCGAGTGGCGGGACAGCCTGCTCAAGCTCTCCGGAAACGACCTCACGAGCCTGGATTCCACCCTCAGTCGCTCGCTGCGGGAGATCAAGGACCGGATCGAGCCGATCAACCGGATCATGGCGGCGCTGCCGTTCTACGACGACGATCATCGCCTGCAGATCACACCGCGCGAGAACCAGTCCGAGGCGCGCAGGCGGTTCCGCCGGGAGCTCCGCGAGGTCCGCGGACTGATCGATGCCGCATCCACGGATGCTCAGCGCGAGCACGTCTACCGCCGGATGAGTCGCCTCATCGGACGGATGCGGCGTACCGCACCGGAATACGCCGAGCTCATCGACGTGCGCAACCATGTGCGCGTGAGTGCCGAGCGGATCGACGCGGCATCGGGGGAGCACGTCGCCCTCTACGACCACATCGGTGAGAAGTCCGGTGGTGAGTCGCAGGAGCTCGTCGCCTTCATCGTCGGTGCGGCGCTGCGCTACCAGCTCGGCGATGCCGGGGCGGCGCGCCCCCGCTATGCCCCGGTGTTCATGGACGAGGCGCTGATCAAGGCGGACGCGCACTTCACCAAGCGCGCGATCGGGGCCTGGCGCGGGCTGGGGTTCCAGCTGGTCATCGGCGCCCCGAACGACAAGTACAGCGCGATCGAGCCGCATGTGGACGTCGAGTACACCATCCTCAAGGACACCCGGGGCCGCTCGTGGGCGAAGCCCAAAGTGGGGCTTCCGGATGAGGTGGGCGGGGAATGACGATCGGATCGCTTGAACGTCGATCCAGGCATCATCGCGAGAGCATCTAAGGACCGAAACCGCTTCTCCCGAAACGTGTTCTGATAGGGACCGCGTTTGTGGTGGGCGCGACAGCGGAGCTGCCCCGTCTCCATCCGAGCTGCCCAGCGTTGCAGAGTCCGCACCGCAACTCCGGAGTGCTCCGCGGGACGCGTCCACGGCACCCCTAGATGCTCATTTCGGACACACAGCGGAATGAACCCCACAATGGCAGCGGGCGCCTACATCGGTTCGGGTTGGATGATTTATGCGGAATGGGAGACTGGGTGCAGCTCGACATCGAGGGTGATGCTCTTTCCGACCCCCGTGATGAAAGAAGCGTGCATGATCTCGTTGTCCGCCGCCGTCGGCATTGCTCTCATCGAGCTTGGACTCGCCCTCACCCCCGGGCCGAACATGATCTACCTGGTCTCGCGCAGCATCAGCCAGGGGTGGCGTGCCGGGATGATGTCGCTTTCCGGCACGGCAGTTGGCTTCGTCGTGTACATGGTGATGGCCAACCTCGGGCTAGCAGCGGTATTCCTAGTTGTCCCATGGCTGTTTATCGCACTGAAGGTCGCGGGTGCCATCTACCTCCTCTGGCTCGCCTACAAGACGCTTCGCCCGGGAGGGAAATCGCTGTTCGAGACAAGTGACCTTCCTCGGGATTCGTTCGGCGAACTCTTCCGCATGGGACTCCTGACGAACCTGCTCAACCCGAAGGTGGCGATCCTCTATCTGGCACTCATTCCCCAGTTCATCGACCCAGCAGCCGGCAGCATCGTCGCGCAAGGTTTCCAGCTCGGCGCGATCCAAATCCTCGTCGGCGTCGCAGTCAACGGTGCAATCATTGTCGCCGCAGGTTCCGTCGCCACCTTCCTGCAGCGTAAGCCGACGTGGATGCGGTGGCAGAAGTGGGTCACCGGCACACTCCTCGGCGCGATCGGCGTAAAGCTCGCGATCGACGCTCCCGCCCCTGCAGTCGCCCCGTAGCATCGGAGCGACCGCTTCGCGTACCAGAGGCGTCTGGGGGCGTGACGATCGCCCACGCGTCCGTCTGCTTATCGCTCCCTCAAGCATCGTCCCGGCCTAGGGGCCGAGTGATCTGGAATGGGGGCGGACGCGATTCATCCGCCCCCGCACTCGGCTATCGCTTCGCCCGCCCGCCCGCTCTACTCAGCAGCGCGCCGGCGATGAGGAGGGCTGCAGCGCCTGCAGCGATTCCGAACGTGGCTGCGGGCACGGTCACCGCTTGGATGATGACGCCGGCAAGAGCACTGCCGAGTGTGGCACCCACGTTGTGACTGGTGTTGGCCCAGGTCGTCGCCGAGTTCTGGCGGTGCTCACCACCGGCTTGATGGGCAGCGAAGTACGCGACGATCATCACCGGTGAGAAGAACAAACCAGCTGCGGCGAGCACAAGGGAAACGGCGACGGCTCCGGTCAGCACGGCGATGGTCGAGCTGATGGCGACGAGCGCAGTGGTCAGGATGAGTAGCTGTCGGATAGGAGAGCCGGGAACGCGGAGAGCGCCGAAGACGAGCCCCCCGACGGCGCTGCCTCCGGCGAACAGCCCGAGGGCTATGCCTGCGGCCGCCGGCCCTCCTGCGTCGGAAACGATGACCGGGACGCTGATGCTGATACTGCCCGAGATCGCCCCGGCAACGAGAACGGGTATCAAGACCGCGACGAATCGAGCATCGAGAATCAGGGGGCGTTCGCGGGGTGCTTCTTCATCCGCAGGGGGTCGTGGCCCCATATCGCCGACTGCTCGGCTCGCGACGAAGAACAGGCCACCGACGAGGACCAGGCCGGCCGGGATGAGAAGCACCGTTCCGGGGGCGATGAACGCGAGGGCGAGACCCGTGGCGGCTGGGCCGCCGAGATAGAGCAACTCTTCGACGACCGCATCGAAGCTGAGTCCCTTTTTCAGCAGCTCACGTGTGGGTGTGAGCCGCCCCCATGCGACGCGCATCGTTGGCCCGAGGGGTGGCGCGAACGCGCCGGCGACGGCCGCGAGAATGACGAGCGTCGCGCCGTTCGGTGCGTAGAGAGCCGAGAGACCGATGACAGCGACCGTGGTGCTGAACATCACGACCAGCAGGGCAAGGATCCGTCGGGCCCCGAAGCGGTCGATGAACCAGGCGCGGAGCGGGGCGAGGAAGCTGGCTCCCGCGCCGTACAAGCCGACGGCGATACCCGCCAGCCCGATGGAGCCGGTCGCGTCGGTGACGGCGTAAAGCAGAGGGAGGAAGACCAGGGCGTAAGCGCCCCGGCCGATGAGTGCGACCCCGAAGGTCGGAAGAACTCCGGGCAATCTGAGCACGTCGATATAACGTGCCGTCCGGGTGGACTGCATGATGGGTGACTCCAAGCCAGACAGCGCGCTGACAGGGCGCTGAGAAAACGATCGGTGAGCAGACGGCGCCCGAAGGCCGCAGTCACCGCTCAATCACTGGAAGGAAGCACCCGCTCACTCTACAGAAGTCCGATTCGGACTAGATCGCCCAGTCGAAAGCGATCGTCTCCGGTGCGATCCGGCTTGTATCGCAGGAGCGGCTGCCGCTAACGTGCCCCGCAACCCTAAGGGTCAGGGCCTTTCGACAGGACGGGTACACATGAGACGCACGCTCCACATCGATGGTCTCGCGAACGTCCGCGATCTCGGGGGTCTAGACCGCAACGACGGAACCTTCTCGCCCGCAGGCGTGTTTGTTCGCTCGGAACGGCTGGAACGTGTCGATGACGATGGGTGGGAGGCGCTCCGCGCACACGGAGTACGCACGGTGATCGACCTTCGTAGGCCAGAAGAGCGCACAGGACAGATCCCCGCCACGATCAAGCACGTTCACGTTGACCTCGACGGCGGCGACGAGACGGATTTCTGGGCAGAGTATGAAGCAGACGGACGGTGGGGTACGCCGCTCTACTATCTCGCCCACCTTCAGGCGCTTCCGCACCGACTCGCGCTCGTGCTGAGCGCGATCGCCGCCGCCGATGAAGGGGCGATTCTCTTTCACTGTTCAGCGGGCTGGGACCGTACCGGCCTCGTTGCCGCGGTCCTGTTGCGGGCGATTGATGTCACCGAAGACGCCGCAGTAGCCGACTACCTTGACACGTTCGCGAATGCCGACGCCATGGCCGCGCTGCACGAACGATCCTCTGAGGTCGAAGCACGACAGCAGATCCTCGATCGCTCTGGGCACACCGCGGAGTCAGCGTTCCGCGAGATGTACGCGAACTTGGACCTTGATCTTTGGTTCGCTGAATCGAATGTCGAACCTGCGACGCGAGTGGCCGTCGAGACGTGGCGTGGGGCCGCTGCCCCACCGGTCAGAATCTGAGCACCCAACAGCTTCTCATCGAGCGCAAAACCGGTGGCCGCCAGAAACGGTCGTTTTCGGCGGCGTCGGCCAGCCCCGAGAGGTGAGGCGGGGCGGCCATCTGAGCTGCCGGATCCGCTTCGGGTGTCGTTTTCGCTTCTCACGCCGTCCGGCTTCGCGGGTCGCTCAACTTTCCGACCCATCGAGGCGCACGATAAGAGTGGTGCTCGTTGCGGTAGCGAGAACCCGATCTGAGACGTCCCGGAGGTCGGCTTCGACGGACGTCGCTTTCGCCCGGCTTTGATCACCCACCCGTGGGCGGTGACAAGACCCCGCTCACCCCCGGGCACGACCTTGCTGGCACCGTCATCCGTACCGGCGCGCGTGCAGGGCTTCCAGCCCGGTGACGAGCTCTACGCTCGCCCGCGGGATCACCGGATCGGCACGTTCGCCGAACGCATCGCTGTCCACGAAGCCGTGCCGGGGTGTCGTGTGAGTTCCTGCTGATGCGCGCCAGCGGCGACCAGCTGCGGCAGATCGCCGAGCTCGTCGACGCCGGCACGATCCGCACCGTCGTCGGCGCGACATTCCCCTTCGACCAGACCCCGCAAGCACTCGCGTCCCTCTCCCGGGGAGGCGCCCCCCGGCAAATCCGTCATCACCATCCCCTGACGCAGCCGCCCGCTCCTCACCGTCAACCGCCACCGACCAAGGACACCCTGCCCGTGAGCCCTATGGGGTGCAGCCGACGGTCGAGCTCCCGCGGTGCGATCCCCGTCACTCTTGCCACCTGAGCACGTCGATTTGACGTGCCGTCAGTGAAGGATCGCCTCATACCAGCAGGCGGCGATCCTTCACTGACGGCACCGAGGGGGCTGTCGGCAGATCACGCCCACCGCCGACAGCGCCCTCGGACAGCACTCAGATCCCGGTGAGTATGGACGCGACCGTCTTGCTGCGACGGATGAACCCGGCGTGGGAACTGTCGATCGTGTGCACGGCGAACTCGTTGTGCGGCACGGCCCGGTCAGCGTCCGCGATCATCCGGTCCTGCAGAGCAGGCGGGATGGAGCGGTCGTGGCTGAGCCGGACGAACGTCCTCGGAATCGTTCCCCAGGTGTTCGGGTCGACCGATCCGTCGCCCATCATCACAAGCACGGACTCATCCGGTTGCATGATGTTCAGGAAAGCCAAGAACTCCGCCTCGGTTGCTTCCGCCATCGTCGCCTCGTGCAGCAAGCCGAGCTGCGTCCGGTCAGCAGTGCGATAGTTCGCCCGTCCCGTGCCGATCACTGCAGGGTCGCCGACGGCCACGCCGCCCAGCTCCGTCAACATGCTGGTGGCGAACTCGGGTTCGGCCATCCACTCGATGGGGTTCGCACGATCGACGCACACCCAGGCCGAAACGTAGACGATGTGTGCGAAGAGTTCCGGCGCACGGCTCGCCGCAGCGCCGATCGTGATCCCGCCGAGGCTCGCACCGACGAGCCGCACCGGGCCGGTCTTCGCAAGGGCACGCGCGACGGAGAGGACCGCGTCGACGTTGTCGTCCAAAGTGACCGTCGCCAGAGTGGAGACTTCGGAACCGAAGGCTTCGAGATCCTGAGGTGCCTGGTAGGACACCGGATACTGGGCCTGAAGTCCATGACCGGGCAGGTCGATGGCGTATGAGCGGTAACCATCGACCGCCAGCTGCCGCTGCAGTGGCGCCCACATGGACGAGCTCGTGCCGGCCCCGTGGACCAGCAGAAAGGTGGTCGACGGATCGACGGGAGAGGTGGTTCGTGCATTCATGGTTGGTTCCTGTCGCTGAGAAAGAGATCTCTTTCATCGGCAACTCGTCGTCGGCCACCCGGGAGGGCACACCGATCGATGCCACCGGCAGGGTGGCGGGGAGCGCCGGCTCAGGCCGAGCGCAGGCGAATGTACTGAAGCACCATAAGGTCACCATAGCGTCCCCATAGACGAGCTCATTGCAGCTCTACACTCTCGCCCCGGAGGGCAGGCAAGAAAGGCCCCAACGATCACCCATCCGGCAGCACTCGACGAACAGAGAAGCCGCGAAAGCCCGCGATTCGGCAGCCAGACAGACGGACAACGAGGGGAAGCCGCCGCTCATCGGCTCAGCGGATCGGCGCAGCGCGAGCACCGATCTGTGGAGTTCTGAAACGGCGCGGATGCGCCGCCTCCAGCGGGATGTCACGTGAATAGGGTGGTGCACACGCTATGACGCGTGGGCGCCGAGCGAGACAGTGGGATGCCGACTCCCACGCCCTCGGCGAGGGGTCGCCTCCCGCCCGGAACGGGCGGGAGCATCCACCCGAAAGGACTCTCGTGCACACGCTCGCACCACGCCCCACCACCGTCAGCGTCGCCTTCTGGATCTGGCTGCTGTCCGCCATCGTCGGCATGGTCTCGGTCGTCAACATGCTCGTGGCCGTGAACCTCCTCGCCACGATGGCCTCGACGGCCACCGAGGACCTGGAACCCTACTTCCTGCTGACCGGGTTCGGCTTGATCATCGGCTGGGTCGCGGTCGGCGCCGTCGTCGTCCAGGTGATCCTGTCGGTCTTCTTCCGCGACGGCGCGAACTGGGCACGCATCGTGCTGACCGTCATCGCGGTGCTGTCCCTCACGCTCGTCTTCAGCGCGCCGGGCGAGGTGTTCAGCTGGGTCTACGTCGTCGCCAACGCGATCGCGGTGGCCTGCTCGTTCGTCCCCGCCTCGAACGGGTACTTCGCGGGTTCGCGCCGCCGGCGCTCGACGGCCCAGCCGGTCGCAGCGTGACCGAGGGCAACCGCTCGCCCGCGTACGCGCCGACGGGCCGCCCGTCGGTGGTGGAGCGTGGCGCGCACACGACGGACGACGGACTGTTCGGACCGGCGAGCCTCACCTGGCGCCTGCACGCCCAGCGCGCCATGATGCTGGTCGGCAGCGGCGCGGCGACGACGCAGATGCTCAACCCGCGCGTCATGCGGATGATCGACCAGGCCTCGCACTTCCGGCAGAACCCGGAGGCGCGGGCGAAGGGGACGTTCCAGTACATCATCACGATCACCTACGGCGACACGGCCACGGCGAAGCGCGCGGGCGAGAGGCTGCGGCGCATGCACCAGGCGGTTCTCGCGACCGACCCGAACACGGGGGAGTCGTACAACGCCGAGGTGGCGGAACTGCTGCTCTGGGTGCACAATACGCTCACCCTGACCGCGGTCCGTGCGTTCCAGCGCTACGGACCCGGGCTCACGGATGCGGAGGCCGACGCCTACGTGCGGGAGCAGATCGTCGCCGCCGAACTCGTCGGCATCGACCCCATGCTCGCACCGGAGACGGTCTCCGAGCTCGAGGAGTACATGGTGCAGGTGCGCTCGTCGCTCGCGATGATCCCCGAAGCGCTCTGGTTCCGGGACATGATGACCGCGCACGGGAAGGGCGTCGGCGGTCTCGCGGAGAAGTTCGTGAAGGACGCGGCGATCGGGCTCATGCTGCCCGAGCACCGCGCCCTGTTCGGGCTGCAGTTCTCCCGGCGCCGGGACCGGATGGCGGAGCGTGCCACGAAGGCGCTGTTCGCCCTGATGGACTCCAAGGCCCCGGTGGAACGGGTGATCCCTGATCTCCGGCACCAGGTCGACGTCGCGGCGTTCGGCGCGCGACGGCAGCCCACCGCATGACGGGCACCGGGGTGGTCACCGCGCGGCGGTGCCCACCCCGGTCCCGGCAGCGCCGCTGAGCGCCGAACGGCCGCTCACACCCAGCTTCGTGTACATCCGGCCCAGGTGACCTTCGACCGTGCGCACCGAGAGTACGAGCGCGGCGGCGATGTCGCGGTTCGACAGCCCGGCGGCGATCATCGCCGCGATCTCGCGCTCCCGCTTCGTCAGCGGCACGGCGCTCGGCTGCGCCGGGCCCGCCGGTTCGCCCAGCAGTGCGCGCAGCATCGTCCGGCGGTGCGCCGCCTCCGCCGCGAGGTCCTCGTGCCGCCGCCGCCGCGCGGCGGTCTCGCTCTGCGCGGCCACGTCGGCCGCCACGGCGACCAGGCCCAGCTCGTGCATCCGACCGCTCATCTGCAGGAGGCCGGCGTCGTCGTCGGCGAGGAACAGTTCGGCGTGCCCGACCTGCGCGGCGTGCACGTCGCCGTCCAGGTGCGGGGAGAGGGCGGCGAGGCGTGCGGCGGCCTCCGCGTCTCCCGCCCGCACGGCCAGATGCAGGGCGCGCGCGGCGGCACCGAACAGTGACCGCTGCTCGAGCCGCGCGGCGAGCGCGAGGGCGGACGCGGGCGCACCGCCGGAACCGGCGAGTTCCACGGTCAGCAGGGAGACCTCGTCGTCCGGATGCAGAACGAAGTTGTCGGTGCGGGGGTGGGCGGCGTACTCCTGCGCAGCGGCCCGCGCCTGAACGAGATCGCCGCGTAGCGCGAACGCCTCGGCGAGCTGCGCGAGTCCGCGTGGGAGGAAGTCCGCTGGTCCTTCCGTGCGTAGCGTCAGCACCGCGTCGCGAGCGGCATTCAGGGCGGTCGCCGCGTGGCCGGAGGCGAGAGCCACCTCCGCCTCCGCGATGCGGTGCATGGCGTCGTCGAGCCGGACGGTGTCGGCATGGTGGCGGGCGAGGGAGCCGGCGGCATCCCGCACCGCCGCCGAGACCCCGGAGGAGCGCAGCACGGCGAGGAAACGCGCCCCGGAGACCTCCTCGGTGACCCAGGCGGACCCGTCCAGATGCCGCGACTCGCGAGCGGCGGCGCGGAGCGCGTCAGCCGCCTGTGCCGGCCGCCCGAGCTGGACGAGGACGAGCGCATGGATCGCGTCCACGCGCTGCCGCAGGGGGGAAGCGAGCGGTCGCACCCGGGCGTGGTCATCGTGCGCCTGGGCGAAGCGCCCGCCGTAGGCCGCATGCAGGACGCGGTGTCCCCGCAGCGCGCGGGCGCCGGGGGAGTCCTCGTCGCGGGCACGGAGCAGGACGATCGCCTGGTCGAGCACCTCGAACGCGGCATCCACATCGCGCGTGCGCGCGTGCACGACATCTGCTCGAGCCGCCGTGACGTCGACCCAGAGTTCCTCCACGTCCGCGGGAAGCGGTCCGCTCGGGGGCGTGCGGGCGCGCAGCTCCCGTTCGGCGACGTCGAGGTGGAGCGTCGCGTCCTCGAGACGGGCGAGCAGACGGGCGGCGATCGCGGCCTGGACGAGCAGGGGGACCGCTGCGTCCGACGATTCCTCTGCCGCGACGCGCGCCGTCGCGATCGTGAGCGCCGCCGCGTACCGGTGCACGCCGTTCGCCACCGTCGCGGCGGTGAGGGCGAGGGAGGCCGGGATCGCGCGGCCGGTGCGCAGGGCCCAGAGCAGAGCCGGGATGTCGCCCGGGGCGACGGCCGTGTCTCCGCGGACGAGCCTGCCGAACACCTCCCGGTGGAAGGCTTCGCGCCGATCCGGGGAGGTGGTGCGGCGGACGCAGTCGCCCACCGCGGGCGGCGTGGTTCGCAGGAAGCCCTCCTCATCGGCGGCGATGAGACCGAGGGTGAGCAGATGCTGCACCGGCGGGGTCGCGGAGGCCGGCGTGCCGCCGTCGTCCGAGAGGAGATCGCCGGCGGGCATCGGCTCCGTCGCGGCGATCCTCTCCAGCAGGAGGCGCACCTCCGGTCCGAACGCGGCGAGCTCGGCATCGATGCGGGTGGAGAGGGTCACCGGGTCGAGATCGGTCTGGAGGTCCCAGGTGCCGCCGCTGCGGATGATCGCTCCGGTCTGCAGCCCCGCGTCCACGAGCGCCACCAGCACCGCGAAGACCCCCCGGGTGGCACGCCAGAGGGTCCCCGTCAGGCGGGCGCTGGGAGGATCGCCGAGTGCGGCGGTCAGAGCGCTGACGAGGTGTGCGCGGTCCAGTGGCGCCAGTGCGATCACGGACAGGCGTCCCTCCGCCACCGCCCGGGCGATGCCGGGAGGGAGCGTCGCGCCGTGACGCGCCGTCAGGATCAGCCGTCGTCCGGCCGGGACAGCCGACGGGGCCGTCGCCGGGGACGTGCGCAGAACCGCCACGCCTGCCGACTCGGCGGCACGCGCGACATCGTCGGCCAGGCGACTCTTTCCCACGCCCGGCGGACCGGTGATCAGGATGCCGGAACTTTCCGCCGAGGTGAGGGCTGCGAGCGCCGCATCCTTCTCCCCCGTCCGCCCGGAAGCAGCCCAGTTCGCCCCACGCATCGCATCCACTCCCTCGAACAGATCGATGCTACGGCAGGCGCGTCCGCCGCTCCGCCGCGTGAAACCATGGAGCATGACCTCTGCGAACCTGACCCGGGAGGAAACGGCCGCGCGATCCGCCGCCGTCTCCGTACGCCGCATCCGCGTCGAACTCGACCTGAGCGGGGCGCCGGACACGGAACGCACCGGATTCCCCACGACGACCACGCTGGAGTTCGACGCGACGACGGCGCAGACGTGGGTGGACTTCATCGGCGAGGACGTCCAGCGGATCGTGCTGAACGGTCGCGAGGTGCCCGTCCGGTACGACGGTGCGCGGGTCCTGCTGGACTCGCTCGCCCCCGCCAACGTCGCGGAGATCCACGCCACCGGCGCATACAGCCGGTCCGGCGAAGGGCTGCACCGGTTCGTCGATCCGGTCGACGGACAGACCTACCTGTACACGCAATACGAGCCGGCCGACGCGCGCCGGGTGATGGCGTGCTTCGAGCAGCCCGATATGAAGGCGGAGTACACCTTCGTCGTGCACGCGCCGGCCGGATGGGAGGTGCTGTCCAACCAGCGCGCCGTCGCGGTGCGCGAGCACGACGGCGTGCAGACCGTGGAGTTCGCCCCGACCGCGCCGCTGTCGAGCTACATCACGGCGGTCGCCGCGGGACCCTACACGCGTGTCACCGGCTCCTGGGCTCGGGACGGGCAACGGATCGACCTCGGCGTGCTGTGCCGTGCGTCACTGGCGCCGTATCTGGAGGCCGACAAGATCCTCGAGGTCACGCGGCAGGGACTCGATTTCTTCACCGACGCGTTCGCCTTCCCGTACCCGTGGGGAAAGTACGACCAGATCTTCGTGCCCGAGTACAACCTCGGAGCCATGGAGAATCCGGGACTGGTGACCTTCACCGAGCACTACCTGTCGCGGGGCGCGGCCACGGATGCGCAGCGGGCCGCGCGGGCGAACACGATCCTGCACGAGATGGCGCACATGTGGTTCGGCGATCTCGTCACGATGCGGTGGTGGGACGACCTGTGGCTGAAGGAGTCGTTCGCCGACTACATGGGGGCGCACGCCTCGGCTGCGGCGACCCGGTTCACCGATGCCTGGGTCACCTTCGCGAACCGGCGGAAGGCATGGGCGTACCAGCAGGATCAGTTGCCGACCACGCATCCGATCGTCGCGGACATCACCGACCTCGAGGCCGCCAAGCTCAACTTCGACGGCATCACCTATGCGAAGGGAGCGTCGGTCCTCAAGCAACTCGTGGCGTTCGTCGGGGAGGAGGCGTTCTTCGAGGGCGCGCGTCGCTACTTCGCCGCGCACGCGTTCGGCAACACGGAGCTGGATGATCTGCTCGTCGAGCTGGAGGCGGCATCCGGCCGGGACGTCCGATCCTGGTCCCGGGCCTGGTTGGAGACCAGCGGAGTCT
The DNA here is from genome assembly GCF_008727755.1 of Microbacterium caowuchunii. NCBI lineage: Bacteria > Bacillati > Actinomycetota > Actinomycetes > Micrococcales > Microbacteriaceae > Microbacterium > Microbacterium caowuchunii. The sequence goes on from NZ_CP044231.1 coordinate 1,358,576, forward strand.
CGACCCTCTGGCTGGAGACCGACGCGGACGGGACGCGGACGCTCGTGCAGACGGAGCCCCGCCCGCACCGGCTCCGCGTCGGGCTGTACGCGCGCGAGGCGGACCGGCTCGTGCGCCGTGACCAGCTCGAGCTGGACGTCACCACGGCCCGGACTCCCGTCCCGCTCCCGGATGCCGATCTCGTGCTGCTCAACGATGACGACCTCACGTACGCGAAGATCCGCCTCGACGACCGCTCGCTGGATACGGTGGCCGCGTCCCTGTCCTCGCTGGATGACGCACTCGCCCGCGGGCTGGTGTGGTCGGCCCTGTGGAACGCGACCCGGGACGGCGAACTGTCCGCCGCACGATTCCTGGCGATCGTGCGCGCACACGGCCCGGCCGAGTCCCACATCGGGCTCCTCACCGGCGTGACCGCGAACGCCGCCTTCGCCATGGCGCACTACCTGCCGGATGGTGAGCGCACCGCGCAGCAGGCGGCCTGGCTCCAGGTCACCTGGGAGGCGCTGACCGCCGCCGAGCCGGGGAGCGATGCCCAGCTGGTGTGGGCGCGTTCCTTCGCAGCGGCGTCGGCCGTGGACGACGCGCGGCTGGAGGACGTGCGGGCGTTGCTGGCGGGGCACGGCCCCGCCGGGCTGCCGATCGATCCCGATCTGCGCTGGCAGCTGATCACGGCGCTCGCGACGACCGGTCACCTGACGGCGGAGGGCATCTCCGCCGAACTCGCCCGGGACGACACCGCCAGCGGACGAACGGCCGCCATCCGCGCCCTGGCGTCGCGTCCGGATGCGCGGGTGCGCCAGGAAGCCTGGCGCGCCGCCTGGGAGGACGACGCGCTGAGCAACGACCACCTGGATGCCGTCATCTCCGGCTTCCGCGCCGGCGGTCGGCGGGACCTCGTCTGCGGGTTCGACGCCGAGTACTTCGCGCGCATCGAACCGGCGTGGCGATCTCGGAGCATCGAGCTCGCCCGGCGGCTCGTGCTCGGGCTCTTCCCCTCCGCCGAATCGCTGGATGCCGTGGACGCCTGGCTCACGGAGCACGCGGACGCGCCGGCTGCCCTTCGCAGGCTCGTGCGCGAACAGCGGGACCACCTGGCGCGGGATCTGCGTGTGCGTGCGGCGCAGGACCGGCTGCGATGACCGACGTCGAGATGCGCAGGATCGGCGCCGGCCGCGTCACCCTGCACGACGCCCGGCGCCGGATCCGTCGCGACGTGGAGCTGGAGGCCTTCGAGATCGGCGTCTACCCGGTGACCGAGGACGTGTTCGCGGAGATGCTCGGCATCGCGGTGTCCCACCCGCGTCGTCCGGTCATCGAGGTGAGCTGGACGCGCGCCATCCGCTTCTGCAACGCCCTGTCCGAGTGGGAGGGCCTGGATCCCGCCTACCGCTTCGACGGCACGGACGTGACCTGGGACGCGGACTCGGACGGCTTCCGTCTGCCGACGGAGGCGGAATGGGAGTACGCCTGCCGGGCGGGATCCAACGCGCCCCAGTACGGTCCGCTCGACGAGGTCGCCTGGACGGCGCTCGACGGCGTGCGCTCGCCGCAGAACGTCGGGGGGAAGCTACCGAACCTGAACGGCCTCTTCGACACGCTCGGGAACGTCTGGGAGTGGTGCTGGGACCTGCTCGACCCGGCGCGATACGGGGACTACCGGGTCTTCCGCGGCGGCGGGTTCTCGGACGACGCGTGGAGCGTGCGCGCATCGGTACGGCGCGGGGGAGCGCCGGGGGGCGGAGCGGATGACATCGGGTTCCGGGTGGCGCGGGGCGCCTCCGATGATCCGGAGCGCGCACAGGGCTGGTCGCTCAGCGCGGACCGGGAACGTGCCGTGCAGGACGGGCCGCTCCCGATCGGCTGGACGCCGCTGCGCTGAGCGCGCGTCGCGGCAGCCGCGGTGGCGACGTCACATCGCCGCGCCGATGTACGAGTACTTGACGAACACCTCCGAGGCGAACCCGGCCTCGTCGAGCACGCCCTGGACGGCGGTCAGCATGTACTTGGAGTCCCACCCCATGTAGAGGAAATGCTCGGGATCCAGCTCGTCCCACGCTCCGTTCCAGGACTTCGCGTCGTACAGGGGGCCGCCCCGTCGTGCCGAGAACGACTCCACCGCGGGACGGGCGTCCGCCCAGAGTCGCTTGAAGATGCGGTTGAAGAGGTACTTGATGTCGTAGACCTCCCAATGCTCGCCCCGGTACTCCACGTACTCGAACTCGCGCTGCCAGCCGCGGGGCCAGCCCCGCCGCCGCTTCGCATCCAGGATGGGCGTCAAGCCGTCGTCGTCGATCGCGACGGCGGCAGGCCGGCGCCAGATCTCGAGGACGCGCCGCGTCAGGTCGGCTGTGCGCGCCGCGATGGCCGCCGTCGACCAGGTGGTCACCTCGGCGAGCTCCCGGGTCGTGGACACGGCGCTTCCGGGATAGATGTCGTCCCGCTTCTCGGGGAACGAGGCGTCCAATGCGCGCTCGGTGCGGGACTGCTCGAGGAGGGTGATGTTGCCGATGGTCTGTGCGAGCGCCCGGTGGCTGTTCTGCTCGTCGTCGGTGTAGTCGCGCCAGGCGCGCTCACCGTCACCGCTCCAGTCGTCGGAGGGAGCGAGGGGGAAGACATGCTCCACGTCGAGTCCGGCGAGGTCGTCCACGCCCGCGATCCGGCCGAGCACGTATGCCGCGTGCGGCAGGTCGCTGTACTTCAGGGCGACCCGCACCCGCTCGTCGGAGGGCGTGATGCGCGCGATGGCGTGCTCCAGCGCCTCCTGCCCTCCTTCGCGCGCGCGGCACAGGCGTGCGACCAGACGATCCGTCGGGACACCCACCGTCGCGCGGCGCAGCAGCAGCGACTGGATGTGTTCGAGCGTCGCCACGAAGGCGTCCTCGGTGAGGGTGCCGCGGGTGTGGTCGCGATACGCGCGCATCACGAGCGGGTACATGCCGCGGCCGAAGGTGTTGACATAGGCGAGCTGCCGGGCGATGCGCTCTCCCGGTGCCTGGGCGGGATCGAGGAGGATGCGGTAGATGTCGGAGAACGCCCGCCACTCGGCGGCATGGGCGCGCAGCGTCCGGAGGTCCAGTCGGGGGAACTCGGCGCGGAAGGCGTCGTACACGCCCCGCTCTCCCGCGACGGTGACCTCGCGACCCGTCGTCATCACCAGGAAGTGCCGCCAGAAGCCGCCGATGGCGTCGCCGGTGTTCCTTTCGATGGGAAGCCAGTACTCGTCCTCGATCTCACGCTGTTCCTCGTGCGAGAGCCCCATCAGGACGTAGTTGTGGATCAGCTCGTGGTCCCGGAGCGGCTCGCCGGTCGAGTTCAGGCTCTCGAAGATCTGCTGCGCGTTCGCGTCGGCGCCGAGGGTGATGGCCACGTGTTCGAGCTTCTGGAGTCCACGCCAGATCTGTGGCGCCTCGTCGATCCGGATCTGGCTGCGGAAGAAGGCGTAGTTGTCGTCGAACCGGGACGCCCGCATCCGTTCGCCCTCGGTGCGCCGGTCCAGGACCACGCTCTCGAAGACCTCTGCCCAGGCGCGATGCGGCCGCAGCTTCGTGCGGGTGGGGTCGTCCCGGCGGACGAGGACGCGCTGCAGTTCGGCGGCGAGGGCGGGATCGCTGTCGCGGACGGTGTGCTGGAGGGCGGCGACCAGCAGCATCAACGTGGTGATCCGCTGCTGACCGTCGATGAGGACCAGTTCGGTGGACCCGGCCTCGCTGCTCCGGGTGGAGAGGATGGAGGCGAGGAAGTGGGTGTGCCGGTCGTCGGATGCGGCCACCGCGCGGATGTCCGCGAGCAGCTGCTCGCATCCGCCGATGTCCCACCGGTACTGCCGCTGGTACACCGGCACCACGATGCTCGTCTCGGTGTCGGACAGCCAGCCGATCGTGTTGACGGCGGTCGCATCGACGTTCGTGGCAGTGACCATGTTCCGTGTTCTCGTCCCTCACAACTGCGGTTCCGGTGCGGCGCGACGGCCGACCCCACCTACTGTAGGCCGATGCGGCGACGCACCCCCTGTGACCCACGGCCCTCTCAGCGGTCCTGGGTAGGCTGACCTCACCTGGGCCTGTAAAAACGCGCTGGCCCCCTACGGAAGGCATGATCCAGATCATGGGTTACATCAAGTCCGCCGCTCTCGAAGAGACCGGCTACGTGGTCCTCGACCGGTACAACAAGCCGATCGATCCCAAGGAATGGCTCGACATCGAGTACGTCGACTGGAAGTCCTCGGGCGACACCCGCTTCGCACCCCTCGCCTCACGCGACGGGGAGATCGAATGCGCCGGCTTCTGGAGCGGCAAGAACCCCCGTACCGACAAGGACGGCGTGTGGATCGACTCGCAGACCGCGATCGCGCCCACTCTCACCGCGCGTGCGAAGGAGCCGGGCGCCAACGTCGGCCGCTGCCGCATCATCGAGCTGCAGCCGAACACCTACGCGGACTGCCTGTACAACCTGCACCAGGACGACAACAACCGTCTGAACCCGGACGGCACGGGCTGGGTCGTCCGCGGGTTCTTCAACCTGACAGACGACAAGGACAGCTTCTTCGTGCTGCGGGAGAACCGCACCGACCCGAGCGGCGAGACCCGCATCGCGCTGCCCGCCGGCGCGCAGCTGATCATCGACACCCAGCGTCTGTGGCACGCCGCGACGCACATCGGTGACGAGCCCCGCTACTGCCTCATCACGTCGTGGGAGTCCGGCCCCGAGCTGGATGCGTACATCGAGAAGTACAACGGCGTGAACCACACCGAGAGCGTCTATGTCCCGCAGGACGAGCTGGACGCCGGCCAGGCCGAGCAGGCACGCCGCCTCGCCGCCCGTGCGGCCGCGCTCGCCGCCCGCGGCCAGGCCGAGGTCACCATGATGAGCGAGGCCTGAGGCTTCGCGCTCGACCCATCAGGAGGGGCCCCGATCCGGCTGGATCGGGGCCCCTCCCTTTCATCCGCTCGGGTCAGTGGAACGGTGGTGCTGGACGCGGTGCCCCACCCAGAAACCCGCGGCGATGAGGCCCAGCAGGGCGATTCCGAGCATCCACGGCACCATGTTCGGTGCCGCGTTGGTGGCTGCCGCCGCCAGCTCGCCGGTACCGTCGGCGAGCTGACCGTCCGCGAGGGAAGCGGCGCCGTCGCGCAGCTCGGCGTTGCCGTCTGCGAGGAGGGTCGACCCCTCGGCGCGGTCGGCGGCCCCGTCCGCGAGCTGGTCGACGCACTGGGAGAGCGACGTGGCGCCGGCCGCCGGTGTCTCGGTGCCGTCCGTCGTCTCGGCCGATCTGCCGACGCAGCGGCGCGGCGTGCATCGCTCCGGAAACAGTCAGCAATGGACTCTGTTTTTTTGGTTGGTTTTGTGTTGTACTGTGTGTGATTTCAGGAGGACGTATGTACGCGACGGAACGGTATGACGCGATCGAGCGCATCCTGCAGACCGATGGCCGGCTGGCCGTGCTCGACCTCGCCCAGCGGTTCGACGTGACGACCGAAACCGTACGCCGGGACCTCGCCGAGCTGGAGCGGCGCGGCGTCCTGACCCGTGTCCATGGCGGAGCGGTCGCGGCCGAGCGCTCGAGCATCCGCGAGACCGCGATCGGGGAGCGGATCCGGGAGAACAGCCGGGCGAAGCGAGACATCGCCGCGCGGGCCGTGGCGGCGCTCGGGCACGGGTTCACCGGATCGATCTTCCTGGACGCCGGGTCCACCGCCGCGGCCGTCGCCGCTGCCCTCCCTCCCTATCTGACCGAGACCGCCGGGCACGCGCATGTGGTCACGCACTCGCTCGCGCTCGCGCCCGCGCTGGCCGAGGCGGGCCGGATCGAGCTCTCCGTCGTGGGTGGACACATCCGCGGCGTCACCGCGGCGGCCGTCGGCGCGACCACGGTGGCGACGATCGCAGGACTCCGACCCGACGTGGCCGTCGTCGGCACCAACGGCATCTCCTCGGGATTCGGGCTGAGCACGCCCGATCCGGAGGAGGCAGCAGTGAAATCCGCGATCGTCGCCTCCGCCCGGCGGGTCATCGTCGTCTGCGATTCCACGAAGTTCGAGCGCGAGCTGCTGGTCGGCTTCGCCCCGCTCGACGCCGTCGATGTCCTCGTCACGGATGCGGCGCCGCCCGAGCCCCTGGCTACCGCGCTGGCGGAGGCCGAAGTGGAGGTGCTCGTCGCATGATCGTCACGCTGACCGCCAATCCTGCCCTCGACCGCTCCCTGCTGCTGGCGGCGCCGCTGCGCCACGGCGAGGTGCAGCAGGTCGCCTCCGGACGTGAGGATGCCGGGGGGAAGGGGATCAACGTCGCCCGGGTCGTCGCCGGTGCGGGAGAGTCCACCACGGCGGTGCTTCCCCTGGCGCAGGACGATCCGTTCGCCGCGGTCCTGGCGGGGACGGGGCTGCCCGTGCACCCGGTGCGCATCAGCGGTCATGCGCGCGCCAACCTCACCATCCTCGATCCGGACGGGACGACCACCAAGCTCAATCTGCCCGGGCCCCTCCTGGATGCCGGCGACGTGCAGGCGCTGCAGGACGCCGTCGTCGTCGCCGCCGAGGGCGCGCACTGGCTGGTCCTGGCCGGCTCCCTGCCTCCCGGTGCCGGGGACGACTTCTATGTTCGGGTCATCTCCGCGGTGCGGGCACGGTGGCAGGACGCCGCGCCGCGGATCGCGGTCGACACGTCCGGAGCGGCGCTCCGCGCAGTCGTGGAAGACGGGCGGCCCGATCTGATCAAGCCGAACGACGAGGAGCTCGCCGAGCTGACCGGAGAGAGAGCGGACCCGCGCGATTTCGCCGAGATCGCGCGCGTGGCCGGGCGTCTGGTGCCGGGGCGGGTCGGTTCGGCACTCGTGACCCTGGGCGCGGCGGGCGCCCTCATCGTCACCCCCGAGGGTGCCTGGTTCGGCGTCGCCCCCCGGATCACGCCGGTCAGCACGGTGGGTGCGGGGGACAGCTCCCTCGCCGGGTTCCTGCTCGCCGACGTGGCGGGCAGCCCAGCCCCCGAGGCCCTCCGGCACGCGATGCTCTACGGCGCGGCAGCCGCCACGCTTCCCGGAACGCAATCCCCCACCCCGGCGGATCTGCCGTCCGCCGAGATCCCCATCCAACGGATATCGCGCTGAGCGCGCCACGACCACTGGAGGTCAACGTGTCAGACACCATCGTCCCCACCCTCGTCAGTCTCGACGAGGACCTGGGAGCAGACAAAGCCGCCGTCATCCGCGCGCTGGCCGCGCGGGTCGTCGCCGCGGGCCGAGCCACCGATGCCGACGGACTCTTCGCCGACGCGTGGGCGCGGGAGGAGAAGGACGAGACAGGGCTCCCGGGCGGGATCGCCATCCCGCACGCGAAGAGCGCCGCAGTGACCGAGGCCTCCCTCGCCTTCGCGCGGCTCTCTCCGGGCGTCGACTTCGGCGCGGGTGACGGGCCCGCGGACCTCGTGTTCCTGATCGCGGCACCCGCGAACGCCGCGGAGGAGCACCTGGCCGTGCTGTCCAAGCTCGCCCGGAGCCTGATGCAGGACGAGTTCACCAGCTCCCTGCGTGCGGCCGCATCCGCCGACGAGGTCGTGCAGATCGTGCGCGCCGCGATCGGAGAGGCGCCCGAGACGGACGAGCCTGCACCGGCTCCCGCCGACGAGGCCGCCGCGGTCCCCGCTGCATCCGCAAGCGCAGCGGCACCCGCTCCGGTCCCGGCTACCTCGAGCGCGCCCGCGACGGAGCCGAGTCTGGAGATCGACGGGCGCCCCGCACGCATCGTCGCCGTCACCGCCTGCGCGACCGGCATCGCGCATACCTTCATGGCTGCGGACGCCCTCACGGCGGCCGGTGCAGAGGAGGGGATCGACCTGGTCGTGGAGCCGCAGGGCTCCAGTGGCTACCAGGCGCTCCCGCAGGACAAGATCGATCAGGCGGACGCGGTGATCTTCGCCGTGGATGTCGACGTGCGAGAGCCGCAGCGCTTCGCCGGCAAACCCGTCGTGCGCTCCGGCGTGAAGCGGGGGATCGAGGCGCCCAAGGCGTTGATCGCCGACGCCGTGGCCGCCGCGCGCAACCCGCAGGCGACCCGCGTGAGCGGCACCGCCGCGACGGCTGCGGCGGGCGGCGACAGCGGGAACAACGGCCAGCGTGGCGGGTGGGGCACGAAGATCCAGCGCATCCTGCTGACCGGCGTGAGCTACATGATCCCGTTCGTCGCGGGCGGCGGTCTGCTCATCGCTCTCGGGTTCCTGCTCGGCGGCTACAACGTCACCGAGAACGCGGGCACCGTCATCATCGAGAACTCGCTCTGGGAGCTTCCCGAGGGCGGGATCGGACAGTATCTCGGGTCCGTGGCCTTCATGATCGGTTCCACCTCGATGGGGTTCCTGGTATCGGCGCTCGCGGGCTACATCGCCTTCGCTATCGCTGACCGTCCCGGTATCGCGCCCGGTTTCGTGGCCGGTGCCGTGGCGGTGCTGATGAACGCCGGGTTCATCGGCGGCATCATCGGCGGTCTGCTCGCGGGCTTCATCGCCTGGTGGCTGGGACGGCTGAACCCGCCGCGCTGGTTGCGCGGGCTGATGCCGGTGGTGATCATCCCGCTGATCGGGTCGATCGTCGCCTCGGGCCTCATGATCCTCTTCCTCGGACGTCCGATCGCCGCGCTCATGGAGGCGCTCAACGACGGGCTGACCAGTCTCGCCGGAACCTCCGGGATCGTGCTGGTCGGGATCATCCTGGGACTCATGATGTGCTTCGACCTCGGCGGCCCGGTGAACAAGGTCGCGTACGCCTTCGCCACGGCCGGGCTCGCGAGCGCCTCGACAAGCGACATCCACGCCGTTCCCTTCCTGATCATGGGAGCGGTGATGGCGTCCGGGATGGTGCCGCCGCTCGCCATGGCACTCGCGTCCACGGTGCTGGCGAAGAACGTCTTCACCCCCGTCGAGCGCGAGAACGGCAAGGCGGCATGGCTGCTGGGTGCGGCGTTCATCAGCGAGGGGGCGATCCCCTTCGCCGCCGCCGACCCGCTGCGCGTCATCCCCGCATCCATGCTGGGCGGCGCGGTCACCGGCGGGCTCAGCATGGCGCTCGGCGTCTCGTCGCTGGCCCCGCACGGCGGCCTCTTCGTGCTGTTCGCGATCGATCCCTGGTGGGGCTTCCTGCTCGCGGTGATCGCCGGAACGATCGTCTCCGCCCTCGCGGTCGTGGCCCTCAAGAAGTGGGTCGGAGGCAAGGAACTCGCCCGGGCCGAAGCGACCCCCGCAGTCGCGGTCCCGGCCTGACACGATAGACCCACTGACGAGAGGAAGAAGACATGGCAGAACGACAGGCCACGATCGCCAGCAGCTCGGGGCTGCACGCGCGTCCCGCGAAGCTCTTCGTGCAGGCCGTGCAGGAGAAGAAGATCCCCGTCACCATCGCCGTCCCGGGCGGAAAGGACCTGAACGCGGGCAGCATCCTGTCGCTCATCGGTCTCGGCGCGTCCAAGGGAACGGTCGTGACCCTGAAAGCTGAGGGGGAGGGTGCCGACGCGGCGCTCGATGACCTGGTCGCGCTCCTCGAGACGGACCTCGACGCGCAGTAGGCGCGCAGAACGCGAAGCGGCGGATGCGGCGACCCCGGGGTCACCGCATCCGCCGCTTCGTGGTTCTCACACCTCGGTGCTGTCGCCCGGATCGAGCTCCAGGAACTCGCCGCCGCCCTGTTCCACCGCCCAGCGCAGCCGTGCGCGGCCCATGCCGAGCCCCGCCACCGACAGCGTCATGTCATGCGTGCCGAAGGCCTGGCGCGGGGCGACGGCGAGGACGAAGTCCATCGCCTCGCCGATCTTCAGCCAGGGCGCACCGACCGGCGCTGCCAGCAGTCGCACCTTCGCACCCTTCGGGACGGCGTAGGAGTCGCCCGGGTAGTAGAAGGCGCCGTCGACGAGCACACCGACGTTGTCGATGATGGGGATGGACTCGTGGATGACGGCGTGGCGCCCCCCGAAGAACTCGAGGTGGAAGGGCTCGACATCCACCGAGTCGCCGGGGGAGACCACCGTGATGTCGTAGCCGGGCGCAGCTTTCGCGACGCCCTCCGGCGCCAGGATCGGGATGCCCGGGTTGTTCGTGAGGATCCGGTCGAGGTGCTCCGCCGTCCAGTGATCGGCGTGCTCGTGGGTGAGGACGATGCCCACGACGCGACCGGTGTCCAGCGGTGACGTGAACGAACCCGGGTCGATGATCAGGACGCAGTCGTCCTTCTCCAGCGTGAGCGCAGCGTGCTCGTGTTTTGTGACTCGCATGCTGAGGAGTCAACCCCGACCGGCCGGCGGCAGCAAGCGCGAAACACCCTCTGCGGCTCGATTTGGCGGGGGTGGAATACCCATGCCATAATTGAACGGTTGCCGAAACGGCAGCGAAAAAGTACAGGGCCCCATCGTATAGCGGCCTAGTACGCCGCCCTCTCACGGCGGTAACGCGGGTTCGAATCCCGCTGGGGTCACCACACAGAAAACCCCCCGGATCTCCGGGGGGTTTTCGCGTTCCCGGGGCCGATCGGGGCGCCCCCGCATCCATTCCCCGTGACCGGAGCGACACGCCCGAGACCGGTCGATGCCGGGCCGCCCCGAGGGGATCAGCGTCCCGCCGACGGTCACTGCGCCGAGTCGGCCGTGTCCGTGACGAGTCGATATCCCATGCCCGACTCGGTGAGCAGATGGAGCGGACGCGCCGGGTCGGGTTCGAGCTTCTTGCGAAGCTGCGACATATACAGCCGTAGGTACCCCGAGTCGGTGACCTGTTCGCTGCCCCAGATCTCTTTGAGGAGCGTCTGTCGGGTCACCAGAGCGCCGGGATGGCGGGCGAGGAACTCCAGCATCCGCCACTCGGTGGGGGTGAGATGTACACGTTCGCCTGCGCGCGTCACCGCCTTCGCGGCCAGGTCGATCGCGACGTCGCCGAAGGTGACGACGGGTTCACCGGTGGCGGCGGTGGAACGACGTGTGAGCGCCCGGAGCCGTGCGAGCAGTTCGTCGATCTGGAACGGCTTGGTCACGTAGTCATCGGCGCCGGCGTCGAGTGCGTCCACCTTGTCGGCGGAGCCGGTGCGTCCGGACACCACGATGATCGGCGCCGTGGTCCAGCCACGGAGTGCTTCGATCACGTGGATGCCGTCGAGGTGCGGCATCCCGAGGTCGAGCAGCACGATGTCTGGGTGCGTCTGCGCAGCGAGAGTGATCGCGGCCGCGCCGTCGGCGGCGGCGACGACCGCGTAGCCGTGTACGGCCAGGGTGATCCGCAAGGCGCGGACGAGTTGCGGATCGTCGTCGGCGATGAGGATCTTCATTCGCCCGACCTCCCGTCGCGCGCGGCACCATCGGGTTCGGCCGCCACCCGGAGCGAGATGACCATGGTCAGGCCACCGCCGGGGGTGTCCTCGGCGGCGAGGGTGCCGCCCATTCCTTCGGTGAATCCGCGGGAGAGGGCCAGTCCGAGTCCGAGTCCGACGGTGTTGTCCGTGTCGCCCAGCCGTTGGAAGGGCGCGAAGATGTCGTCCCGGTCTTCCGGCGGCACGCCGGGGCCGAGATCGACGACGCGGATCTCGGCGACGCCACCGAGCCGGCTTGTGGAGACGCGTACGTGCTGTTCGGCCGGGCTATGTCTGTGGGCGTTGGCGAGGAGATTGACGAGCACCCGCTGCAGCAGGACCGGGTCGGCCCGTACCGGGGGGAGATCCATGTCGAGGGCCAGGTCGACGCTGTCCGGTCCGAGTCCGAGTTCGTCGATGGCTGCGAGCACCACTGCGGCAGGATCGGTGTCCATCAGGGACACTCCGAGTACCCCGGCTTCGACGCGGCTGACGTCGAGGAGGTCCGTGACGAGAGCCGAGAGTGTCGCGAGGCTCTCGTTGGCGGTGTCCAGGAGTTCTCGGCGGTCGTCGTCGGTGAGGGCGTCGCCGGCTGCGCGGAGGCCCCCGATGGCGGCGACGGCGGCGGCAAGGGGGCGGCGCAGGTCGTGGCTGACGGCCGACAGTAGGGCGCTGCGTACCTGGTCGGTTTCGGCGAGTACTCCGGCCTCCCGGGCGGTTTCGGTCAGGTCGGCGCGTTCGATCGCAGCGGCGAGCTGGGCGATGATCACGTCGAGGAGTCGACGCTCGGACGCTTCCAGCTCCCCGCCGTGGAGCTCGAGGGTGGCGCGGGGATTCGCGACATCACCGACGGGGAGACGAACAGCGCGGCCGTCGGGTACCGGTTCACCGTCGGTGGCCAGCACGGAGCCGTCGGCGTCGAGCAGCCGTACCCCGGTCATGCCGAATGCCTCGCGCGCGCGGTTGACGAGGGCGGGAATCGCGCTCTCGCCGCGCAGGACGCTGCCGGCCACCGTCGCGAGCAGCTCGGATTCGGCGGCGGAACGGCGCGCGGTGCGGGTGCGCCGCGCCGCCTGATCGACGATCCAGCTGACCAGGATCGCTATGACGACGTAGAGGATGAGGGCGAGCGCGTGCAGTGGGTCGGAGATCGTCACAGTGTAGATCGGCGCAACGAAGAGGTAGTCGAGGGTGATACCGGAGAGGACTGCGGCGAACAGGGCGGGCCAGATGCCTCCGACGAGCGCGACGACGACGACGAGGAGCTGGTAAGCGAGTACGTCGGTGGTGATGGATGCATCCGTGTCGGTGGCGAAGAGGAGCCAGGAGAGCAGCGGGCCTCCCGCCAGCGCGATGAGAAAACCGAGCACGCGCCGCTTGACGCTCAACGCGCCGCCGGTCATCCGTGGCAGCGCGCGGCGCCCGCCCGCGGCCGCGTGCGTGACGATGTGCACGTCGATGTCGCCCGACTCGCGGACGACGGTGGCACCGATGCCGGGGCCGGTCAGTAATGATGCCAGTCGTCCGCGCCGACTGACCCCGATGACGAACTGGGTTGCGTTGACGCTCCGCGCGAATTCGACGAGGGTCGCCGGTACGTCGTCGCCGAGGACCTGGTGGTAGGAGCCGCCGAGGGACTCCACGAGGGCCCGTTGGGATGCCAGCGCTCCGGGTGCTGCGGCGCGGAGCCCATCCTGGCTTGAGACGTGCACCGCCAGGAGGTCACCGCCGGCGGACCGAGCCGCGATACGGGCACCCCGCCGGATGAGCGTCTCGCCTTCCGGGCCGCCGGTGAGGGCGACGACGACACGTTCCCGCGCATGCCAGGTGCGTGTGATCCCGTGTTCGGTGCGGTAGGACGTCAGAGCGCTGTCGACCTCATCCGCCAGCCACAGCAGCGCGAGTTCTCTGAGGGCGGTGAGGTTGCCGAGTCGGAAATAGTTCGACAGTGCTGCGTCGATCCGCTCCGCCGGGTAGACAACCCCGGCAGCGAGCCGATCCCGCAAGGATTGGGGTGCGAGGTCGACGACTTCGATCTCGTCCGCACCACGCACGACCGCGTCCGGAACCGTTTCGCGCTGTGCGACGCCGGTGATCTGCTCGACGACGTCGTTGAGGGATTCGATGTGCTGCACGTTGACCGTTGTGATCACGTCGATACCGGCGTCCCGCAGGGCGTCGACGTCCTGCCATCGTTTGTCGTGGCGGGAGCCGGGTGCGTTGGTGTGGGCGAGCTCGTCGACGAGTGCGATCTGCGGGCTACGCGCGATCACGGCGTCCACGTCCATCTCGGTCAGCTCGACGCCGCGGTGTGCGATGGTTCTACGGGGGATCTCGGGCAGCCCGATGGTTTGGGCGAGGGTCGCCGCCCGCCCGTGGGTTTCGACGACTCCGATCACGACGTCGCGTCCGTCACCCTGGAGACGTCTGCCTTCCTCGAGCATCTCGTACGTCTTCCCGACGCCGGGGGCGGCGCCGAGCAGGACCCGCAGTCGCCCCCGTTTCATGCGCTTCACCATACGGCCTCCGCCCAGCGCCGCTCGCTGATCCCCGTGCAGCGCGATGCTCCGCGCGGCACGGGAGATGTGCGGTGGCGCCCGTCGTCGTCGCGGCGCACGTCAATTCCGCAGGGCATCGAGGGAGAGGTTGAGTTCGAGCACGTTCACTCGCGGTTCGCCGAGGAACCCGAGGTCGCGGGATTGGGTCGCGGATTCCACAAGCGCGCGGACCGTCTGTGGGTCGACCCCTCGTGCTCGCGCGACGCGGTCCGCCTGCAGGAGCGCGTAGTCGGGGCTGATGTGCGGGTCCAGACCGGACCCGGATGCGGTCACCGCATCCGGGGGGATGTCGGTGGGGTCGACGCTCTCGAGGTCGGCGATCACCGCGCGGCGTTCGGAGATGGCGGCGATCAGGTCGTCGTTCTCCGGGCCCCAGTTGCTGCCGCCGGATGCCCCGCCGTCGTACCCGCCGCCCGCCGCGGACGGGCGCGATTGGAAGTACTGGGGAAGTGGGGTGCCGTCGGCGTCCGTGAAGGACTGGCCGATGAGTGCGCTGCCGGCGACGGCGCCATCCGTCGTTGTGAGGACCGAGCCGTTCGCCTGCGCGGGAAGGAGCAGCTGGCCGATGCCGGTGACCGCTGCGGTGTATCCGATGCCGAGGATGAGGGTGAAGGCGAGCATCGCACGGAGTGCGACCCCTGTCGTGCGCCAGGTGGTGCGGGTGGAAGTCATGTGGTCACTCCTGTGTCGGGCTCAGAAGCCCGGGATGAGGCTCACGACCAGGTCGATGAGCTTGATGCCGATGAAGGGGGCGATGACGCCGCCGAGTCCGTAGACCAGCAGGTTGTGACTGAGGATCTGCGTTGCGCCCGCGGGGCGATACTTCACTCCCCGCAGCGCCAGGGGGATCAGCGCGACGATGACGATCGCGTTGAAGATGATCGCGCTGGTGACGGCGGATGCGGGGGAGTGCAGCTGCATGATGTTCAGCGCGGCGAGGCCGGGGAAGACCGTCATGAACATCGCGGGAATGATCGCGAAGTACTTCGCGATGTCGTTCGCCAGGGAGAAGGTGGTGAGGGCCCCGCGGGTGATCAGCAGTTGCTTGCCGATCCGCACGATATCGATCAGCTTGGTCGGGTCCGAGTCCAGATCGACCATGTTGCCGGCCTCTTTCGCCGCGGACGTGCCGGTGTTCATCGCCACGCCGACATCCGCCTGGGCGAGGGCCGGGGCATCGTTCGTGCCGTCACCGGTCATCGCGACGAGGTTGCCTCCCTCCTGTTCGCGCGCGATCAGGGCGAGTTTGTCCTCCGGGGTGGCCTCTGCCAGGTAATCGTCCACGCCGGCTTCTGCGGCGATCGCCTTCGCGGTCAGCGGGTTATCCCCGGTGATCATCACGGTGCGGATGCCCATGCTGCGCAGCTCCGTGAACCGGTCGCGCAGGCCCTCCTTGACGACATCCTTGAGATGGATGACTCCGAGAAGACGGCCGTGGCCGGATGCGTCGATCTCTGCGACCACGAGGGGTGTGCCGCCGGTCTGACCGATCGCGTCGGTCTCGCGGGTCAGGTGGCCGCGCGTGCTGTCGTCGAGGGGGATGCCTGCCGCCTCAAGCCATGCCATCACGGCGGATCCGGCTCCCTTGCGGAGGATCGTGCCGTCGGCGAGGTCCAGCCCGCTCATGCGGGTCTGTGCGGTGAACGGCACCACCACCGCATCGGCGGGCAGGTGGGCGCGGATGCCGCGCGTTCCGGCGAGCTCGACGACCGATGTCCCCTCCGGGGTGGGGTCGGCGAGCGACGCCAGGGCGGCGGCCCGGGTGAGGTCGTCGTCCGTGATTCCGGGCATCCGGATGAAGTCCGTCGCTCGGCGGTTGCCGTAGGTGATGGTCCCGGTCTTGTCCAGCAGCAGTGTGGTGACGTCGCCGGCCGCTTCGACGGCACGGCCGGACATCGCCAGCACGTTGCGTTGCACGAGGCGGTCCATCCCGGCGATGCCGATAGCTGAGAGCAGGGCGCCGATGGTCGTCGGGATGAGGCACACCAGCAGGGCGACGAGAACGGGGATGCTGACCGGGCTGGCCGCGTAGGACGCGATCGGGTTCAACGTGAGTACGACCATGACGAACACGATCGACAGGCTCGCCAAGAGGATGTTCAGGGCGATCTCGTTCGGGGTCTTCTGTCGGCTGGCGCCCTCCACAAGCGCGATCATGCGGTCCACGAACGTCTCGCCCGGTTTCGAGGTGATGCGGACCACGATGCGGTCGGACAGCACCCGGGTGCCGCCGGTCACGGCGCTGCGATCGCCGCCGGACTCCCGGACGACGGGCGCACTCTCGCCGGTGATGGCCGATTCGTCGACCGTGGCGATGCCCTGCACGACATCCCCGTCCCCGGGGATGAGCTCGCCCGCGGAGACCACGACCAGGTCGCCGAGCTGAAGGGCCGAAGATGCCACCTCCACCAGGGGCGCATCCTCGGCCGTCGGATCCATGGCCGGGTCGTACGAGGCGACCCGGCGGGCCATCGTGCTGGTGCGTGTCCTGCGGAGGCTGGCAGCTTGGGCCTTTCCGCGTCCTTCGGCGACCGATTCGGCGATGTTGGCGAAGAGGACGGTGAGCCACAACCAGACGGCGATGCCCCAGGTGAAGCCGGCCGGGACGGCGTCGCCGCCGGGTTGCTCGGCGCCGCCGAGGAACGGTTCGGCCAGAGCGATCAGGGTCGTCAGGGCTGCCCCCACCCAGACCAGGAACATGACCGGGTTGTGCCACAGCGCCGTGGGGTTCAGTTTGCGCAGCGCGCCGGGCAGCGCTCGTACCAGCGCAGACCAGCCGAAGGTGCCGGTCGGCTTGGGTCCCCGGGGGGAGCGGGGGCCGGCGTCCAGGGTCGTGCTGCCGGGGAGAGGGGCAATGGATGAGGTGGACATGATCAGACGAGCCCTTCCGCCAGGGGACCCAGCGCGAGAACGGGGAAATAGGTGAGCGCCGTGATGATCACGGATACGACGGCGAGGAGCCCGACGAACTGCGGGCGGTGGGTGGGGAGGGTGCCGACGGTGGTCGGTCGTGTGGACTGCGCGGCGAGGGACCCCGCCAGTGCGAGCACCAGGACGATGGGGATGAACCGGCCGAGGAGCATCGCGATGCCGAGCGCGGTGTTCAACCAGGGGGTGTTGGCCGTGAGCCCGGCGAACGCCGAGCCGTTGTTGTTCGCCGCCGACGTGAAGGCGTACAGCACTTCGCTCATGCCGTGAATACCGGGATTCCAGATGGAGGTCGACTCCATATCCGCTCGGATGGCGGGGATTCCGAAACTGAGCGCTGTGCCGGCGAGCACGAGGGTCGGGGTGACGAGGATGTAGAGGCTGGCGAGCTTGATCTCGCGGGGCCCGATCTTCTTGCCCAGGTATTCCGGGGTGCGACCGACGAGCAACCCGCCGACGAAGACGGCGATGACCGCGAGCACCAGCATCCCGTACAGCCCGGAACCGACCCCGCCGGGGGCCACCTCTCCGAGCATCATGTTGACCATCGGCATCATGCCGCCGAGCGCGGTATACGAATCGTGCATGGAATTGACGGCGCCGGTCGAAGTGAGGGTGGTGACCCCGGCGAACAGCGTCGAGCCGAACAGGCCGAACCGCTGTTCCTTGCCCTCCATCGGGGCGCCCGCTAGCTGGGGTGCGGTACCGAGATTCAGAGCCTCCAGCCACGTCCCGGCGACGATCGAGGCGACGAAGAGCGCCCCCATGACGGCCAGGATGGCGTATCCCTGACGGTTGTCGCCGATGATCTTGCCGAATGCGCGCGGCATCGCGAACGGGATCGCGAGGATCAGCAGCATCTCGAGCACGTTGCTCCAGGGCGTGGGGTTCTCGAACGGATGCGCCGAGTTGGCGTTGAAGAACCCGCCGCCGTTGGTGCCGAGTTCCTTGATGGCCTCCTGCGAAGCGACGGGCCCGCCCGGCAGGACCTGTGTTCCCCCCGTGATCGTCGCGACCTCGGTTAAACCGGTGAAGTTCTGCACGACACCCGCGGCCAGCAGCGCGAGCGCACCGATCACGGCCAGAGGAAGCAACAGTCGTGTGACGCCACGCACCAGGTCGACCCAGAAATTGCCGATCGTCGTCGAGTCGCGGCGCGCGAAGCCCCGAACCAGCGCGATCGCCACGGCGATGCCGACCGCGGCGGAGACGAAGTTCTGCACGGCGAGCCCTGCGAGCTGGACGGTGTAGCCCATCGTCAGTTCGGGCGAATAGGACTGCCAGTTGGTGTTCGTGACGAACGACACCGCCGTGTTGAAGGCGAGACCCTCGGGGACGGCCGGTAGCCCGAGGGAGTAGGGGAGCACCGCCTGGCACCGCTGCAGGGCGTAGACGAAGAGCACGCCCATCAGCGAGAAGATCAGCACGGCTCGCACGTACGCGGTCCAGGTCTGCTCCGATCCCGAGTCGACACCGACGACCCGGTACAGCCCACGCTCGACGCGCCAGTCCTTCGGGCTCGTGTAGATGCGAGCGATCCAGTCACCGAGGGGACGGTAGAGGAGCGCCAGCATCAGCAGCAGCGTGGCGGCCTGGAGCACGCCTGACCAGATGGCGGCGGCATCCGGGGCCATCAGAATCGCTCCGGAGAGACGAGGGCGACCAGCAGATAGACGATCGCCGCAACGGCGAGCGCGCTGGCAACGGCAGAGAAGACGATCACAGCCGATCCGCCCCCTTCGCGATGAATGCGACCAGCGCGAATATCGCCATCGTGGCCAGGAGATAGATCACATCGAGCACAAGAGACTCCCGGATCGGCCAGCAGGGCCGGCGTGAACGCCGCACGACGACTGTGGTGCGGGTGCCGAGCGGCACGAAACCTGATGCAATACCCGCGCCAAGCCGCAGGCGGCTGTCCTTACGGAATCCATACGGAGGAAAGGAGGATCCTCATGCTTCGATCCCAGATGGCCCCGCGTGAACGACCAGAACGGGACATGGTCCGTGGCGGCACACGCTGCACTGACCGGAACCCCACAGGAGCCCGGCGAACCCGCCTCTTCCGCGGCTGCTAACGACAGCATCGGGCGAGAACTGGGCACAGATGAACGATGCTCACCCACGCCAGATCCCTTGATTTCATGCGGACTTCGAGGGCTTCCCTGGGTGGCGGGAGGGTGCCTTTCGCCCTCTCACGGCCGCGATCTCGTCGACAGCTCGCCGGTCGCCGGCCAGTCCGCGCACGTGGACGTGTCGCCTTCGACGTCTACGCCTCCGATGGCGTAGGCGAGCACCACGGTCAACCGGCGGGATCACTCATGCCGGCCTTCGGCCATCTCCGGGAGCAGCTCTTGCGCGATGACGCTCGCACGGGCGATGACATCGATCTGTGCAGGGTTGTAGAGCGCGACGATCGACTGGAAGAGCGCCTTCTGGGCGATCTCGGGGCTCTGGGAGAGGTGTTCAGTGGGGTCGCTCAGCCACGGGTATTCGGCGAGGCTGCGCGCCACCTTCGGTGCGTACTTCTCGGCGAGCTGTCGCCGTTGAGTCTCGTCGGCGTCCGGCGCCAACGCATCGAACGCCGCAGTCACCTCGTCGCGGTGCGTCTCGAGCATCTTCCGCACATCGGCCATCGCATCCTCGTCGTAGAGCTGGGAGTAGATGAGCATCAATGCGCGTTCCGGGGCGGACAGACGCGCCGCCACGTCTTCGAACCCGCTCGGGACGTCCGTCGCGGACGATCCCTGCATGATCGCGCTGATCTCTGCGCGGGCACGCTGGAGCCGTTCGATGCTCAGGGCCAGGTCCGCGTCGATCGCGGCGAGCGCCTGCGAGGACGGGTCGCTGTCTCCACCGACGTGCTCGATCCGTTCGAGCGGCACTCCGAGGTCCCGGAGACGTCGAATCTGCAGCAGTCGAACGAGGTGTCTCACCTGGTACTGCTTGTACCCGTTCGATGCCCGATCCGGCACGTCGAGGAGCCCGACCCGATGGTAATGCCGCACCGTGTTGACGGTGGTGCCGGCCAGATTCGCGACCTCTCGTGTGCTCCATCCCATGCGGTGATCCTCGTCCTCTGTCGGCAGTGTTCTCCGCGGTGCGTCTGCGCCGGGAAGCGAAGCTCAGTCAAGTCCGTGTGCTGGGCACAAGGTCAAGCGGGCGCGTGGACGTTCATACGACGGCTGATCGGGACCCTGTGCCGGGGACACGGATCCCGAGTCAGCCGGAAAAGCCATCGTCTTCACGCTCGCGGCCGGGGCGCAGCCCTGCGGAGGAATCCGGAGCGGCTTGACCTCGTTCCGACAACACGGTCTCTACTGGTGCCGCAGTCGAAGACGTTCGACACGCGAACCCCGAGGAGATGAACCGAGCCATGTACCCGCTGCAAGAACGCATCGATGAGTCAGTGGGGCCGGTGGCCCGGGTGCCCGAACGGTCCGCCCGTTCAGGGCGGGGGATGAACGACATGTACGGACAACGGCCCGGTGACATCGCCCTGCCTCCGACGACATCCATCGATCTGAGTCACCTGGTCCGGGCAGCGCTGGACGCGACATCGTCCGTGACGGATCACACAGTCGAATCCGAGCGGTGACATGGCCGGCATCCGCCGGGCCGAGCACGGCCGGCAACACCGGAAGGCGCATCCCACGGGCGCCGGGGGCCGTGGAGGGAAGGGGCATGGGTTCCTTCGTCGACCGGGATTCGCGGTGCCGCTGATCGTGCTGGCGGTCGTCGCGCTCGCGCTGACGTGGCTCAACCGCAGCCCGTGGTGGGGCTGGCTGCTCGTGCTGGCGCTCCTCGCGGTGATCCCCGCGGGCGCGCGCTGGGTGGGTCGACGACGAACGCCTACGCGGATGGGGGCGTGGTTGCTCGCGGCGGTCCTGGTGTGCGGCACGGCCGTCCTCGCCTACCCACCCGCCGGCACCCGGGCGGCGGGAGGCGACGACCCGTTGCCGACGGCCCGGGTCTCCACACGGCAGGGACCCGTGCAGGGAGTGGTGGACGACGCCCGCCGCGTGGAGGTCTTCGCGGGCATCCCCTATGCGCAGCCCCCGGTCGGTGATCTGCGATGGCGGGCGCCTGAGCCGCCCCCATCGCGTGCGGAGGCGTTCGTCGCCGACCGCTTCTCCGCTGCTCCCGTGCAGAGCACCTCGAGCTTCCTCACCCGGGCGCTCTCGGGGGTCCTGCAGTTGCCCCTGGAAGGCACCCTGTTCAACCCCTACCGGGTGAGCGAGGACAGCCTCTCGCTCAACATCTGGCGCAGCACCGCGCCGATGGGCGGTGCTCTGCCCGTCCTGGTCTACGTCCCCGGCGGGGGCTTCTCCACCGGCTCGGGGGCGTTGCCGCTCTATGACGGTGCAGCGCTCGCCTCGCGCGGTGACATCATTACGGTCACCATCAACTACCGGCTCGGTGTGTTCGGTTTCCTCTCCCACCCGGAGCTCGCCGACGAGTCCGAGCACGACGCCTCGGGCAACTACGGCATCCTCGACCAGATCGCCGCGCTCGAGTGGGTGCGGGACAACATCGGGGCTTTCGGCGGTGACCCGGACCGGGTGACGGTCGCCGGCGAATCCGCGGGCGGCGAGAGCGTCTGCATCCTGGGCGCGACGCCGCGCTCGCACGGCCTCGTCCACGGCATCATCGCCGGCAGCGGAGCGTGCATGGGCACCAGCGGTGACGTCGAGAACGGAGACCAATTCGACACCCGGGACGCGGCGGAGGACGCCGGCCGGCGCCTGAGCGAGCAGCTCGGCGGCGCGACGATGGCGGAGATGCGTGAGATGCCGGTCGACCGCATCCTCGAGGCAGCCGGCGACCTCGCCGCGCACTGGCGTCCCGCCATCGACGGGTACGTCCTGCCCCTCCCGCCCGCGGACATCTACGCCTCCGGCAGGCAGCACGACGTGCCGATCCTCGTCGGCAGCAATGCGGATGAAGCGTCCCTCGCCCTCGCCATCCCTCCGCGCGTGGACGTCGACGAGTACCGTTCGTCGGCGGAGAAGACCTATGGCGACCTGGCCGACGGGTTCCTCCGCCTCTACCCGGGTGACACGCCGGAGCAGGCGCTGCAGTCCGCTCTGCGTGCAGAGACCGACAGAGTCATGACCCGGGCCATGTTCCGGTGGGCGCATCTGCAGACGCAGTCCGGTCGGCAACCTGCGTACCTGTATTTCTTCTCCCACATCCCGCCCGAATCGGGGCTGGAGAAGTACGGCGCCTACCACGGCGCCGAGGTGGCGTACGCCTACGACAATCTCGGCGCTGACGGCGACGCGGACTACACCGCGACCGACTACCGGCTGCGCGATCAGATGAGCGGGCACTGGGCGGCGTTCGTGCGTACGGGGCATTCCCACGCACCCGAGCTCACGCCCTGGCCGGCCTTGGACGATGCGCCGGATCAGGTGATGGAGTTCAGCGCGACCGGTGGTGTGCCGACTCCGCATCCGCGTGCGGATGCCATCGACTTCTGGATGGATTATGCCGGCCCGATTTCGTGATGGCGCTGAGGAGGATGAATGCGTTCCATCGTTCCCGACTACCTGACGGACGTCCTTGCGGAGGTGGAGTCCAACACGCAGGGTGAGCTGGCGGGTTACATCCCCGAACTCGCGGCAGCGGATCCTGGGCGGCTGGGCGCCGTCTTCGCCACCGTCGACGGTGAGGTCTACGGTGCCGGTGACGTCGATGCCGAGTTCACGATCCAATCGATCTCGAAACCGTTCGTGTACGCCTTGGCCTTGTCGGACCGTGGCTTCGCTCCGGTGCTCGCAAAGGTCGGCGTCGAGCCGTCCGGCGAGGCGTTCAATGGGATCTCCGTCGAAAGGGAAACGGGGCGCCCGCGGAATCCGATGATCAACGCGGGCGCGATCACGACCCACTCGGTCGCCGGCGCAGAGGGTCTGCCGCCGACCGAGAGGGTCGAGCCCGTCGTCCGTGGCCTGTCCGCGTTCGCTGGCCGTGAGCTGACGGTCGACGAGACGGTGTGCGCCTCGGAAATGGAGAGTGCGCACCGCAACCTCGCCGTCGCGCACATGCTCCGCAGCTACGGCATCCTGACCGAAGACCCGAGGGCAGCGGTCGATGGATACATCCGCCAGTGCTCGGTGCTCGTCACCACCCGGGACCTGGCCGTGATGGCAGCGACCTGGGCCAACCGGGGGGTGAACCCCCGTACCGGCCGGCGGATGCTCCTCGAGGCCGTGCGCCGGCTCACGCTGGACGGCCATGACGTCTATCTCGTCGACCCCGAGTCGATGATCCCGGACCCCCGCCCGGGCGATGGTGGCCGCGTCACCGTCGTCCGTGATGTCGAGCAGGTTCTGGGCGCTCCGCCCGAGGGGTGGGAAAACGGGTCTTGACCCTGTGGTGAGCACATGGATTCTGATGGCCATGAGCTTCCAGCATCCGACTGGATACCGAGGAATGGACGAACATCATGGGCCACATCGTTGTCGGCGAGGAGAACAGCACCCCCGTCGAGCTGTACTACGAGGACCAGGGGAAAGGGCAGCCGGTCGTGCTCATCCACGGGTACCCGTTGAACGGTCACAGCTGGGAGCGACAGACGCGCGAACTCCTCGCCGCCGGTTACCGCGTGATCACCTACGACCGTCGCGGCTTCGGGCAGTCGTCGAAGGTCGGCACCGGCTACGACTACGACACGTTCGCGGCGGATCTCAACACGATCCTCGACACCCTGGATCTGCGCGACGTCGTCCTCATCGGCTTCTCGATGGGCACCGGAGAACTCGCACGGTATGTGGCACGGTACGGACACGAGCGGGTGGCGAAGCTCGCGTTCCTGGCCTCGCTCGAGCCCTTCCTCGTCGCCCGCGAGGACAATCCCGATGGCGTGCCGCAGGAGGTGTTCGACGGCATCGCCGCAGCCGCGAAGGGGGACAGGTACGCCTGGTTCACGCAGTTCTACCAAGACTTCTACAACCTCGACGAGAACCTCGGGACCCGAATCAGTCAAGAAGCCGTCGCAGCCAGCTGGAACGTCGCGATCGCCAGCGCTCCGGTCGCCGCGTACGCGGTCGTGGCGTCCTGGGTCGAGGACTTCCGCGCGGATGTGGATGCCGTTCGTGCCACCGGCAAGCCGGCTCTGATCCTGCACGGGACCAAGGACAACATCCTTCCGATCGATGCCACCGGGCGTCGCTTCCGCGACGCGTTCCCCGAGGCCGACTATGTAGAGATCGAGGGTGCACCCCACGGCCTCCTGTGGACCCACGCCGACGAGGTCAACGCGGCGCTCATCGACTTCCTCAAGGCCTAGGGCGCCGCATCCGCGGGGGAACGGTGCGCCGGCTGCCATCGCGAGTAGATCTTCAGCTCAGACGCCGTGAAGTAGTTCTGCGTCTGAGGGGTGATCAGCACCAGGTATCGTTCGCGCTTCTTGTCGATCCAGATGACTGTTCCGACGTTTCCGGTCATGACGGACCCGGTGACCTGCACGGTGTTGCCTACCTTGAACTCGTCCATCTGCTCGTCCCTCTCTCCCTGGGTGTTCCGAACGACGGGACCCCGAGTGGGTCCCGTCGTTCGCCAGCCTGCCGGGGGAGCAGGGGCTCTCGCGTCGGTGAGAGTCGCGTAGGTCTCGTCGGTGGGTCACTTTTGCTGCCCACCCGGCGGTGCCGCGCTCCTGCTCAGTGACCGGGAAGTCGGGTGTGCGAGCCGACGGTATGCCAGGAGCGGTTGAAGTACACCAGTCCGTCACGCTCTCCGTACTGCTCGACGTGATCGTCGCCGATACTCGACTCGACGCCTTCTGCGACGATCACCGTGGATCCACCGGCATCCAGGCGGTGCAGGACGCGTCCCCGGATCCACGCGCGGGCCGCAGGGAACACGGGTTCGCCGGTGTCGAGGCGAGCCCAGGAGCTCTCGTCACCGAAACGGTCGATGTCGGAGGTGGCTCCGAGCTCGGCCAGATCCTGCGCGGCCGCGTCGAGCAGGTGGACCACGACGGTGGTCGACGAACGCAGGGTCGCCGTGCTGGAGGACTGACTGGAGACGGAGAACATGAAGATGGGCGGGGACGCGCTGACGGACGCCAGCGAGCTCGCGGTGAGGGCGACGGGCCCGTCGGCGGCATCCGCGGTGACGAGCGCGACGCCTCCTGGATGCAGCCGGAACGCGACCGTGAAATGATCCGCGGTCAGCGGGCGCCCGCTGAGACGTCGACGGGAGGCGACCATCGTCCGACTCATCCGTTCACCATGGCCGACATGTATCGCACGGAAGCCTGTCGCCAGTTCAGGGTCACGTGCGAGGCGACGAGCTCGGCGTCACGCTTGGCGCGGGAGGCGGAATGCTGAGGGAAGCCGGCTTTCGCTCCGACGATCATCTGAAGGCGCTGCGCGGCACGCAAGGCCACTCGAGCCACGAGCGAGTTGTCGCGGACCTGCTCCGCGAGCTGGGCTTCGTCGAGGACGACCCGCTGGTGCGCCAGATCAGAGGCTTCCCTGCTGCGGTACTCGATGAGCCGCCTTGCCATCTCGAGCTCGCCGGTGATCTCGGCGTACTCCGTTGCCACATAGTCCTGATCCGTGAGCCGCAGCGTGCCGCCGAGCGCGTTGGCGACGCGACTGGTGGATCCGGCCGTCGCCGCGAAATCCTCTGCGGCCCCCATCGCCGCCCCCACGCCGACGCCGGCGAAGGTGAAGCGCCCGTACGACGGCCAGGGCGCGTACATGGCGTCGAAGGTCGGGTGGAGCCCACGGCGCTCCTGAATCTTGTCGACGGTGTCGGCTGTGCGCATGACGCGGTGGTCCGGCACGAACACGTCCCTGACGACCTTCGTTCGGCTACCGGTCCCGCGCAAACCGGTCGGTGTCCAATCATCCACTGTCTCGGCATCGGCGGCGGGAACGATGAACATGTGCCCCTCGCCCGCCTCGCCGACGGGAGCGTTGAAGATGAGCCACTCGGAGAAGTCCGATCCGCTGCAGAACCCCCAACTGCCTGACAGACGGTACCCACCCGGAACCCGACGGGTGCTCGCCTTCAGATTCAGGTTGGTGTTGCCCGCGAGCGTTGCGTAGCTGTCATCGCCCCAGATCTCGTCCTGGGTCTCTTCCGGAAAGGAGAGCACAGCCATGTTGTCCGAGCTGAGGATGGAGAAGACCCAGGCCGTGGATGCGCACCCGCGTGCGAGGGTCATCGCGACTTTGGCGTGCTCGTGTTCGGTCAGCTCGAGGCCGTGATACTTCTTCGGCTTCAGAACATGCAGAAGGCCGGCCTCCTGGACCGCACGGTACACATCGTCGGGGATTCGGCGGTTGGCGTCGATCTCCACTGCCCGTTCCTTGAGCATGGGAACGAGCGTCTCCGCGGCGGCGAGGATGTCCCGCGCGGACATATCGGGCTTCGGGGGCGCTGGGGGATTCTCGCGCGATGCATGACGATCTACGAGCGTGCTCATGAGTCCTCCTTGTGCGACCGGCACTGGTCGCGTTCTCAAAACCTGCGAGTCGAAGAGTCACCGCTGGGCCAACTCCTCGCTGACGTCGCGGGGCGACCCCGTCGGTGTCCTCCTCCGCCGATGTTGCAGATCACGTCCTACCTCGGTCAAGATCGGTTAATCGCACTACTTCCGCAGTCTGATTGATGTATGCGCGGGGGCGGACACAAGATCACAGCGACGAGGAGGTCGAATGTGGACGAGTCGGTCATCGGGGACGAACACCCGGCGCCGAACTGGAGTGACTTCTCGCTTCGCCAGCTGGCGCACTTCGTCGCTGTAGCGGACGCGGGGACCCTCGCGGGCGCTGCCGAGCGGTTGTTCATGTCGCCCTCAGCCGTCGCCGCATCGCTGAGCGAGCTGGAACGGCTGCTCGGGGCCGACCTCTGCGTCCGACGCCGAGCCCAGGGGGTCACCCTCACCCCGGTCGGGCGCGTGTTGCTCGTGGAGGCCAAGCGGCTCCTGGCTCAGGCGGCGGAGATCAGCTACCTCGCGCGCGGGAACGATCAGGAGCTCACCGGCCCGCTCGTCGTGGGGTGTTATGTCACGCTCGCGCCCACTGTTCTGCCCCGCCTTCTCGAGACATTCGAGACCGATCATCCGCGCGTCACGGTGGACCTCGTGGAGGGCGACCAGATCCGTCTGCAGGAGGGCCTGTTCGCCGGAGAACTCGACATCGCGATCATGTACGACCTCGATCTGTCCGAGGCATTGACGTCCGTGCCGCTCTATGAGCCCCGCGCCTACGCACTGTTCGCCGCAGATCACCCGCTGGCGTCTGCGGATTTCGTCACGCTCGAACAGTTGTCGACGGAGCCGTTGGCCCTTTTCAACCAGGCGCCCAGCGCGCGGTACGCGATGTCACTGTTCCACGATGTGGGGTTGAAGCCGAATATCCGTCATCGCACGCAGACCTACGAACTCACACGTTCCCTCGTGGCCCGGAATCTGGCCTACGCGCTCCTCGTTCAGCGCCCCACCAATAAGTCGAGCTACGAGGGATTCTCGATCGTGGAGAAAGAGATCCTCCCTGAGGTCAAGGGGTGCCCCGTCGTCCTCGCCTGGCCGAGGGATGTTCCACTGTCACCGCGCGCGAAAGCGCTCGAACGGCTCGCGCGCGCCCACTACCGGTGATCGGCTCGCCCCAAACACGGAGAAATCGTTCTAGCTGCACGATTTGTCCGGTTTGACCCGTCATATGCACGCCCGGAACCATGGGCAGCATCGCGCGAGCTTCCGGGTACACCGGAAGCAGGCGGAGCCGAGGGCGCAGGACTCAGCGGCGAGTTCTGTGCGGCATCCGAACGCGAATACCAGGGAGGTTCTGCTCGATGAAGATCACGAAACGGACGAGAAGAGACGTCGTGGCGCTCGCCGCGCTCTGCACCATCGCGCTGGCGATGAGCGGCTGCGCGCGCGGCGGGGACGCGGAGGCTGAGGAAGGGGAGGTCACCGCCTCGCCGGGTATCACCGACACCACGATCACCTTCGGCACCACGTCGCCGCTGTCCGGAAGCGCCGCCGGCGTCGGCAACTGTGCGGCGGACGGAGCGATCGCGTACTTCGAATCACGGAACGCCGACGGCGGCATCACCTTCGGGGATGGCAAGACCCGAAACGTCGAGTTCAAGGCGTATGACGACGGCTATGACCCGCAGAGAGCACTCGCCAACTTTCAGCAGATGGTGTCCGACGGGGTGTTCGGAACGGCGCTGAGCCTCGGTACCCCGACGAACAGGGCGTTCCGGGATGCTGCCATCGCAGCCGAAGTCCCGCAGGTCCTCGTCCAGACCGGGGACCCGCTCTTCAGCGACCGGGCCGAGAGCCCCTGGCAGCTCGGGCTCCTGCCGATCTACCAGCAGGAGGGCCAAGCGTTCGGAGAGCTCCTCGCAGCCAGCCCG
This sequence comes from Microbacterium caowuchunii, assembly GCF_008727755.1. Taxonomy (NCBI): domain Bacteria; kingdom Bacillati; phylum Actinomycetota; class Actinomycetes; order Micrococcales; family Microbacteriaceae; genus Microbacterium; species Microbacterium caowuchunii. The sequence continues at coordinate 1,386,758 of NZ_CP044231.1, forward strand.
GGAGAGCATCGCGTCGCCATCCTCTACCAGAACGACGATTTCGGACTGGGCTACGTCGAGGGATTCAAGCTGGGTATCGAGGGTGCAGAGAACATCGAAGTGGTCAAGGAGATCGGTTACGAGGCAACCGCGACCGAAGTCAACGCCCAGATCACCGATCTCGCGTCGACCGACGCCGACGTGTTCTTCAACGCGATGTCCTCGCTCGCGCCGCTCGTGATCGGTTCACTGCAACAAGCCCACACCCTGGGGTGGAGCCCGAGCCTGTTCTTGCCTTCCACCTCATCCAGCCCCGCCCTGCTCGAACCGTCGGGCGTGGCGGACTCCTTCGCCGGAATCTACTCGACGGCGTCGTCGCTGTCAGCGGCTTCGCCCGCGTTCCAGGACAGCGAAGAAGGCCAGCGATTCCTCGACGCTCTGCACACGTACACGGCGCAAACGGACGTCCCCGGATTCCCTCAGTGCGTGTGGAGCTGGATCGGCGCGTCCATCCTCGAAGAGGCGTTCACGAAGATGACGGAGCCCACGCGGGCGAGCTTCATGGAAGCGCTGCGTTCGGTGTCCGGGTTCTCCGCGCCATTCCTGCTCGATGGCGGACTCATCGATGCCACGCACGAGGACCGGCCCGCGATGAGCGATGTCGTGGTCATGGAGTTCAACGGAGCCGGGTTCGGGCCGGCGGACTCCATCTCCTGAGCGTTCGGGGGCTCGGCGCGGCACGCGGCCGAGCCCCCGTGCGCTCTTCGCGGCGTGGAAACCCGCGGATCCGTTCGGCTGCGTCCGCGCAGGCGCCGGAATACGCATGGTCGGACGCTGCGGGAGCCAGAACGCGCCGCCCCACGTCGCATCACCCGGCGCCGGGAGCGGCCCCGTCGTCCGCGGAACGCGGTCCCCGGCCGGCACGCTCACCCTCGGACAGCGCATCACGCAGCTGGGCGCGGGTGGTCACGCTCAGTTTGGGGAAGATCTTGTAGAGGTGCCCGCCAACGGTGCGGGGTGAGAGGTACAGCCGGGCCGCGATCTGCTTGTTCGACAGTCCTTCCGCCGCCAGCTCCGCTATCCGGGTCTCCTGGTCGGTGAGATCGCCCACTCGCACGGCGATCTCGCGCTGGCACGCTCGAAGCTCGCGCTGCACCCGCTCCAGCCAGGCGCCCGCCTGCACACTGCGCAGCTCGTGCTCGACGCGGAAGAGGTGCCGCCGTGCTTCTGCAGTGCGGTTCAGCCTCCTCAGCCGCTCCGCATAGACGAGGCGCAGCCGGGCGGATTCGTAGACGAACGGATGCGTCTGCGCGCGGGCGAGGAGATCCTCCGCCGGCCGCAGGTCCCTGCGCATGGCGAGCGCTGCGTCGCACGCGGCCAGGACGAACTCGGCGCGCTCCAGGCGATGAGGGCGGAGGAGTTCGCGGGTGCGCTCGACGCGCTCCGCGGCATCCTCGTCGCGCTGGAGAAGGATGGCGTAGTCGACGAAGTCGAACAATTCGACCGGACCGTATGGGCCGGCGGTGAGGTCCAGGACGTCGGGCTCCCGCGTGGACAGCAGCGCCAGCGCATGCTCGTGGTTCCCCCGCGGCCCCTCGATCATCACCTCCACGGAGTCCAGCACGGTCCTGAGCCGGTACGCGCGCCGGAGCACGGGATCGGCGCGGATGCGATCCACCCGCTCCTTCGCCGAGTCGCGCTCGCCGCGGAACGCCTCCGCCAGGGCGAGGAGCGTCTCGGCACTGATGCGCATCAGCGGGATCGGTACGGTTACGGTCGTCTCCATCCCGATGCGCACCACGGTCTCGAGCCTGTCCCAGTGCTGGTTGTGGGCACGGATGACCGACTCCCACGTCGCGGCGACCGTGCGCACGAGTCTGTTTCCCGCACCCGTGGGCAACTCGCCGCACGGAGCGGACGTTCCCCGTCGCATGTCCCGGTAGCTCTGGAGCAGCGCTGCCACGCATCCCGCGAGTTGCGACCACCCGCGGCCGTCGGGGGTGGTGGGGAACGTGAGATGCGGCTCGAACGCGGTGTCCGGCGCAACGATCGTGGCGGCGATCGCGGTGATCGCGGGATGCAGAGGCATGGCCGCGGTAGAGCAGGCTTGCAGGAACCCCTCCCACGCCTGCGGATCGCCGTCCACGATGGTGGCGAGCGCGTAGACGGTGAGCGCTTCCCCCACGGCCGGGTCATCGAGACCGTCCTGGCGTAGCCGTGCGAGAACGGTCTCCCTCGCCGCCACACTGTCCCCCTCCAGCAGGGCCTGCCGCAGACCCCGTGCCGGGGCGCTCTCCCGGATGAGCACACGCGTGTCGGAGAACATGAACGTCTCCAGCACCCTGTCCGCCATCCCGAAGTCCCCGTCGAAGACAGCGGCGTTCGCGGCCTGGGCGGCGAGGGATGCGGCGAGCTCCGGAGACGAGGCCGTCTGGGCCGCCCGGACGAGGCAGAACACCGCCCAGGGCGGGCGATCCGCACGCGCGAAGTAGTCCGCCGCCGCCACGAGGTCGGCGATCTCGACCGGCTCGCCGGCGAAAAAGAGATGCAGCGCACCTCCGTGTGCGCGCCGCGGGCCGGAGAAGCAGGCGCGGCCGGCGACTCCGTGGTCGTCCGGCTCGGATCCGGCGACGACCGCGAGCCGATGAAGAGGTGACATCCAGGTGACCAGGCCCATGCGCTCGACATCGACGAACCCGCTGGCCGCCGCCGCGGCCCGGTCCAGCGGAGCCGCGCTCACGTCTTCCTGCAGCGCGAGCGCGAGCAGGCTGCCGCGGAGGTCCGGCGACAGCGCCCGGAAGTCGGCGGCGAGGGTCCGACCCTCCGGGGTCAGATCGCTGACCCGGGGGAGCGCATCGGACCACTGGTCCTGGCGGGAGAGCCTTGCGATCGCCCCCGCGGGAGCGCCGGGCGCGCCGTACATGTTCTCGACGTGCCGGAGGACGAGAGCGGACGGCGTCGGCATGTCGGTCCCGTCGGGCGATCGGGTGACCATGCTTGATCATATGGAAAGGCCTGGTCAGCGCGCACCCCTCACCCGCGTCCGCTGAGCCGGGTCACACGACCCGGGTGCGCCGCGATCCGCTTTCGCGACCCGCCGATGACTCGTCCGAGTCGATCGACTCTCCGCGCGGGTCACCTCAGCGCCGCAGGATCGACTCACCGGCGCACAGCCGGGAGGACGCCCGGTACCGCACCGGGCGGCGAGGGGAGCGACCATCATGTCCCAGAGCAACACCACCGTCGTGCTGGTCCACGGAGCGTTCGCCGAGAACGGGAGCTGGAACGGCGTCATCGAGCGGTTGACGCACAACGGTGTCCGCGCGTTCGCGGTGGCGAACCCGCTGCGCAGCGTGACGGGTGACGCCGAGTACGTGGCGGACGTCGTGCGCGGCGTCGACGGTCCGGTCGTACTCGTCGGGCACTCCTACGGGGGTGTCGTCATCACCCAGGCGGCGGAGTCCGCGGGCAACGTCCAGGCCCTGGTCTACGTCAGCGCCTTCGCCCCCGACACCGGTGAATCGGCCGCCGCCCTCACCGCTCTGTACCCGGGCAGCACGCTGGGCGATGCCGTCTCCGGTGTCGCGCTCAGCTCGGGGGAGACCGATCTCACCATCCGCACGGAACTGTTCCACCAGCAGTTCTGCGCGGATGTGGACGCGGCGACGGCAGCGCTGATGGCGGCGACCCAGCGCGGATTCTCCGACCGCGCCCTGAACGGGCCGCTCGCCACCTCCGCCCCCGGCTGGCGGAGGCTGCCCTCCTGGTTCGTCTACGGCGGAGCGGACAGGAACATCCCGGCCGCCGCCATCGCCTTCTTCGCCGTGCGCGCCGGGTCCCGCGGCACCACGGTCGTGGAGGAGGCCTCCCACGCGATCGGCGTCTCCCAGCCCGATGTCGTGACCCGGACGATCCTCGCGGCGATAGCGGGCTGACCCCCGCCCTCCCCGGAGAACTGCCGCCGAACGTCGGCGGAGGAATGGAAAGGAAACACGATCATGAGTTCTACGAATGAACCGATCACGAACATCGTCCTCGTACACGGGGCGTTCGCTGACGGCTCCGGATGGCGCGGGGTGTACGACATCCTCACCGCACAGGGACACCGCGTCACCAGCGTGCAGATCCCGCTCACCTCGCTGGAGGACGACATCGCGGCGACGAACCGGGTGCTCGACATGCAGGACGGTCCGACGATCCTCGTCGGCCACTCCTGGGGCGGCACGGTCATCACCGCGGCCGGCAACCACCCGTCTGTGTCCGGGCTGGTGTACGTCTCGGCGCTCGCCCCGGACAGCGGAGAGAACACGGCGAAGCAGTATGAGGGGTTCGCCCCCACCCCGGAGTTCATCATCGATGTCGGAGACGACGGATTCGGGTTCCTCAACTTCGAGCGGTTCCAGAGCGGCTTCGTCGCCGAGGCGAGCGAAGCGGACGCGGCGTTCCTGCGCGATGCGCAGGTCCCCGTCAACATGGCGGCTTTCGAGACGCCGGTGGAGCACGCGGCATGGCGGGACAAGCCCTCCTGGGCCGTCATCGCGACCGAGGACAAGGCGTTCGACCAGGCGATGCTGCAGAGCATGGCGGCGCGGGCGGGCTCCGAGGTCACCTACGTCACCGCCAGTCACGCCTCGTACTTCACGCAGCCCCAGGCGGTCGCCGAGGTCATCCAGACCGCCGCTCGGAATGCGCTCGTGGCCGTGCAGTGACGACGGCCGTCTCCCCGGGCCGGCCCGCGCTGCGCGAGCCGGCCCGGTCTGCGTCCGTGCGACGGAGCCGTCAGTCTCCGCGGGAGGGGGCCCGCCGGGAGGCCGACGGGGACACGGTCGGCTCGCGCGGCTATCCCACCTGGTGGAGATCGGGTGTGGGGGATCGAACGGCCAACCTCGTTCCGGCGGCGCTGACGTACTGATCGGCGTCGTCGGCGTTTGCGCGCCGGATCTCCCGCCGCCGGTGTAGCGTGGGCGCCGCGTACGTGCATGGTGAGCTGGGAAGTCTGGTCGGCAGCGTCTTCGCTGACGTTCGGTTCGACGATTGGTGGCTGTCTTGATCCCTCGCATCCTGGTCCTCGGCGATGTGCTGGAGACGTTCTCTCCACTGCTCACGCAGGATCCGCCGGTGGCGGTCCTCTGCGACGACACCGCGGCACCGCTCGTGATGCCGCGGGCTGTGGTTGTGGGCGTCGATCTGCGCGCTGCCGGCCCGGGCCGGGAAGCGACGCGCCTCCTGCGCGAACGCTCCGCCGCGGCGGCACGAGTGGTACGGACGCACCCCTCCGTCCGGCACCTCGTCATCGTGATCGTCGCCGGACCGCAGCATGAGATGCGCCGCAGGCGAGCAGCATCCGCCGCGGCCACACGCCGGCACATGGAGTTCGAGCGCGAGGTGGGCCGGGACGTCGAGGTGACCGTGCTGGATGTCACCGGGTGCGAGGATGCCGGTTGCTTCGCGGAGCGGCTCACGGAGCACACGCTGGATGCCACGGGCGTGCACGGGGTGGCCGTGCTGGGCTGGTCCGACATTCGCACGCGGAGCGTCTCCGAGGCCGTGCACGAGGCCTACTTCTGAGCATCACGGTCATACTCGTCGGGCTGACCCGGCCATCACGGCGGCGATGACGCGCGTCCCGCTGCACGGAATGCGGGCCGTCCGTTTCCGTGCGGCAGGTCAGGATGGTCCCTGCGGCCCCGGCCGTCGCGGTGCCGATGAGAGGATCGACGGATGCGTGAGATGCAGCAGCTGCGCGAATCGATCTGGGCGCTCGAGATGCCGTTCGGGCCCCGTGGCGGGTACAGCATCGTCTACCTCATCCGCTCGCGTGACAGCGTGGTGGTGATCGATCCCGGGGCGCACGAGGGCGACAATGCCTCCCGGCTGGAGGAGGCGCTCGACGCCCTCGGCTTCGGCGTGCGCGACGTCGCGGCGATCATCGGGACCCACCATCATCCCGACCACATCGGTCTGGCGGCCTGGCTGTCCGAGACGAGCGGTGCGGCGCTCCACGTGCACGAGGACGAACTCCCGGACGTCCTCACGCCGCGGGAGCGACGATACGGCGACCCGGACGTCCACGCGGAGCGGTGGGGCATGCCGACCGGCGAACGCGACCGCATCCGGTTCGCCTCGACGCCGGTGCGCTTCCCGGTCCGGTCCGCGATCCGGACGTTCCGCACGGGGGACCGGATCGTTCTCGGCGACGACGCCCGTGGGCTCGTCATATCGACGCCGGGCCACACCGCCGGGCACGTCTGCCTCGCGCTGGAGGGGGAGCGGCTCGTGTTCACCGGCGACCACGTGCTGCCCACGGGGCATCCCGGCCTCGGTCTCAGCGCCGACCCCGGACCCGATCCCGTGGCGGCGTACCTCGAATCGCTGGACCGGCTGGAACCCTACCGCGACCACGAGGCGGCCCCCGGCCACGGCCAGGCCTTCTCGGATCTGGGCGAGCGACTCTCGGCCACCCGGGCGCATGTGCTCCGCCGCGTCGCCCAGGTCGCCGAGGTGGTGGCAGCCGAATCCGACCTCAGCACGTGGGAGCTGGCGTCACGTCTGACCTGGAGCGGGGGCTTCGCGGCGCTGGACGGCTTCACGCTGCGTTCGGCGCTCGCTCAGACCGAGCTGTACCGCGGCCACATCCTGCGGGCGTCGTCCGCCTCGGCCCCGTCGTCCTCCCTGTCGTCCTCCCCGTCGTCCTCCCCGTCGTCCTCCCGCGAGACTGCACGCTGACCACGAGACGGATGTCGCTACGCGCTGTCTCGTGCCCACTATGCAGTCTCGCGGGAAAAAGAGGGGGAAGCGGGGAGCGGGGCGGGGCGGCTAGGGTCCAGGAGGACGCGGGGGCTCCGCGCCGGGGGATACGGGGGGACGACATGCGAGCGAAGGCGCGCGGAGCACGGACACGCTGGGCGGCACTGATCCTGTCGGGCGGGATGCTGCTCGCGGGCTGCGGAGCGGTCACCCCTGCGGGATCGACGCCGACTCCCGCGGCCTCCGAGGCCCCCGTCCGTGCCGTCGACCTGGCCTCCGGCGAGCAGGCCGAGCCGGTCGAGGTCGCCGTCGACGGCGGGGCGGACGGCGTGGACGTCACCTTCCGCGAGATCACGATCGAGCCGGGAGCAGGGACCGGCGAGCACTGCCACTACGGGCAGCTCATCGCCGTCGTGCAGGAGGGGGAGCTGACGCACTACGCCGAGACGCACCCGGGCGGCGTGCGGGTCTACTCGGCCGGGGAGTCGATCATCGAGGGCACCGGCTACCCCCACGAGGGACGCAACGAGGGCGAATCCGACGTGGTGCTCTGGGTCACCTACGTCACGCCGGAACACAAGCCTCTCGCCGAGACGGACCTGTCGCACTGCCACGAGTGACGAATCGGTCCTCCGCGTCACGGTAATGTCGTCACGGTGCGCCCAGGCTTCACAGGCGCTCGGAACGGAGAACCGCTGTGCCCACGCTCGATACTCGTCTCGTATCCGTCTTCGACGAGGTCGTCGGCCGCAACCCCGGTGAGAAGGAATTCCACCAGGCCGTTCGCGAGGTCCTCGAAAGCCTCGGTCCGGTCATCACCAAGCACCCGGAGTACGCCGATTCCGAGGTCATCCGTCGGCTGTGCGAGCCCGAACGACAGATCATCTTCCGCGTGCCGTGGGTCGACGACGCCGGTCGCACGCAGCTGAACCGTGGATTCCGGGTCGAGTTCAACTCGGCGCTCGGGCCGTTCAAGGGCGGCCTGCGGTTCCACCCGACCGTGTACCTCGGCATCGTCAAGTTCCTCGGTTTCGAGCAGATCTTCAAGAACGCCCTGACCGCCATGCCGATCGGCGGCGGCAAGGGCGGCTCGGACTTCGACCCCAAGGGCCGGTCCGACGCGGAGGTCATGCGGTTCTGCCAGTCCTTCATGACCGAGCTGTACCGCCACATCGGCGAGTACACCGATGTGCCCGCGGGTGACATCGGGGTGGGCGGCCGCGAGATCGGCTACCTCTTCGGTCAGTACAAGCGCATCACCAACCGCTACGAGTCCGGTGTGTTCACCGGCAAGGGCATCACCTGGGGCGGCTCGCAGGTGCGGACGGAAGCGACCGGCTACGGCACGGTGTTCTTCGTCGACGAGATGCTGCGCTCCCAGTCGCAGTCGTTCGACGGCAAGCGCGTCCTCATCTCGGGATCCGGGAACGTCGCGATCTACGCCGTCGAGAAGGTGCACCAGCTCGGCGGCCGCGTCGTCGCGTGCTCGGACTCCTCCGGCTACGTCGTGGACGAGGACGGCATCGACCTCGAGCTGCTCAAGCAGGTCAAGTCCGTCGAACGCGGCCGTATCTCCGAGTACGCCGATCGTCGGCCGCGCGCGACCTTCGTCGCCGGCGGGTCGATCTGGGACGTCCCCTGCGACATCGCGCTGCCGTGTGCGACGCAGAACGAACTCGACGAGGCTGCGGCCGGTGTCCTCGTGCGCAACGGCTGCCGCATCGTGGCCGAGGGCGCGAACATGCCGTGCACCCCCGGCGCGACGCGCGTGTTCACGGAGGCGGGCGTGCTGTTCGCCCCCGGCAAGGCGGTCAACGCCGGCGGGGTCGCGACCAGCGCCCTGGAGATGCAGCAGAACGCGTCCCGCGACTCGTGGTCGTTCGACTACACCGAGGAGCGTCTGGGCGAGATCATGCGCTCCATCCACGACCGGTGCCTGGACACCGCCGAGGAGTACGGGACGCCGGGCAACTACGTGGCCGGAGCGAACATCGCCGGATTCACCCGCGTGGCAGACGCCATGCTGGCGCTCGGCGTCATCTGATCCCGGAGTCGTCGACCGCGCCGCCGTCCGCGGGGCGGTCGGGAACGCCGTAGCCGACGAACCAGGACGGCGTGATCCGGTACATCCGGATGTCGTCGCCCCAGGTCGTCGGGTCGCTGCCGTAGTGCGTGCGCCAGTGCGCGATCGTCTCGGTCCACGTCGGATGGCCCGGTGTGAACCGGACCGCCTCGCCGTGGCAGAACACACCCAGCCGCTCGCCGTCCACGTGCGCGGCGCTCACTGCGGGCCGGACGCCGAGGTGACGTGCTTTGGCTGCGCGTCCGTCCGTCCCGAAGGTCCAGGCGCCGTGCAGGAAGTGACCGTCCACGGCGCTCACGCGTGGTTCCCCCCGCGCGGTGACGGTGGCGAGGCTCAGGACCTTCATCCCGACGAGCTCGTCGACCACGCGGGCCGCGGTCAGCCGGCGTTCGCCCTGGACGATCTCGCGGAGGTGCGCTGATCCGGCCGCGTGGGACCGGTCCATCAGACCCTGCAGGTCGGCGATCTCCTGGCGCGTCTCGTACATGCTCCGACGGTATCCGGGACCGCCGACACGATGATGGGCGGCGATCCCGGAGACGCGGGATCAGAGGATGCGGGAGGTCAGCGCCGCGTAGGCGATGGCGCGGTCGTGCTCCTGCCGCGCCTGCCGGGCGGCCTCCTGCCTGTCGTGCGCCTCGACGGAGAGCGTCCGCCGGGCGTGGCGGAGGCCCCACGCGACGAGCCGGAGCCCGACGCGCATCGCCGCGCGGTCGACGAACGACATCCGATCGGTGGATCGTCGACGGACAGGACGGGGGAGCGGCGCGGACGGCGTGGTCTGCGGGGGGACGGAGACCGAGGGGGAGAGGTGCAGCGTGCTCATGATGAGGTCCTTCTTCAGCGGAAGCGTTGCGAAGAGCGGCGCGTACCCGCGACGTTAACGCCGACCTCCGACATCCGACCCACCCCTGTGGCCGCGCACTCCGCACCCGGCCCGTCGCCGGCGTGCGCGCACGCCTCGGTGTCCCGCTGATGATTCGAGCGTCCGGGGTGTGACAGCTGCCTCTGCCCCCGACGCGAGGAGGATCCGCCCACGCGAGGACGCTCGCCCTCCGGGAATCCTCGTCTCGGTGGATCCTCCTCCCGTCGCCGAGCGGAGCCGCCGGGTCGGACCGCCGCCACCGGCGGAGCCGGACCTGCGATCACCGCCCAGCGTTGCCGACGTCCCGGTTCAGCCGTCGCTGACGTCGGACCCGCCGGCCCGGGTGCCGCGGTGCCGTCGCCGCACGACGAGTGTCCGGATGCCCCACACCGCGAGCACGATCACGCCCACCAGGACCAGCCAGGGCAGGAGGAAGCCGAGGGCCACCACCGTCCCGTTCAGGGTCGCGACCAGTCCGTTCCACCCGGCGGACAGTCCGTCCCCGAAACCGGCCGGATCCGCGGTGACGGTCTCCGGGGTACGGCTCAGCGTGACGGTCAGCGACGACATCGCGACCTGGGTCTCGAGCAGCTGGAGCTGCTGGCGGTCCGCGTCGAGCTGGGCCTGCCGCTCGGCCAGGGCGCTCTCCGCCGCGATCAGGTCCGCGACGGACCCCGCCTGCCCCAGGAGTTCGGTCAGCCGCGCCACCGATTCCTCCTGCGCGGTGATCCGCGCCCGCAGATCGACCGTCTGCGTCGTCACGTCCGTGCGGTCGATCGAGGTGGCGGTGACCTCTCCGAAGCCGGAGACCTCATCGACGACGGCGGTGAGCCGGTCCGCGGGGACCCGGATGGTGATCCAGCTCTCGCCGCCCACCACGGGCATCGACCGGTCCGCGGGCAGGGGACCGGTGCGTCCCAGGTTCGCGGATTCGACGTAGCCGCCCTCGGCCACCGCGAGCGCCGTCACCCGGTCCGTCGTCGCCTCCACGTCATCCACCGTCAGCTGGACCCACCCGTTCGCGATCACGTCCCTTCCCGTCGCGCCCTCGAGGGCCATGTCCGCGGACTCCGCAGCGCCACCGGCGCTGCGGCCCTCGAGCATCCCCTCGTCCATGGCCGGTCCTTCCAGGAGCGGGAAGGGCTCCGCGGCGGGGGCGACCATCACGGTCCCGTCGGTGGACGACGCGGCGCCCCCGATGCCGGAGAGCACCGCGGGGGAGATGATGGCGGCCAGGGCCACCACCGCGGCCACGGCGGCCGCGCCGCCCCACATACGGACCCGGCGCACCCGGCGCCGGGACCGGTCCTCGCGGATCCGGCCCATCACGGATGCCTCCATCCGTGCGACCTGCGCCGTGTCCGGCGCCTCGGGCAGCGTCTGCTCGTTCTGCGCGATCTGCTGGTTCACGTTGCGCTTCCCTCCTGGACGGACTCCCGCAGCCGGCCCCGGATGCGGGACAGGCGATTCCGGACCGCACCGTGGCTCAGCCCCAGCTCTGCCGCGGCGGACTGGTACGCGAATCCCTCGGTGACGCAGAGCACGAAGATCCGCTGGTCGAGTTCGTTCAGCTCGGCGACCTCGCGGGCGATGCGCGAGGCGAGCTCCGCGCCGACCACGTGCTGCTCGACGTCGATGGTGGCGGGGGTGCGCTCGTCGACCTCGCCGGCGGTGTGGGCCCGTTCCCGACCGCGGGTGCGCAGACGGTTCGCGCAGGTGTACCGGCAGATGGTCGCCAGCCACGGCAGGGCGGACTCGCCCCGCAGGTCCAGCTCGCCGAGCTTGCGCCAGGCGGTGACGAAGGCGTCCTGGGTGGCGTCCTCGGCGTCGGCCCTGTCCTCGAGGAGGATCATGGCCACCCGGTACACCGCATCGACGTGACGTCGATACAGGGTGCGGAACGCGCCCTCGTCCCCGGACACCGCACGCGAGACCAGCTCCGCATCCGTCGTCATCCCGATTCCCCCTTCACGCACCGGCCGCCGCCGCGTCCGGTGATGTGTCTCACCCTCAGGTGTCCGTCCCGGGGAGATCGTCTCAGACGTGACGGCGCCCACGCTCTAGACTGAGGCGTCCCCCTGCACCTCCGGAAAGGCTCTCATGGGCTTCGAGATTCCGCTCTGGTTCGAGATCGGTGCCCTGGTCGTCCTGGTGCTCATCCTGGTCGCCGACCTGCTCATCATCCTGAAGCGCCCCCACATCCCCTCCATGAAGGAGGCCACGCTCTGGGTGGCCTTCTACGTCGCGCTCGCGCTCGTGTTCGCGGTCATCCTGTTCGGCGTGACGGGGAGCGGCGACGCCGCCGGGCAGTTCGTCGCGGGCTGGCTCACCGAGTACAGCCTCTCGATCGACAACCTCTTCGTCTTCGTGCTGCTGATGGGGCAGTTCGCGGTGCCCCGCAAGTACCAGCAGGAGGTGCTGATGGTGGGGATCATCATCGCGCTCGTCCTGCGCGGCGCATTCATCATGCTGGGCGCGGTCCTGATCGAGAACCTCAGCTGGATCTTCTACGTCTTCGGCCTCTTCCTGATCTACACGGCGTGGCGGCAGGCGTTCCCCGGCAAGGAGGACCACGACGTCAAGCGGGAGACGGGTCTCGTCCGGTTCCTGCGCCGCTTCATCGACATCAGCGACTCCTACGACGGGTCGAAGCTGCGCACGGTCGTGGGCGGCAAGCGGGTGTGGACCCCGATGATCCTCGTGTTCCTGGCGATCGGGTTCACAGATCTCGTGTTCGCGATCGATTCCATCCCGGCGATCTTCGGAATCACCCGCAGTCCGTTCATCGTTTTCACGGCGAACCTGTTCGCCCTCATGGGACTGCGCCAGCTCTACTTCCTGCTCGGCGGGCTGCTCGACCGCCTGAAGTACCTGCACTACGGGATCGCGTTCATCCTCGCCTTCATCGGGGTGAAGCTCTTCTTCCACGCCCTGCACGAGAACGAGCTCCCGTTCATCAACGGCGGGCAGCACGTCGAGTGGGCGCCGGACATCTCCACGTTGACGTCGCTCGCGGTCATCGTGGCAGCGATGGCGGTCGCCACGATCACGAGCCTGATCGCCGCCCGTCGCACCGGACCGGCCCCCGCCGCGCCGACATCACCCGCCGAGGTCTCCGACGAGGACGCATCGTCGGGCCGCGACTGATCGGCATCCCTCGGCGCCGGAGCGCCCCACCCGGCGCGCTGCGGTGGCGAACCGGGGAGGTCGGGTCGAGCCCCTATCGCGGTGGTAACCTGAGCGGATGCGGATCGCTCGCCTTCTCCTTAGCGGCCGCGACGAGTCCTAACCCAGGCCTCCCTCGTCGCGGAGTTCCTTCGCGGGCTTGATCCACCGTCATCCTCAGGAGAACGACAGAGCATGAGCCACACCGAGCACTCCGCGCCGCCCCGCACCCTGGCCGAGAAGGTCTGGGACAACCACCTGGTCGTCAAGGGCCAGAACGGCGAACCGGACCTCATCTACATCGACCTGCACCTGGTGCACGAGGTGACGAGCCCGCAGGCCTTCGACGGTCTGCGCGCCGAGGGACGGCCGGTGCGCCGACTCGACCTCACCATCGCCACGGAAGACCACAACACCCCGACGCTGGACATCGACAAGCCGATCGCGGACCTCACCAGCCGCACGCAGATCGAGACCCTGCGGCGCAACGCCGCCGAGTTCGGCGTGCGCCTGCACTCGCTCGGCGACAAGGAACAGGGGATCGTGCACGTCGTCGGTCCGCAGCTGGGACTGACGATGCCCGGTATCACCGTCGTCTGCGGTGACTCCCACACCTCGACGCACGGCGCCTTCGGCGCGATGGCCTTCGGGATCGGCACGAGCGAGGTCGAGCATGTCCTGGCGACGCAGACGCTGCCGCTGAAGCCGTTCAAGACGATGGCGATCACGGTGGACGGCGACCTGAAGCCGGGCGTCACCGCGAAGGACATCGTCCTGGCGGTGATCGCCAAGATCGGGACCAACGGCGGGCAGGGTTTCGTCCTGGAGTTCCGCGGCAGTGCCATCCGCGCCCTCTCGATGGAGGGGCGCATGACGATCTGCAACATGTCGATCGAGGCGGGCGCCCGCGCGGGCATGGTCGCCCCCGACGAGACGACCTTCGCGTATCTCAAGGGCCGGCCGCACGCCCCGACCGGTCAGGACTGGGAGGACGCGGTCGCCTACTGGCGGACGCTGCCCTCCGACGAGGGCGCCGTCTACGACGCCGAGGTGGTCCTCGACGCCGACGAGCTCGAGCCGTTCGTCACCTGGGGGACCAACCCCGGTCAGGGCGTCCCGCTGAACGACGTGGTGCCTGCGCCCACCGACTTCCCCGACGCGAACGACCGCGCCGCAGCGGAACGTGCGCTCGAGTACATGGACCTGGAGCCGGGCACCCGGCTCAAGGATGTCCCCGTCGACGCCGTGTTCATGGGCTCGTGCACGAACAGCCGGATCGAGGACCTGCGGGCCTTCGCCTCCGTCGTCAAGGGCCGGAAGAAGGCGGACGGCGTGCGTGTCATGGTCGTCCCCGGCTCCGCGCGGGTGCGCCTGGAGGCCGAGGCCGAGGGCCTCGATCGGGTGTTCCTGGACTTCGGTGCGGAATGGCGCTTCGCGGGATGCTCGATGTGTCTCGGCATGAACCCGGACCAGCTGGCGCCGGGTGAGCGCTGCGCGTCGACCTCGAACCGCAACTTCGAGGGGCGTCAGGGCAAGGGCGGCCGCACGCACCTCGTGTCCCCCCTCGTCGCCGCCGCCACCGCGGTCCGCGGCACCCTGTCGAGCCCGAGCGACCTGGAACCGGTCGCCGAGGTGCTCACCGTCGGAGCGGAGGCCTGACATGGAGAAGTTCACCGTACACACCGGCGTCGCGGTGCCGCTCAAGCGAGCGGCCGTCGACACCGACCAGATCATCCCCGCCGTCTATCTGAAGCGCGTGACCAAGACGGGCTTCGAGGACGCGCTGTTCGCGAACTGGCGGCAGGACCCCGAGTTCGTGCTCAACCAGGCGCCGTTCGCCGGTGCGTCCGTGCTCATCGCTGGACCGGACTTCGGCACCGGGTCGAGCCGGGAGCACGCCGTCTGGGCGCTGCGCGACTATGGCTTCCGGGTCGTGCTCAGCACGAAGTTCGCGGACATCTTCCGCGGCAACGCGGGCAAGCAGGGACTCGTGACCGGAATCGTCGCGGAGGCCGACCTGGAGCGTCTCTGGGCTGCCGTCGACGCCCAGCCCGGGGTCTCGGCGACGGTCGATCTGCAGGCCAAGGAGGTCGCGATCGGCGAGCTCCGGGTCCCGTTCGAGATCGACGATTACACTAGGTGGCGGCTCCTGGAGGGTCTCGACGACATCGGGCTCACCCTCCGGAACGAAGACAAGATCGCCGCCTACGAGGCGCGACGCGAACCCTGGAAGCCGCGGACCCTACCGGTTCCGTCGCTTCCCGCACAGTGAGGCACCGCATATGACACTCCTCGGCGACACCGCGACCACGGGCGGCCGGAAAGGAGGGGAAGGCGAGGTTCTCGCCATCCGCGGCGGGCGACCGTTGCGCGGAACGGTGCAGGTTCTGGGCGCCAAGAACCTCGTGACCAAGGCGATGGTGGCGGCCCTCCTGGGTGAGAGCCCGAGCACGCTGCGCGACGTCCCGGAGATCAGCGACGTCGCCGTGGTGCGATCCCTGCTCGAGGTACACGGTGTGCAGGTGCAGGAGCTGGGTGAGCGCGGTTCCCTCGTGCTCGATCCCCGCGGCGTGGAGAGCGCGCACATGGAGGAGATCGACGCGCACGCCGGTGCGTCGCGGATCCCGATCCTCTTCTGCGGACCGCTGCTGCACCGCCTCGGTCAGGCGTTCATCCCCGACCTCGGCGGATGCCGCATCGGCGACCGGCCCATCGACTTCCATCTCGACGCGCTGCGCAAGTTCGGCGCGGTCGTCGAGAAGCTCCCGAGCGGCATCCGCCTGTCGGCGCCGCGCGGGCTGCACGGTGCGAACATCCACCTCCCGTACCCGAGCGTCGGTGCCACCGAGCAGGTGCTCCTGACCGCTGTGCGGGCCGAGGGCGTCACGGAGCTGCACAACGCGGCGATCGAGCCGGAGATCATGGATCTCATCGCCGTCCTGCAGAAGATGGGCGCGATCATCTCGTACGAGCCGAACCGCGTCATCGTCATCGAGGGCGTTCCGCGTCTCGAGGGTTACGACCACCGCGCGATCTTCGACCGGAACGAGGCCGCGAGCTGGGCGAGTGCCGCGATCGCCACCGACGGCGAGATCTTCGTCGAGGGGGCGCGCCAGCAGGAGATGCTCACGTTCCTGAACGTGCTGCGCAAGGTCGGCGCCGACTTCCAGATCCGTGAGGACGGCATCCTCTTCCGCCGCGGCGGACAGCTCCGTGGCGTCACGGTCGAGACCGACGTGCACCCCGGGTTCATGACCGACTGGCAGCAGCCCCTGATCGTCGCGCTGACGCAGGCGGAGGGTCGTTCCATCGTCCACGAGACCGTCTACGAGAACCGGTTCGGCTTCACCCAGGCGCTCGTCCAGATGGGCGCCGACATCACGGTGTACCCGAACGGACTTCAGGACGGTCCGCGGCGCGTGCCCCGTCGCTCCCTCGAGCAGGCGGCGGTCATCAACGGGCCGACCCCGCTGCACGGCGCCGACATCACCGTTCCGGACCTGCGCGGCGGATACAGCCACGTCATCGCGGCGCTGGCGGCGGAGGGCGAGTCCACCGTGCGCAACATCGGTATCATCCGACGCGGCTACGCCGACTTCCTCGACAAGCTGACCGCGCTCGGCGCGGACTTCGACGTCATCGGCTGATGGCCGCAGGCAGAACCCGTCGCCGCCGGGCGTCTCCGGAGAGAACGCGGCCCAGCATCTTCTGGCCCCTCGCGGGCATCGTCGTCCCGATCATCGGCGTGATCGCGAAGATCGAGATCGAGGGCGAGGAGAACCTGCCCGAGACGGGCCCGTACGTGCTCGCGCCCAACCACTACAGCGAGATCGATCCCGTGCTCGTGGCGGCAGCGGTCTGGCGGCTCGGCCGCGCGCCGCGCTTCATGGCCAAGGAGAGCCTCTTCCGCATCCCCGTGCTGGGCGCGGCGCTCCGGGCCACGGGAATGGTGCCGGTCGCTCGCTCCGCCTCGGCGACCGGTGCCCGGCAGACCCTCGAGACGGCCGAGAAGCTCGTCGAGAAGCAGGCCGGCGTGATCGTGTACCCCGAGGGGACGCTCACCCGGGACCCGGATCTCTGGCCGATGCGAGGCAAGACCGGCGCCTCCCGGCTCGCCCTCGCCGGCGGCATCCCGTTGATCCCGATGGCGCACTGGGGTGCGCAGCGCATCCTTCCCCGGTACGGGAAGCTCAGTCTCTGGCCGCTGCGCAAGCGCGTCCGGGTGGTCATCGGGAAGCCGCTGGACCTGGCGGGCTTCACCGACCGGTCCCTGCACCCCGCCGCTCAGCAGGAGGCTACGACCATGCTCATGGATGAGATCGCGCATCTCCTGGAGGGACTGCGCGGCGAGAAGGCGCCGCCGACCCGGTGGAACCCGGGCGATCACGGCCAGGCCGAGACCGGCCGGCTCGAGCGGGAGGGCGAGGCGTGAGCCGCCGCGCAGAGGCGCGTCCGGCCAAGGTCGCCGTCCTCGGCGCCGGCAGCTGGGGGACGACCTTCGGCAAGATCCTCGCGGACGGCGGTTCGGACGTCGTCATGTGGGCCCGCCGGGCGGAGCTGGCGAGCGAGATCCATACCGGGAAGCGCAACTCCAAGTACCTGCCGGGCATCAACCTGCCCCGGTCGATGTCGGCCACCGCACAGCTGGAGGAGGCCATCGACGGCGTCGACCAGATCTTCCTGTCGATCCCGAGCCAGAGCCTGCGCGAGAACCTCAAGGTGCTGCGCCCCATGCTCGTGGGCAGCGAGATCCCTCTCGTTTCGCTGATGAAGGGCGTGGAGAAGCGGTCGGGACTGCGGATGAGTCAGGTGATCGAGCAGGAACTCGCGTGCGATCCCGCGCGCATCGCCGTCGCCTCCGGGCCGAACCTCGCGCTCGAGATCGCCCAGGAGCAGCCGACGGCCGCCGTGATCTCTTCGATCGACGCCGATACCGCCGCGGCGGTCGCGCGTCTCGCGCGGAACCGCTACTTCCGGACGTTCGTCAACTCCGACGTGGTCGGTACCGAATTCGGCGGCGTTCTGAAGAACCTCATCGCGGTGGCCATCGGAATCGTCGACGGCGTGGGGTATGGCGAGAACACGAAGGCGTCGATCATCACGCGCGGGCTCGTCGAGATGACCGACTTCGCGGTCGCGCAGGGCGCCCAGCCCGAGACGCTGCAGGGGCTCGCCGGGCTCGGCGACCTCATCGCGACCTGCCAGTCCCCGCTGAGCCGCAACAACACCGCGGGCCGCCTCCTGGGCCAGGGGTACAGCTTCCAGGACGTCGTGAGCCAGATGCAGCAGACCGCGGAAGGTCTCGCCTCCGTCGCGCCCGTCCTGCAGTTGGCCCGTGCCAGCGGTGTCGAGATGCCGATCGTCGAGCAGGTCAAGCGCGTGCTCGACGGCACGATGAACCCGCGCGAGATCGCCCCGCACCTGACAACCGACGACGACACCCCGAAGGGTGAGAGGACACAGTATGGACAAGCCGGTGGTGGCGGTGCTCTTTGGCGGTCGATCCAGCGAGCACTCGATCAGCTCCGCAACGGCGGCGGGGGTCCTCGAAGCGATCGACCGTGACCGCTACCGGGTGATCCCGGTCGGTGTCACCCGCACGGGCGCGTTCGTCCTGGAGGCGGACGATCCCGCGAAGTTCAGGCTGGACCCGCAGCACATGCCCGAGGTCGTCGACAACGGGACGCGGGTGCTCTGGCCGGAGGCGGCCGGCGACCGCCGCATGCGCGTGCGCACGGCCGAGGGCGCGCTCGAGGACCTCGGCGCCGTGGATGTCGTCCTGCCCATCCTGCACGGCAGCCACGGCGAGGACGGGACCATCCAGGGGTTCTTCGACACGCTCGAACTGCCCTACGCGGGCGGCGGCGTGCTCGATTCCGCCCTGTGCATGGACAAGCACTTCATGAAGGTCGCCCTCCAGGCCGCCGGTGTGCCCGTCTCTCCGGGGATCACCATCCGCCGCGCGGACTGGGACGGCACCGCTGCCTCCGTCCTCGCCGCCATGGGGGACACCCCGCTGCCCTGGTTCGTCAAGCCGTCCCGCGCCGGGTCGAGCGTCGGCGTCTCCAAGGTGCACACCGCCGACGAGCTGGAGGAGGCGCTGCGGATCGCCTTCGCCGAGGACGACAAGGTCCTCGTCGAACGGGGGGTCGTGGGGCGCGAGATCGAGGTCGGGGTGCTCGAGGGGCGGTCCGGCGCGGCCGCCCGGGTATCCCTGCCGGGCGAGATCGTGCTCACCACCCGCGAGTTCTACGACTTCGAAGGCAAGTATCTCGGCGGCGACGGCGTCGAGGTGGTCTGCCCGGCCCTGCTGACGGATGCGGAGACCGAGGCCGTGCAGCAGATGGCGTTGCGCGCCTTCGCCGCGGTGGACGGGCGCGGGCTCGCACGGGTGGACTTCTTCCTCACCGAGGACGGACCGGTGGTGAACGAGCTGAACACCATGCCCGGCTTCACCCCGATCTCGATGTTCCCGAAGTGCTGGATCGCGTCCGGGATGACGTACCCCGAGCTCATCTCCGAGCTGATCGAGACCGCGCTCGCCCGGGGCTGACGACCGCATCCGCCGCGCATGCGGGGCTAGGGCGTCCCCGGTCGCGCGGTGCATTCCCCGTCGCGGGGGAGCTTCGCCACCAGCGGGGAGAGACGGTCGAGGACCTCACGGCTGGAGACGACCTGGGTGTCCAGGTAGACCTCGACGGCGGGGGTCCGCCCGAAGCTCGTGACCCGGTAGTTGGGCGCGTCGGCGTCGTCGATGATCCAGTCGACGCCTCCGGTCGTCTGGCACGGCAGCTCCGAGGGGCCGGGCGGGGTCACCCCGCACGTCAGGATCACCGCAGCGGGGTCACCCCACGCTCCGGTCGCCTGGGCATCCGTCCACCGGCGCTGCTGGCCGTCCACGGTCTCGGGCAGGTACGCCGTCACCTCCGCGCAGAGCGGGTCGTTGGCCTCCGGTGCGGGCTCGAGGGACACGGTCGAGGCGCATCCGCTGAGCGCCATCCCGAGAGCGAGCAGTGCGGCCGTGACGGCGGGCGCGAAGGAACGGGACAGACGCGATCGGGGCACCCCTCCAGGCTAACCCGTCGTCCCTGACGGGGCGCCCCGCGCCGCGGAGCACGGAGGGGGAGCCGGTAGCGTGGAAGCATGACCGCTGCCCCATCGGACCCCACCGTGGGGGAGACGAGCGAGGGCACGATCCTGCGCCGCATCCTCTCCCGGTTCCCGCCCAGCACCGCTGCGGTCGGCCCCGGGGACGATGCCGCCGTGCTCGACCTCGCCGGGGGGCCGGTGGTCGCCACCGTCGACACCCTCGTGCACGGGCCGGACTTCCGCCTGGCCTGGTCGAGCGGTTTCGACCTCGGCTGGAAGTCCGCCGCCGTGAACCTCGCCGACATCGCCGCCATGGGCGCGCGCCCGGTGGCGCTCCTGGTCGCCCTGGCGATGCCCGAGGACACGCGCCTGTCCTTCGTCGAAGCCGTCGCCGACGGCCTGCGCGCCGCCTGCGACCGGCTCGCTCCGGGGTGTGCGGTGGAGGGCGGCGACCTGACCGTCTCGGACACGCTCACGATCGCGGTGACGGCGCTCGGCACGTTGAGCGGGCCGCCCATCCGCAGGTCGGGGGCGTCCGCCGGGGACGTCGTGGCGCTCGCGGGTGCGGCGGGGGAGGCGGCTCGAGGACTGCGTCTGCTGTTCGATCGGTTCCGTGATGCCGACGGGACGCCCGTCCCGGTGGTGACGGACGAGCTGTCAACCGACGAACGCCGCGCCGTGGCGGCGCAACTGCGACCGGAACCGCCGATCGCGCTCGGGCCGGTCGCGGCACGGGCCGGCGCCACCGCGATGATGGACGTGTCCGACGGGCTCCTCCTGGATGCCACCCGCCTCGCCGAGGCGTCCGGCGTCACGCTCGACCTCGCGCGCGAGGGGCTCGGCCCGGACGCAGGCACCGCCCTCACCGGCGGCGAGGACCACGCGCTGCTCGCGACCTTCCCGGTCGACGGCGTGCCGGACGGGTTCCGGGTGATCGGGCGCGTGACGCCCCGGGGCGGCGCCCCGGTGCTGGTCGACGGTGCCCCGTACGGCGGCCGCGGCGGCTGGGACCCGTATCAGGACTGGGACTCGGCGCGCGGCTGAGCCCACCACAGGGTCGTGTCGCCGTACGTCCGCGAGCGGTACACCTCGAGGTCCGCGTCCGCCCAGCCGGGTTCGGCCGCGCGGCGTCCCCGCTCGACGATCACGAGGGCGTCGGGCGAGAGCGAGGGACGGAGCAGCCGCAGATCCTCCGCCAGATCGGCGTCGGCGAGGTCGTAGGGAGGGTCGAGGAAGACGAGGTCGAAGGGGCCTCGGCGGACGCTCAGGTAGGTGGCTACGGCGCTCCGGTGCGTGCGGGCCGGGGTTCCCGTCGCGCGGCTCACCCGTTCCGCGTTGCGTGCGGCCACCGATGCCGCGCCGCCGGCCTTGTCGACCAGGTCCACCTGCGCCGCGCCCCGGCTCAATGCCTCGAGCCCGAGCGCCCCGGAACCCGCGTAGAGGTCGAGCACACGGGCGCCGTCGATCGCGTCGGCGGAGTCGAGGGCGCCGAACAGCGCCTCCCGCACCCGCTCGCTGGTGGGTCGGGTACCGCTACCGGGCACGTCGAGCCGGATGCCGCCGGCGGTCCCGGCGATGATGCGCGTCACCCGTCCAGCCTAGCGAGGAGCGCGTCGCGCCCGTCCGCCTCAGGCGGAGCGATCGCCGGCATCCGGGGACTCGTCCCGCAGGCGCGGCTCGGTGCGCAGCTGCGGGCGTAGCCCCGCTTTGTCGGCGTAGAAGGCGCGGATGCGGTCCATGTCCGCCGCGACATCGCCGGTCATCTCCAGCGTGGGCCCGAGCCCGGTCGTCATGGTGGTGCGGTCTACGTAGCCGAGGGTCACGGGCATCCCGGTCTGCCGGGCGATGCGGTAGAAGCCGGACTTCCAGCCCGACCCCGCGCGCGTCCCCTCCGGCGTGACGACCAGGCCGAAGACCTCGCCGGCGTGCACGTCGGCGACCACCTCCGCGACGACGCCCGCGGGATCCGAGCGATCCACCGGGATACCCCCGAGTGCCCGCATGATCGGTCCGCGCCATCCGCGGAAGAGGCCGTCCTTGCCGAGCCACCGGACCGGGATGCCGAGCTGCCAGGCGATGGCCAGCATGAGCACGAAATCCCAGTTGGAGGTGTGCGGCGCACCGATCAGGATGGTCGGCCGGGTGGGGGCAGGCTCGGTGACGAGCGACCACCTGCTGAAGGTCCAGAACAGACGCGCGAGGAATCGGGACATCCGCCCACCGTACGCGGTGCACGGCGCTCTCTCCCGCGCACATGCGGGCGGCGAGGTGCTGTCGGTGCCGACGCCTAGACTTCTGACATGCCGGTCACCCTCGACAGTCGCCTCGACGGCGTGGTCGGCGGCAAGACCGCATCCGCTCTGCAGCGCGCCTTTCAGATGCGCACCGTGGGCGATCTGCTCTCGCACTACCCGCGCCGGTACGCGAAGCGCGGCGAGCTCACCCCCATCGACTCGCTCGTCGTCGGCGAACAGGTGACCATCGTCGCCCAGATCAAGAGCGCCAACGAGCGGAAGATGCAGAGCCGTCGCGGGTCGCTCCTGGAAGTGATCATCACGGACGGTCAGGGCGACCTGCAGCTCACCTTCTTCAACCAGGCGTGGCGGATGAAGGACCTCCGGCCGGGACGCCGGGGGATCTTCTCCGGGAAGGTGGGCGAGTACCGGCGCGGCAAGCAGTTCGCGCATCCCGACTACGAGCTCTTCGACGACGACGACGCGGTCATGGCCACGGCGCAGGCCTACGCGACGCAGCCGATCCCGATCTATCCGGCCACGTCGACGCTGTCGAGCTGGCAGATCGGTTCGTTCATCGGCCACGTCCTCGATGTCCTCGGGCCACTGGACGATCCCGTTCCCGCCCCGCTCCGGGAGCGTCAGGGGCTCCTGTCCATCCGGGATGCCCTGCAGCGCATGCACCGACCCGAGTCGGAGGACGTCATCGCCGAAGCGGTGCATACGCTGCGCTGGCACGAGGCGCTGGTGCTGCAGACGGCTCTCCTGCAGCAGCGGGAGCACGTCCGGGCACTCTCGGCCGTCCCACGGCCCGCCGGGTCGCTGCTCGAGCGCTTCGACGCGGCGCTGCCGTTCTCGCGTACCCGCGACCAGGTCGAGGTCGGGGACGCCATCGCGGCGGATCTCGTCGGTGACCGGCCGATGAACCGGCTGGTGCAGGGCGAGGTCGGCTCGGGGAAGACGCTCGTGGCGCTGCGTGCCATGCTGCAGGTCGCCCAGAGCGGCGGGCAGGCCGCGCTCATCGCCCCGACCGAGGTGCTCGCCGGACAGCACCTCCGCTCGATCACCCGGATGCTGGGCACGCAGCTCGCGCCGGAGCTCATGCCGACGCTCCTGACCGGGCAGATGGGTGCCGCCGACCGCCGGCGCGCCGCGCTCCGGGTCGCTTCCGGCCAGGCGCTCATCGTCATCGGCACGCACGCGCTGCTGAGCGAGAAGACCACGTTCGCGGACCTTGCGCTGGTCGTCGTGGACGAGCAGCACCGGTTCGGGGTCGAACAGCGCGAGTCCCTCCGCGCGAAGGGGACGAGCCCGCACGCCCTGGTCCTGACCGCCACGCCGATCCCGCGCACCGTGGCCATGACCGTCTTCGGCGATCTGGACGTGTCCACGATCCGGACGATGCCCGCCGGCCGGGCGGGGATCGAGACGTTCGTGGCCCCGCTGGCGGAACGGCCCGGATGGTTCGCGCGGGTGTGGGAGCGCGCAGCCGAGGAGGTGCGCAAGGGGCACCAGGTCTTCGTGGTGTGCCCGGCCATCGACGTGGAGGCTGCCGGCGACGCCGCGGTGGAAGAGGGCGAGGAAGCGCCGGAGGAGACGGCCGAGGAAGCCGCGGACGACAGCGGTTCGAGCCGCACCCGGTGGGGGGTCGTGCAGGTCGCCGCGCTGCTGGAGCAGCATCCGCTGTTCGGCGACATCACCGTGGCGGTGCTGCACGGCCGGATGCCGGCCGAGGAGAAGGACACGATCATGCGCGCCTTCGCTGCCGGCGACATCGACGTGCTGGTGGCCACCACCGTGATCGAGGTCGGCGTGGACGTGCCCAACGCGTCCACGATGATCATCCTGGACGCGGACCGCTTCGGGGTGTCGCAGCTGCACCAGCTGCGCGGACGCGTCGGACGCGGTGAGGTGGCGGGGCTGTGCCTGCTGGTGACCGAGGCCCCGATGCGCACGCCCGCCCGATCGCGCGTGGAGGCGGTCGCCGCGACCCTGGACGGTTTCCAGCTCGCCGAGATCGATCTCGAGCTGCGTGGCGAGGGCAACGTGCTGGGCGATGCCCAGTCGGGTGCACGTTCCTCGCTCCGGTTGCTCCGGGTGGTGACCGACGCCGATCTCATCGCTCTGGCGCGGCAGGAGGGGGAGGCGATCCTCGCCGACGATCCGGGGCTGGAGCGGCACCCCGGCCTGGCCGGGGCGATCGAGCGGCGGCTGGACACGGGGGAGCGCGCGGCGCTCGCAAAGAACTGACGCACAGCCGGGCGCACCCTGCGCGCCCGGTAGGGTAAGAGCGTGAGCAACCGGATCGCCGTCGTCCCCGGATCGTTCGACCCCCCGACGCTGGGCCACCTCGATGTGATCCGGCGCGCGGCGTCGCTCTACGATCACGTCCACGTCCTGGTGGTGCACAACCCCGGCAAGGAGGCGATGCTCCCCATCGCCCAGCGCGTGTCGCTGCTGGAGCAGTCCATCGTCGAGGACGGCATGGACTCGCGGCACCTGACGATCGCCTCGTGGAGCATGGGCCTGCTCGTCGATTACGCCACGGATGTGGGCGCGGGAGTGCTGGTCAAGGGGATCCGTTCCCAGGTGGACGTGGCCTACGAGACGCCCATGGCGATCGTGAACCGGCACCTCGCCGGCATCGAGACCGTCTTCCTGCTTCCCGACCCCTCTCACGCGCTCGTGTCGAGCTCGCTCGTGCGTCAGGTCGCCGGGCTCGGGGGCGATGTGTCCCCCTACGTGCCGGAACCGGTCGCGCGCTTCCTGGACACCGGCGCGCGGGGCATCTGAGCCAACTAGACTCTCGGGGTGAGAACTCGTCGGCCCGGCCCCTACAGCATCAACGTCCGTGACATCGTCCACCATCCGGGGGAGATGCGCGAGGTGTCCTTCGACGTCCAGACCGCGGACAAATGGGGCGAAGGACTCGTCGCCGTGGAGGAGAAGTCCGTGATCGAACTCGACGTGAAACTCGAGTCCGTGCACGAGGGGATCCTCGTCTCCGGTGTCGCCGCCGGTCAGGCCGCCGGTATCTGCGGTCGGTGCCTCACCGACATCGTCCAGCCCGTCGAAGTCGAGTTCCAGGAGCTTTTCGCGTATCCTGGTCAGGAAGCGGCGGACTTCGAAGTTCAAGACGACCACGTGGATCTTGAAATTCTGGTCAGGGATGCGATCGTCCTGTCGCTTCCCTTCCAGCCGGTGTGCCGGCCTGACTGCCCCGGTCTCGACCCTGAGACCGGAGAACGTCTGGCTGAGAACACCGTGGTGGAACCACGCGAAGCCCTCGATCCGCGCTGGGCAGCGCTTGCGGAACTCGCGGCGGACCAGGACTCCGATCCCGGCGAGCCCGGACTTAGCACACAGACCTCGTAGGAAAGAGAAGACCATGGCAGGTAACCCCCCGAAGCGCAAGGTTTCGCGCTCCAACACTCGCTCGCGCCGCGCGCAGTGGAAGGCCGCGCCCATCACGCTGGTCAAGACCGTCGAGAACGGCCAGACCGTCTACTCGCGTCCCCACCAGGCGAAGGTCGTCACGGACTCGCAGGGCACTGAGCTGTTCCTGGAGTACAAGGGCCGCAAGGTCGCCGACGTCTGATCCTCGTCCCATGAAGGACGCGGCGGACCTCTCCGCACTTTCCGAGAAGCTCGGGGTCGACATCGACCCCGAGCTTCTCTCACTCGCGCTCACGCACCGCTCCTACGCTTACGAGCATGGGCAGAGCCCGCACAACGAGCGACTCGAATTCCTCGGCGACTCGGTGCTGGGTCAGGCCGTGACGGTGAAGCTCTACACCGAGCATCCGGATCTCGACGAAGGATCGCTCGCGAAGCGGCGCGCCAGCGTCGTCTCCACGGTGGCACTGGCGGAGGTCGCGCGAGGGCTCGGCCTGGGCGAGTACATCCGCCTCGGCCGGGGCGAGCAGCTGACCGGCGGCGACGACAAGGACTCCATCCTCGCCGACACGACCGAGGCCCTCATCGGCGCGACGTACCTGTCGGCGGGGCCGGAAGAGGCCACGGCATTGGTGCTCCGGCTGATCGAGCCGCTGCTGGGCGACCCCGAGCGTTACGGTGCTGCCGTCGACCCCAAGACCAGCCTGCAGGAACTGGCCGCTGCTCGCGGCCTCCCCGCGCCGGCGTACGCCGTGGAGGCGACCGGTCCCGATCATGCCCGGGTGTTCACGGCGCGTGTCTCCGTCGGCGACATCACGCAGATCGGCACCGGGACGAGCAAGAAGCACGCCGAGATGGCGGCCGCACTGCAGGCGTGGCACCTGCTGTCGGCCCAGTCCTGACCGGGACGTCGCATGCCTGAGCTTCCCGAGGTGGAGGTCGTCCGCGCGGGCCTCGCCCCCGCGGTCACCGGAGCCGTCATCACCGGTGTCGAGGTGCTCGACGAGCGTGCCCTCACGAGGCATCCCGGTACCGGCGCGGACTTCGAGCACGCCCTGGTCGGCCGGCGGATCGAGACCGCCGCGCGCCGAGGCAAGTTCCTCTGGCTGCCGATCGAGGACGAGTCGGTCGCGTCCGGCGAGTGCATGGTCGCCCATCTCGGGATGAGCGGGCAGATGCTGTTGCGCGAGCCGGGCGCCGCGCGGGAGCGACACGAGCGCATCCGCGTCGACGTGCAGCACCCGCGGCACGGGGAGATCAGCGTCGTCTTCGCCGATCAGCGCACCTTCGGCTCGCTCGCGGTGGACACGCTCGTTCCCACACCGGACGGCGCTCCGGGCGGGTGGGGCACGGAACGCCCGGCCGTGCCCTCGCAGGTGCAGCACATCGCCCGGGACCCGCTGGATCCCGCGTTCTCCGATACGGGCTTCCGCTCCGCCCTCGGCCGGAAGGCCTCCGCCGTGAAACGGGTCCTGCTCGATCAGACGGTCGCGAGCGGAATCGGCAACATCTACGCCGACGAGGCGCTGTGGGCAGCACGGATCAACCCGGAGACGCCGGCGCTCTCGCTGCACACCCGCTCGGTGAACCGGCTGCTGGCCGAGGTGCGGACCGTGCTGCACCGCGCCCTCGCCGAGGGCGGCACGAGCTTCGACGCCCAGTACGTGAACGTGAACGGTCAGGCCGGGTACTTCGCCCACTCGCTGAACGCCTACGGGCGCACCGGCCAGCCGTGCCCGCGGTGCGGCTCGCCGATCGTGCGGGTCGGATTCATGAACCGCTCGAGTCACTACTGCCCGCGCTGCCAGCGGCCGCCGCGCGCCTGACCCGTCCGGGTCATCCGAGCACCTTCTTCCACGCCCCCTCATAGGCGCGGGGAACGAATCCCAGCGCCTCGTTGATGTCGAGCATCGGGCGGTTCTCCTCCGCGTTGTAGGTGATCACGCGCGGCGAGCCCGGCCACCGCTCGCGCCAGCTCAGCAGGCCCTCGGCCTTCACGAGCATGCCGAGGCGGTGACCTCGGTGCGCCGTCAGCACGAGGGTGTCCTCCTGGTGGGAGGCTTCCGTGGGGTCCTGCCCGATCGCCAGCTCGTTGAAGGCGCACAGCTCCCCGGTGGCGACGTGCACGGCGGCGGTGACCAGCACGCGGCGGCCTCCGTCCAGGTACTGGGCGTCATGGGCACGGAGGCGATCCGCATCCCAGATCTCCTCGTCCACCACGAGTCCGGCCGCGGGCGCGTCCGTGGACATGCGCGACTTCATCCAGGCATACCCCTCGATGTACGCGTCCGGAGTAGGGAGCTCCCACTGCACCGTCCGGTAGCCGGATGCGGCGGCGCGGGCGTGCTCCGCGAGGACGGCGAGGTGCTCGTGCGGTCCGTGCAGGTCGTAGGCACTGACCCGGATGACCTGTTCGAGCGTGTACCCGTGGCGCAGCAGGAAGCGTGCCGCGTGGTCGAGCGGCACGCTCCCGTAGCCCGTCGGCGGCGTGAGGCGCTCTCCCTCTGCGGCGGGGTGTTCCACCCAGGTCTGCAGGATGGAGCGTCCTTCCCGGCGAGCCACGTCGACGAGCAACGTCTCGGCCGCCGAGCCGATGCCGCGGCCCCAGGCGTCCCGGGCCAGCTCGATCAGCAGGTACGCCGACCGGGAACCGGCCTCCAACGGGAGGTCGATCCCCAGTCGGCCGACCGGCCGTCCCGCCGCCCGCACGAGCCAGAGCAAGCGCCGTTCGTGCGGGTCGTCGGGACGGTAGACGGGGAGGATCTCCTCCGCCGTCGTCCGGTTGTCGTCATGACCGGAGATCTCGCGGTACACCCGGTTGCGGACCTCGACCATGTCGCGGAAGTCGGCGGCGTCGTCGCCGTGCACGGACCCGGGGACGCGGATCGGATGGAATTCGAGGGTGGACGGGGACATGTGTGCACCTCCTGGTGCGGATGCGGCGGCGCCGCGGTTCAGAGGAGGGGGAGGTGGAACGTCCCATAGGCGTCTGCCCGGTGACGTTCCGCCCATACCTGCTCGGCGAGACGGTGGCGGGAGTACGCGTCGAAGTCGGCGCGGCGCTCCGAGCGGTGACGGCCCCAGAGGAGCAGCCAGAGGCCGAGGCGCATCGCCGTCCTTTCCAGGACGGAGGCGCGGGCCGGCGGATGAGTGAGCGGGGTGACGGTGTCCGTGCTCGCGGACACGTCGGCGGAGACGTGCAGGGTTTTCATGGTGATGTCCTGATTCGGAAGGGGGAGGGAAAGGGCCGGGGCGGCGCGGAAGGGCGCCATGCCGAGTGCGGCGGGAGGGTACGCAGGGTGCGCATGAGCGCGGGCGGGACGGCGACCCGAGCGGGCCACGGACGCCGGAGGCGTCCGACCCGTCGTGGGCGGACTCGTCCCCTGTGCGCGCTAGTTCGCGGCGTACGCGGGGTTCTGGATCGCGGCGGCGCCGCCGATCCGGAACGCATCGATGGAGACGGTCGCCGGGGCGTTGACACGCGGGGTGCGGGTGCAAGCTGGGTTCATCATGGGGCGACCTCCTCTCGACATCGGTTGCGAGAAGCGAACATAGACCCGCTGAGAGAGCGCTGTCAACATCCCGGGCGTGTCGTGTGTGTTGCGGGGCGAGCCTGCAGGGGCCGTGGAGCGTGCTCGGGTACCGTTGAGCGGAGCTCGTCGAACCGGCCGGAGGATCCTGCATGCACCTGAAGAGCCTGACGCTCAAAGGGTTCAAATCCTTCGCCCAGCCCACGACCTTCGCCCTGGAACCCGGGGTGACCGCCATCGTCGGACCCAACGGATCCGGCAAGTCGAACGTCGTCGACGCACTCGCGTGGGTGATGGGCGAACAGGGCGCGAAGACTCTGCGCGGCGGCAAGATGGACGACGTCATCTTCGCCGGTACATCCACCCGCGGACCGCTCGGACGTGCCGAGGTCCAGCTCACGATCGACAACTCGGACGGTGCTCTGCCGATCGAGTACGCCGAGGTCACGATCAGTCGCACACTGTTCCGCAACGGCGCGAGCGAGTACGCGATCAACGGTCAGTCCTGCCGGCTTCTCGACGTCCAGGAGCTCCTGAGCGATTCCGGACTCGGGCGGGAAATGCACGTCATCGTCGGTCAGGGGAGACTCGATACCGTTCTCCAGGCCAGCCCGGAGGATCGTCGCGGATTCATCGAGGAGGCCGCCGGCATCCTCAAGCACCGCCGTCGCAAGGAGAAGACCCTCCGCAAGCTCGATGCGATGGAGGCGAATCTCACCCGCCTGAGCGATCTCGCCGGAGAGCTGCGTCGTCAGCTGAAGCCGCTCGGGCGCCAGGCGGAGGTCGCCCGGGAGGCTGCCACGATCGCCGCGGTGGTGCGTGACGCGAAGGCGCGCCTGCTGGCGGACGAGCTGGTGGCCCTGCGGACCGAGCTCGCCGACTTCGCACGCAACGAGCAGGAGCGGCGCGCCGAGCGCACCCTGCTGCAGGATCGGTCCGAATCCCTGCGCGCCAGGGTGGCCGCGCTCGAGGCTCAGGAGCGCTCCGCCGCGGTGGACAGTGCCCGGAGCGTCGCGTTCGGGCTGGAGCGGGTCCAGGAACGGCTGCGCGGCCTCAACACGCTCACCGGGCAGCGTCTCGCGTTGCTGTCCGTCGACGAGGACGCACTGGTGCCGACGCCGTCCGTGACGCAGTCGACGATCGACGACGCGCGCGCCGAACTGGAGCAGGTGTCGACGGGGGTCGGCGAGGCCCAGGATGCCGCCGCGGCGGCGGCGCGCGAGGTCACCCGCGCCCGCGCCGAACTCGACGCGCTCGACGTCGACATCGCCGAGCAGAGCGCGCTCGTCTCCCAGCACGACATGAGGCTGACCGCGCTGCGCGGATCCGCGGAGGCCGCCCAGTCCGCCCTCGCGGCGGTGCGGGCCGGGGTCGAACGTCAGCAGAAGGCGCTCGACGCCGCGGAGAGCCGCCGCGCGGCCGCGGCCGAGGAACTCGCGGGAGTGGACCCCGATCTCGTTCCTGAGGAATCCTCCGCCGAGCACGCCGCAGCGTACGAGCAGGCGCAGCGCCGCGCGACCGAGGCCGAGAACGACGTCGCCGGCATCCGTGAACGACTGCATGCCGCGGAGCGGGAACAGGATTCCCTCACCGCGCAGGTGACCGCGCTCGGCCGCGCGCTGGACGTGCGCACCGGCGCGTCGGAACTGATCTTCGGCGGAGGTCCCGGGGTGCGTGGCCTGGTGGGCGATTCCGTGCAGGTCGCGGCGGGATACGAGCCGGCGATCGCCGCGGCCCTGGGGGCCGTCGCGGAGGGCGTGCTCGTGGACACCCGCGCGGATGCCATGGCCGCCGTGGATGCCGCGCGTACGGGGGAGTACGGCGTCGTCGACATCGTCGTCGCCGAGGTCGCCACGGAGCCCGCGAGGATCCCGACCGGCAAGGGCATCGTCGCGGCCCGGGATGTCGTCACGGCGCCGCCGGGCGTGCTCGGGCTGCTCTCGCGCGTGGTCATCGTGGACGATCTCCGGGCAGCGTTCGCCTTGGCGGAGCACGCGGACGCATCGGACGTGACGATCGTCACGCGCAGCGGCGAGGTCGCGACCCGGTTCACGGTCCGTGCGGGCTCCGGGCAGGGCCGCTCGCGTCTGGAACTGGCTGCGGAGCGCGATGCGGCGGTCGACCGACTCTCGGAGATCAGGGTCGTGGCGGACTCGTTGCGGGAGGCGCTGGGGGATCGCTCGCACGACCTCGCCGAGGCCCGCGCGCACACGAAATCCGCCCTGGCCGCCCTCCGCGCGCACGATGCCGCCCTCGCCGCCCACGCCGAGAAGGTCAACCGGGCAACGGTGCGGCACGAGGCGGCGATCGCGGAGTGCGATCGGCTGACCGCGTCCCTGCGTCAGGTGCAGGAAGCCGTCGCGGAGGCCGAGGACGCCGCCCGGGTGGCGGACGAGCGGCTCGCGAATGCGCAGGAGGCGCCTCGTCCGATCCTGGACGTCTCCGCCCGCGACGGCATGCTCGCGGCGTTGGAAGCGGCGCGGGACGCCGAGATGCGCTGCCGACTGGACGTGGAGACGCTGCGGGAGCGCATCCGTGCCGGGGAGGCCCGCGTCGCAGGCTTGGAACGACAGCGCGAGCGGGAGCGCTCAGCCGCCGAGGAGGCCGCCCGTCGGGCGGTGCTCCGTCGCCGCCAGCGTGACATCGCGGCGGGCGTCGCCGCGCAGTTGCCCGCGCTCATGCAGTCCGTGGATCGATCCGTCACCGAGGCCCGGGTCGCGCTCGCCACCGCCGAGACCGCGCGCACCGCGGTCACCGCGGAACTGTCCGAGGCGCGACGCGAGGAAGCCGCGCTCCGGGAGCGACTGAGCGGCCTGACCGAGAGCGTCCACGGCCTGGAACTGCGCATCCACGAGAAGCGTCTGCACGTCACCGCGCTGCTGGAACGCGTGCACAGTGAGCTGGGGCTGGACGAGCACATTCTCATTTCGGAATATGGTCCCGATCAGCTCATCCCCGCGGAGAACGGCCCGACGGGGGAGGACGGCGATGCGCCCCAGGGCGTGCCGTACGATCGCGCCGCGCAGAAGCGGCGGCTCCAGGATGCGGAGCGGAAGCTGGCGCAGCTCGGCCGGGTCAACCCGCTCGCGCTGGAGGAGTTCGCCGCGCTCGAGCAGCGGCACACCTTCCTGACCGACCAACTGGCCGACCTCACCCGCACCCGCGCCGACCTCCTGACGATCATCGCGGAGCTGGACGAGCGGATGCAGACGATCTTCGTCGCCGCCTTCGAAGACACCAAGGCGGCGTTCGCCGAGGTCTTCCCGGTGCTGTTCCCGGGCGGGACGGGCAGCATCGCCCTGACGGCGCCGGAGGATCCGCTGCGCACCGGCATCGAGGTGACGGTGCGGCCGGTCGGGAAGAAGGTGGAGCGGCTCTCGTTGCTCTCCGGCGGGGAGCGATCCCTGGCCGCGGTGGCACTGCTCGTGGCGATCTTCAAGGCCCGTCCGAGCCCGTTCTACATCCTCGACGAGGTCGAGGCCGCGCTGGACGATGCCAACCTCGGGCGACTGCTCAGCGTGTTCGAGCAGTTGCGCGAGTCCAGTCAGCTGATCGTCATCACGCATCAGAAGCGCACGATGGAGATCGCTGACGCCCTCTACGGCGTCTCCATGCGGCAGGACGGCGTGTCCGCCGTGGTCGGTCAACGCGTGCGGGAACGCGAGAGCGCCTAGTCAGGCCCCTAGGCTGGAGTCATGGCCGAAAGATCGTGGTCCCTGGGGCGTGCCCTGCGCGGGATGTTCGTCAAACCCGTCATCGATGAGAACACCTGGGAAGACCTCGAGACGGCGCTGCTGACCGCCGACTTCGGCCCGGACATCACGGAGCGCCTCCTCGAGGAGTTGCGCGAGAAGGTGGAGCGGTACCGCACCACGGATCCGCGTGACCTGCAGCGGATGCTGAAGGAGACGCTGGAGGAGCACTTCGCCGCGTTCGACACCACGCTCCGGCTCACGGAGCGTCCGGCCGTCGTGCTGGTCGTGGGCGTCAACGGGGTCGGCAAGACGACCACGATCGGCAAGTTCGCGCACTTCCTCCGTCGCTACGACCGCTCGGTGGTCGTCGGGGCGGCGGACACCTTCCGCGCGGCGGCGGTCGACCAGCTCGCGACGTGGGCGGAACGCGGGGGAGCGGCGATCGTGCGCCCGCAGCAGGAGGGTCAGGACCCGGCATCCGTCGCGTTCCAGACCGTCGAATACGCGAAGAACACCGGCACCGAGATCGTGCTCGTGGATACCGCGGGGCGCCTGCACACCAAGGGCGGCCTCATGGACGAACTCGGCAAGATCAAGCGCGTCATCGAGAAGCAGGCCCCCATCAGCGAGGTCCTGCTCGTCCTCGACGCCACCACGGGTCAGAACGGTGTCATGCAGGCCCAGGCGTTCCTGGAGCACGCCGGGGTGACCGGGCTCGTGCTGACGAAGCTGGACGGTTCCGCCAAGGGCGGTTTCGTGCTCGCCGTGCAGGAGCGAACGGGCATTCCGGTCAAGCTGCTGGGTCAGGGCGAGGGGATCGGCGATCTCACCGGTTTCACGCCGCACGTGTTCGTCGACGCCCTCGTCTCGTGATGCGCGGGCGGGTACGGAGGCGGACTGCGCGTCGCACTACCGTCCGGGCTGACAGGCTGGTTTCATAAGGACATGGCGATCGAACACGACTTCTTCGGGCTCCTGGAGTCCGGCCCCGATGGTTCGATCTTCTGGTCGGAGAACGTGGAGTTCGGCGACCAGACGGTGACGGTTGATCTGACCGCGCCGGATCAGGACGACGTCTCGGAGGCGGCCCTCGACGTGGCGGCGTCCCTGGTGTCGTCACTCGAACAGCTCGACATGGTCGCCCGGAACGCGATGATCGCCGAACTGGACGACCGCACCAGCGAGGTCACGGAGTACATCCTGCAGCAGCAGGCCACCTACGGTGAGACGCTGCCCGGGATGCTGGTGGACCTCTCCGGCGACGTGCACGTCGACGTGATCAGGTCGATGCAGCTGACGAGCCTGACGATCCTCGCCGACGAGCACGGCGGCGCGGACCCGTTCGCCGTGCTGGAGTACGCGCTCGACGCCGATGAGACCGACGACGTGCTCCTGGTCAACCTGGACTCCGACGGGGGCGTCCAGTCGGTCACCAGCGCGGACTGAGTCGTCTCGCACGTCGGTCAGGCCGGGGTGGCGGCGCGGATGAGTTCGCGCGTGAAGTCATGCCTCGGCGATGAGAAGACGTCCTCGACCGGACCGGCTTCGACCGTCCTGCCGTCCCGCATCACCATGACGCGATCGCTGACGCGACGCACGACGGCCAGATCGTGTGAGATGAACACCATCCCCAGCCCCGCGGTGCGCTGGAGCTCCAACAGGAGCTCCAGGATCCCGGCCTGAGTGGTGACATCGAGAGCGGACACCGGTTCGTCGCAGACGAGCAGATCCGGAGAGCCCGCCAGCGCTCGGGCGATCGCGACGCGCTGACGCTGACCGCCGGAGAGCGAGGCCGGGCGTCGGCCGAGCAACGCCGGCGGGAGACCGACCTGGCGGAGCAGATCCTCGGGCCTCTGGCCCTCGCGGCCTGCGGCGGCCCGGAGGATCCGCGCGACGGTCCACCGCGGGTCGAAGGAGCCGAGCGTGTCCTGCGGGATGAGGCGGATGCGGGGCGGGGGTGTGCCGAGGGTGACCTCTCCCCGATCGGGGCGCTCCGCGCCGATCAGGAGCCGGGCGAGTGTCGTCTTGCCGGAGCCGGACTCGCCGACCACACCGACGGTCCGTCCTGCACGGACCGTGATGCCGACGCCGTCCACCGCGGTGACCGTCCGCCCGCCCGGGGCGCGGTATCGGCGTGTGAGATCCTTCGCCTCCAGGAGGACGCGTCCGCCGTCGGGGTCCGACGCCTCCTTCGCGCCACGCGGTATCGCGTCCACCAGTGCGCGGGTGACGGGGTGGCGGGGGTGTTCGAGCACATCACGGGTCGCTCCCTGCTCGACGACCCGGCCGGCGTCGAGCACCGCGACGCGGTCGGCGACGCGGGAGACGACTCCGAGATCGTGACTGATGAGCACGAGCGAACGCCCCCGGCGGGGGAGGTCACCGAGCAGCCCCAGGATGCGGGCCGCCACGGTCGCGTCGAGCGCGGTCGTGGGCTCGTCCGCCACCAGCAGCGGTGCGCCCGCGACCAGCGCCGAGGCGATCAGGACACGTTGCCGCATCCCGCCGGAAAGCTCCTCCGACCGTTGCCGCAGCCGTTGCTCGGCTCCGGGCAGCCCTGCCTCCTCGAGAGCGCGGATGACGCGCTCCCGTCGGTCCCCGCGGCGCGCGCCGCGGATCGCGAGGGCCTCGCCCACCTCCGCCTCCACCGTGCGGAGCGGGTCGAGCGACTGCAGGGCATCCTGGAGGACGAGCGAGACGGCGGTGCCCCGCATCCGGCGCCAGGCGCGCCGGGACAGACGCCGGACGTCCCGACCGTCGATCTCGAACCGGTCGGCGGTGACACGTGCGCGGGGGTCGTCCTGGGTCAGCCCCAGGAGCGTCCGGGCGAGAACGGACTTGCCGGCCCCCGACTCGCCCACGATCGCCAGCCGCTCACCCGGCCCGACATGCAGGTCGACGTCATCCAGCACCTTTCCCGCCCCGGGCAGGATCACCGTGAGCCCTTCCACGTGCAGTGTCATCCTCGCCCCGTTCCCCCGACGCGTCGCCCCAGCACGGTGAGGGCCGTCGCCGTCACCACGATCGCCAGTCCCGGGAAGATCGTCATCCACCACGCGCTGGAGATGTACACGCGTCCCGCGTTGAGCATGGCCCCCCACTCCGGTGAGGGCGGGAGGGCTCCGAACCCGAGGAAGCTGAGCGCACTCACCCACACCACGGCCTGGCCGATACCGAGGGTGCCCACCCCCACGAGCGGCCAGAGGGCATTGGGGGCGATGTGTCTCGAGAACACGGACACGGGGCGTGCGCCCTCCCAGCGGGCGTAGGCGACGTAGTCGCTGCGCGCGACGCCTCGGACGCGGGCCCGCAGGATGCGGGCGTACCCCGGGGCCGTGGCCGCCCCGATCGCGAGCACGGCGGCACCCGTGCCGGGACCCATCACGGCGACCAGCAGCAGCGCCATGACGAGAGTCGGGAGGGCGAAGAGCACCTCGATGATCCGGCCGATGGCCGCATCCAGCCATCGCGGCCCGAGGCCCGCCGCGAATCCCAGCACCAGGCCGCCGCCGACGCCGATGGCGGTCGCGGCGATCCCGATCCCGACCGAGGGGGCCGTGCCGTGGACGACGCGCGTGTAGATGTCCCGCCCCGATTCGTCGGTGCCGAATGGATGCCCCCAGGAGGGCGGCTGGAAGGCGTCGGCGGGAGCGATCGCGAGCGCCGCGCCCGGAGCGAGCAACCCCGGCCACAGGGCGGCCAGCAGGAGCAGGACCAGGACCACGGCGGCGAGCAGACCGGTCGGCCCGAGCCGTGCCGCCGTGCCGCGCACCGCGAGGACGGTCGGGGCGAGGACGGTCACGATCCCACCGCCACGTCCGCAGGGGGCGAGACGACGCCCCGTCCGCGCCGGAGACGCGGATCCACCAGGAGCTCGAGGGCATCGCCGACCACGAGCACCACGATGTACACCAGGGCGACCACCACCACCGCGCCGATCACCAGGGGCACGTCGCGTTGCATGGCGCCGTCGATCAGCAGCCGGCCGAGACCAGGCCGGGCGAAGAGCGTCTCCACCACGACCGCTCCGCTGAGCAGGCTGCCGTACGCCCATCCCGAGAGGGCCAGCACCGGAAGGCTGGCGTGGCGGAGCGTGTGCCGCAGGAGCACCCGCGTCTCGGACGCGCCGCGCGAGCGCGCCGTCGTCGCGAAGGGCGCCGCGTCCGCTTCGGCGAGGGAGTCGCGCATGACCTGCGCCAGGAAGCCCGCGATCGGGATGGCGAGTGTCACGACCGGCAGCACGAGGCCCGCCGGGTCCGCCCCGCTGCTGGTGGCGGGGAGCACGCCGAGGCCGGCCGCGAACACGAGGATGAGCACGGCGCCGAGCCAGAACTGCGGCATGACGGTGGCGACCACCTCGGCGCCCCGGAGGAACACGGAGAAGGACCGCGCGACAGGACCACGAGCCGTCTGCGCGATGAGCGCGCCGGTGAGGGCGAGCGCCCACGCCAGCACCAGCGCGAGGGTCGCCAGCAGCAGGGTCGACGGCAGCTGGGCGGCGATGAGGTCCACCACGCTCTGCCTGCGGGCGTACGAATCGCCCAGTTGCATCGTCGCGACGCGACCGAGGAGAAGCAGGTACTGCCAGATCAGTGGCTGGTCCAGCCCGTAGGTCTCCCGCGCCCGGGCGACGGCCTCCTCACCGGCCTGCGAACCGGGTCCCCCCAGGATCGCCTCCAGGGGGTCGCCCGACGCCCGCAGTGCGAAGAAGACCACGGTGGTGACGACCCAGACGACGAGCAGGGCCGAACCGATGCGGGCCATTGCCCAGCGTGCGAACCGCATCGGTCGGGCTCAGTCGCCGAGGCGGGCGTCGACGAAGGTCGGCGTCGCGACCGTGCCCAGGGTGCGGACCCCCGTCACGCCCCGGGTGAGGAAATGGTTCTGCTGGTCGTACAGGGGCAGCACCGTGCGGCTGTCCAGGATGATCCGCTGGGCCTGTGCGTACAGGTCCGCCCGCTCCTCGGCATCGCTCGTCGCGGATGCCGCATCGAGGACCGCGTCGAGCTCCGGGTCGGACAGCTGCGCGTGGTTGGCGAAGTACCCGGACGGCGCCGGGATGATGCCGTCCGAGTGGTACAGGATGCGCAGGACGTCGGGACCGACCTTCGTGTACGGAGCGCTGACCGCCTCGTACTCGTTCGCGCCGAGTGCCGCATACCAGGCGGAGAGGTCCATGGGGGTGAGGATGACGTCGAAGCCCACGGCAGCGGCGTTGGCCTGGATCTGCTCGAACAGGGACTGCTCCGCCGCCACCGACTGGTTGGTGCTCACCGGGAAGCGGACGGTGAGCCGCGCACCGTCCTTGAGGCGGATGCCGTCGCTGTCCTCGTCGGTCCATCCGGCCTCGTCCAGGAGCGCTTCGGCCTCGGCGACATCGGTGCCGAACGGCTCGGGATCGGAGAACGCCAGCGGCTCGGTGCTCGCCAGCGGTGAGAAGGAGCGCTCCACGGTGCCCTGGTAGAGCGACCGGATGCCCGGCTCCGGGTCCGCGGCCAGGAGGAACGCCGTGCGCACGCGCTCATCGTCGAAGGGGGCCTGTCCCGAATTGAGTTCGATGCGGTTGACCGAGCCGGGGCGGGGGGCGTCGATGTGGGCGATGTCCTCCGATGCCTCCGCGGCGACGATGGCGTCCGGCTGGGGGTTGTCGATCACGTTGACCTCTCCCGCGCGCAGCGCCGCCCAGCGGGTGGCGGCGTCGGGGATGAAGCGCCAGACGATCTCGTCCAGGTGGGGCGCTCCGGCATCCTCGGTGCCGCCGTCCGGGGCGACGTACGCATCGTTGCGGACCAGGGTGATCTGCTGCTGGGGCACCCACTCGTCGACGATGAACGGACCGGTGCCGACCGGGGCGGCGCAGTTTTCGTCGATGCCGCGGGCGAGCCCGGCCGGGGACTGGATGGCGGTCCACTGCTGGCTGAGGGACTCCAGCAGCGCGGAGTCCGGCGCGGAGAGGTGGAAGCGGACGTGCCCGGCATCGACGGCTTCGACCTCGCGCACCTTCTCGACGGCCAGGTAGCCCGTCGAAGAGCCCGTGTCCGGGTCCTGGAGGTGCTCGATGTTCGCCTTCACCGCAGCGGAGTCCAGGGGAGTGCCGTCGGTGAACGCGACGTCCTCGCGCAGGGTGAAGTCCCATGTCAGCCCGTCGTCCGAGACGGTCCAGTCGGTGGCGAGCCAGGGCGTGATCTCCCCGTCCTCGTCGCGGCCGACCAGCGGCTCGAGGTACTGGGTCGAGATCAGGGCCTGGGGATAGTTGCCGCCCACATGCGGGTCGAGGCAGGTGGGCTCCGCGTCGCCCGTCGCATAGACGAGGGTGCCGCCCGACTCGGGTGCGCTCGGAGCGGGGGCGGCGCACCCAGCCAGCGCGAGGAGCCCGGCGAGGGAGACGGCGAGGAGAGGCAGGGTGCGACGGTGGTGGGCCGTGGGGGCGCTGTGCATGGTGTGCCTTTGCTGTGGGAGACGGACCGTACTTTATGGATGCGGTCCAACAAATCGAGTCTAGGGGTCCTCAGGGGGTGTCGGCCGCTCCGTAAGCTGGGTGCGTGTCCGCATCCGCCCGCCCCGGTCGTCCGCGCGCCTCCTCGCGTGAGACGATCGCCGAGGCCGCCAGCGAACTGTTCCTGGAGCAGGGTTACGACGCGACCTCCATCGCCGACATCACCCGTCGCGCCGGCGTCTCTCGTTCCAGCTTCTTCAACTACTTCGCCGGCAAGGTCGACGTGCTCTGGACCCGCTTCGACGAGCGGATCCGGGTGGCGGAGGACCTGCTCCGCACGCCGGAGGTGACGGTCCGCGACGCGCTGTCCGCCCTCGCGGACGGTCTCGTCCCGGACACGCTCGCCCTCGCGATCACGAACGCGGAGGCCATGGGGGTCGCCGCCGAGCTCGCCCGCGACCGGGCCCTCCGGCAGGCCCGCCTGCAGAACGCCGTGGCCGAACGCCTCCGTGCCGAAGGAACATCGTCCCTGGAGTCCGAGGTGCGGGGAGCGGCCTATGCCGCGGCGGTGCTGGCCGCCGTCTGGGCCTGGGCGGACAGGACGGGTGACGACACCTCGCTGGAGGGGGTTCTCGCCGACGCCCTCGAGCTCGCCGCGCGCTGACCGGCGGGATCCGCGCGCGTTCGCCGGACCCGCCGACGGCGCATCGGCGGGGATGCCCCGGACTCGTCCGCCGCTCAGCGTAGAATCGGGGAATCATGGCGACTTTCGGCACTCTCTCCGACCGGCTCACCGAGACCTTCCGCAATCTGCGCACGAAGGGCAAGCTCACCGCGGCGGACGTGGACGGCACCGTCCGCGAGATCCGCCGCGCGCTGTTGGACGCGGATGTCGCCCTTCCGGTCGTGAAGGAGTTCACCGGCAAGGTCCGTGAGCGGGCGCTGGGCGACGAGGTCAACCGTGCACTCAACCCGGCCCAGCAGGTCGTGCAGATCGTCAACGAGGAGCTGGTGGCGATCCTCGGCGGGGAGCAGCGGCGTCTGCGGTTCGCGAAGACGCCCCCGACGGTGATCATGCTCGCGGGCCTCCAGGGATCCGGGAAGACGACGTTCGCCGGCAAGCTCGCCCGGCTGCTCGAGAAGGAGGGGCACACGCCCCTGCTCATCGCGGCGGACCTCCAGCGCCCGAACGCGGTCAACCAGCTCCAGGTCGTCGCCGAGCGCGCCGGCGCGGCCGTGTACGCCCCGGAGCCCGGCAACGGTGTCGGCGACCCGGTCAAGGTCGCGCGCGACGGCGTCGAGTACGCCAAGCGCCAGTTGCACGACATCGTCATCATCGACACGGCCGGACGGCTCGGCGTCGATGAGGAGCTCATGAAGCAGGCCGCCGACATCCGGCGCGCCACGGACCCCGACGAGGTCCTCTTCGTCATCGACGCGATGATCGGTCAGGACGCCGTGAACACCGCCAAGGCGTTCCAGGAGGGCGTCGACTTCACCGGAGTCGTGCTCTCCAAACTCGACGGCGACGCGCGCGGTGGTGCCGCGCTGTCGGTGGCATCCGTCACCGGCCGTCCCATCATCTACGCCTCCACCGGCGAGGGCCTGGAGGATCTCGAGCCCTTCCACCCGGACCGCATGGCCAGCCGCATCCTCGATCTCGGTGACATCCTCACCCTGATCGAGCAGGCGCAGCAGGCGTTCGACGAGACCGAAGCCATGAAGATGGCGGAGAAGCTCGCGACGGAGCAGTTCACGCTGGAGGACTTCCTCGAGCAGCTGCAGCAGATGAAGAAGATGGGCTCGATGAAGAAGATGCTCGGGATGCTCCCGGGCATGGGCCAGATGAAACAGCAGCTCGACGGTTTCGACGAGCGCGAGATCGACCGCACCGAGGCGATCATCCGTTCGATGACGCCGGGGGAGCGCCGCAACCCGAAGATCCTGAACGGATCCCGTCGCCTGCGCATCGCGAAGGGCTCCGGGATGACGGTCACCGACGTCAACCAGCTGGTCCAGCGCTTCGAGCAGGCGGCGAAGATGATGAAGACCGTCGCGCGCGGCGGCGTGCCCAACATCCCCGGCATGGGGTCGATGGGCCGTCCGGGCGCGTCCAGCAAGCGCGGCAAGCAGCAGAAGGCGAAGGGCTCGCGGTCGGGCAACCCCGCCAAGCGCGCGGCGGAGAACGCCGGTGCCGCCGCGGAGGCGGCCACCCCCACCGGGTCCGGCTTCGGGCTCGGCGGCGCACAGAAGGCGCCGAGTGCGGCGGACCTCGCCGAGCTGCAGAAGATGCTCGGCAAGGGCTGAGAGCCGCGCGGAGCGGATCAGAGCGCGTTCAGGGGCTCCCGGCGGCTGGGACCGGCGCGGAACTCGCGGATGAGGTGGGCGACCACCGCACGCAGGTCCCCGTCGGCGGCGCTGGCCACCGCGAGCTGTCGCTCATAGCTGGCACCCTGGGACAGGATCGACTGCAGACCCGCGAACTCGCCGGCGCACTTGAGCTCGTCAGCGGTCTCGGAGAGCCGATCGATCGTCTCGCGGAGGTGCTCGGCGACGGGCTCCTGTCGCCCGGAACGGTCGACGATCACCTCGGCGTCCATCCCGTAGCGCGCCGCACGCCACTTGTTCTCCCGGACGAACCACGGCTGGAGGACCGCGAGGTCCTCGCCGTCGTCCAGTCGCCGGGAGAAGTCCTCGACGAGGACCTGGGTCAGGGCGGCGACCGCGGCGAGCTCGGGGAGGGTCGACATCCCGTCGCAGGCGCGTATCTCGATCGTCCCCCATTTCGGAGCCGGCCGGATGTCCCAGCGCACCTCGGTCGCATCGGCCATCACGCCGGTGCGCACCATGTCCTCGAGGTACCCCTCGTATCCCGCCCAGTCGGACAACTGCCACGGGAGGCCGGCGGTGGGCAGCTGCTGGAAGACCAGGGACCGGTTCGACGCGTAGCCGGTTCGCTCGCCCGCCCAGAAGGGGCTGGACGCGGACAGTGCCTGCAGGTGCGGCAGGTACGCCGACAGCGCGCCGATGAGGGGGAACACCTTCGTGACGTCCTCGACGCCGATGTGCACGTGGATGCCCCAGATCATCATGTTGCGTCCCCACCACTGGGTGCGCTCGATGAGGGAGTGGTACCGGGTCTTGTCGGTCACCCTCTGGTCGTACCACTGCGCGAACGGATGGCTTCCTGCGCAGAGCAGCTCGATGCCGGCCGGGTCGGTGGCCGTGCGCACCGCCGAGATCGCGTCGGCGATGTCGTCGATCGCCGCCTCCACCGTGTCGCCGACGCCGCTGGTCAGCTCGATGGTGTTGGTGAGGAGCTCGCCCGTGACGGTGAACCGTTCCGGTGCGGTGTGCTCGGAGAGGGACTCGATCACCTCGGGTGCCCGGGGGACGAGATCACCGGTGGCGCCGTCGGCGAGCATGAGTTCCCATTCCACCCCGACGGTCGAGCGGCGGGAGGGAGCGAAGTTGACCGTCACAGGCCCAAGTCTGACACGCGGCACCGGTTGGTTCGCGGCATCCCCGATCATCTGGCAAAATAGGACGCTGGATCATCGTCCGACCCTCTATCCGATGAGATCCGCCCCTACAGAGCTTCCGCCGGGTGTGCACCCCACGCTCCAGGCGCCTGGTTCGACCACCTTCCACACATTCAGGAGAATCGTGGCTGTCAAGATCCGTCTCAAGCGTCTCGGCAAGATCCGTGCGCCGTACTACCGCATCGTCGTCGCCGACTCGCGCACCAAGCGCGATGGTCGTGTCATCGAGGAGATCGGCAAGTACCACCCCACCGAGAACCCGTCCTTCATCGAGGTCGACTCGGACCGTGCGCAGTACTGGCTCGGCGTCGGCGCACAGCCGACCGAGCAGGTCCGCGCGCTGCTCAAGCTCACCGGTGACTGGGGCCGCTACAAGGGCGACGCCAACGCCGTCAGCACCGTGAAGGTCGCTGAGCCCAAGGCTCCGTTCGAGGTCGACTCCGCCAAGAAGTCGGTCGTCAAGCCCAAGGCCGAGAAGAAGGCCGACGCCCCCGCAGCCGAGGCCCCGGCCGAGGCCGCTGAGAGCACCGAGGCGTAACCGTCGTGCTTGCCGCCGCGCTCGAGCACGTCGTCAAGGGGATCGTCGATCACCCTGACGCCGTGCGTATCGTCTCGTCCACGTCGCCCCGCGGCGACGTGCTCGAGGTGCACGTGCACCCCGATGACCGGGGTCGCGTGATCGGGCGCGGCGGCCGCACCGCCAAATCCCTGCGGACCGTGGTGAGTGCTCTCGCCGACGGGTCCCGCGTGCGCGTCGACGTCGCCGACGACTGATGAGCGAAGAATCGTCCGAGCGGGCGAGGGCCTCTGCGCGCCCTCCGCACCCGGCCAAGACCCAGCTCCGCGTCGGCCGCCTCGTGAAGGCGCACGGTCTGAAGGGCGCTCTGAAGGTAGAGCTGTACACCGATGACCCCGACGGCCGCTTCCACACCGGTGCGGTCTTCACCCTGCAGGTGCCGGATTCCTCGCCGTGGTTCGGCAAGACCGTCACCGTGCGCGAGTTCAAATGGATGAACTCCCATCCCGTCGTCTTCCTCGAGGGCATCGAGGACCGCGAGGGGGCCGAGTCGCTCGTGCGCGCCATCCTGTGGATCGACCAGGACGCGGACGCCGAGTCTGCCGAGGAGGATGCCTGGTTCGACCACCAGCTGGTGGGTCTCAGCGTCATCCGTGACGGTGCCGTCGTCGGCCGCGTGGCCCGCGTCGACCACATGCCCGCCCAGGACCTCCTCATCGTCGACACCGGCGATGACAACGAGGTGCTCGTGCCGTTCGTTAAGGCGATCGTCCCGGAGGTCGACATCCGCGGCGGCCGAGTGGTCGTCACGCCTCCGGCAGGTCTCTTCGAGGAACTCCCGGCAGACGAGCCGACGGCGCCCGCGCCGCTCTCGGACGCCGCTCCGGCCACCGACGAGGACTGACGTGCGGATCGACGTCGTCACGATCTTCCCGGCGTTCTTCGACGTCCTCGAGGTCTCGCTGCTCGGCAAGGCCCGGGGGAGCGGCCTGCTGGACGTGCGCGTGCACGACCTGCGGGACGCCGCGCACGACCGGCACCGTACCGTGGACGACA
This sequence comes from Microbacterium caowuchunii, assembly GCF_008727755.1. Taxonomy (NCBI): domain Bacteria; kingdom Bacillati; phylum Actinomycetota; class Actinomycetes; order Micrococcales; family Microbacteriaceae; genus Microbacterium; species Microbacterium caowuchunii. Next base: position 1,431,092 of record NZ_CP044231.1, read on the forward strand.
CGCCGTACGGCGGCGGCGCGGGCATGGTCATGAAGCCGGAGCCCTGGGGCGAGGTCCTCGATGCGATCGCCGCGGATTCGCCGGGGCGCCCGATCTTCGTCTTCCCGTCGCCCGCGGGGGAGCGGTTCACCCAGGCCACGGCCCGGGAGTGGTCGACCGCGGACCACCTCGTGTTCGGATGTGGGCGGTACGAAGGGATCGACGAGCGCGTCTTCGAATACGCTGCGACCCTCGGCGACGTTCGTCTCGTGAGTCTCGGCGATTATGTGCTCAACGGCGGCGAGGTCGCGGCGATGGCCATGATCGAGGCCGTCGGCCGGCTCATCCCCGGCGTCGTCGGCAATCCGGCCAGCCTGGTCGAGGAGTCCCACGAGGATGGCCTCCTCGAGTACCCCTCGTACACCAAGCCCGCGTCCTGGCGCGGCTACGACGTGCCCGATGTGCTCCTCAGCGGGCACCACGGACGCGTCGCCGAATGGCGCCGCGCGCAGCAGATCGAGCGCACCCGGGAACGGCGCCCCGACCTTCTGGCCGACTGAAGTTCGCCGGTCGGGCGCGGGGCGCCCTCCGCAGAGTCAGTCGACGCCGAGGAACGAACGGTCGGTCAGCACGATCGGGCCGTCCGCCGTCATCGCGATGGTGTGCTCGGAATGAGCACCGCGGGATCCGTCGGCGCTGCGCAGGGTCCACCCGTCCGGATCCGTGACGAGCTTGTCGGTCGTCGCGAGGAACCAGGGCTCGAGCGCCACGACGAGACCGGCGCGCAGCGGGTACCCGCGTCCCGCCTTCCCGTCGTTGGGCACGTGCGGGTCGCCGTGCATGATCCGTCCGACGCCGTGCCCGCCGAAGTCGGTGTTGATCGAATAGCCCTCGCCGTGCGCCACCTGTGCCACGGCCGCCGAGATGTCACCGATCCGGTTTCCGACCTGGGCGGCCGCGATCGCCGCGTCCAGGGCGCGCTCGGTCGTCTCGATCAGGCGGAGGTCCTCGTCACGCGGCGTGCCGACGACGAAGGACACCGCCGAGTCGGCGACCCAGCCGTTCACCGACACCGCGAAGTCCAGAGAGACGAGGTCGCCGTCGCGGAGCGCGTAGTCGTGGGGGAGACCGTGCAGCACGGCATCGTTGATGGACGTGCAGATGACCTTGCCGAACGGGCTCGCTCCGAAGGACGGGTGGTAGTCGATGTAGCAGGACTCGGCGCCCGCCTTGCGGATCATCTCGTGTGCCCGGCGGTCGATGGCGAGGAGGTTCGTCCCCACCTTCGTCTCGTCCCGCAGGGTGGCGAGCACCTCGGCGACGAAACGGCCGGCCGGCCGCATCTCCTCGATCTCGGCGGGTGTGCGAAGTTCGATCATGGTGCTCCTTCGATGTCCCTTCCATTGTCGCGGATGTCGTGGCGTGATCGGCGCGCCCCGCGCCCGGCTGGGTGATCCCGGTGAGTGCGCGGCACGCGCCCCCGCGGACGGTCGACGCCGCGTACCATCGCAAGCATGTGGCTGAGACGCGCGATCTACCGGTGGCTGTTCCCCGCTGCCGTGCTGCTGCCGCTCTGGCTCTTCGTGGGCTGGGGGGTGTTCAACGCCGGCGGCTGGGCGTTCCTCTGGGTCCTGTTCCTCGCGATCCCCTCGGTGTTCCTCGGGCAGCTCGCGTTGACGGTCCTCACCCGGATGCGTCCGAGCGTGCGGGCCCTCCGTGCCGTCTCCTGGTGGGACGTGCTCGGATACGGGGTCTGGCACGCGCTGACGATCGCGCTCGGTTTCTACGTCGCCGCCTGGTGGGCGCCCGTGATGGTGGTCACCGTGCTGGTCGGCATCGCCCTCGTCTGGTTGCAGTTGCGTCAGCTCTGGCAGGAAGCGCGTCCGGCGGACGTCGTCCTGCACGCGTCGAACGGTGCCGCCTACATCCCGCCCATGCCCGATCGGCAGCGCAGCGCCGCCGGCGACGACCCGCAGAGCGTCATCATCGTGGAGGAGACGACCCGGCCGGAGCGGTGACGTTTTGGCTGCGCCGCGCGAACGTGGCAGAATGATTGTTTGTGCCCTGACCGGCTCTGCCTCAGGGGAGTCCGTCGCCCGCATGCGGGCGGCACGGGTACCACCTCCACTTCATGAACACCAATTTTGCTGCCGACCTGTGGCGGTTGCAGGAAGAGATCCAGACATGCAGATCCTCGACTTCGTCGACGCGGCATCGCTCCGCTCCGACATCCCGGCGTTCGGTCCCGGTGACACCGTCAAGGTGCACGTGAACATCACCGAGGGCAGCCGCTCCCGTATCCAGGTCTTCCAGGGTGTCGTCATCGGCCGCCAGGGCGACGGCGTGCGCGAGACCTTCACGGTTCGCAAGATCAGCTTCCAGGTCGGCGTGGAGCGTACCTTCCCGGTTCACTCCCCGGTCATCGACCACATCGAGGTCGTCACCCGCGGTGACGTGCGTCGCGCGAAGCTCTACTACCTGCGCAACCTCCGTGGCAAGAAGGCCAAGATCAAGGAGAAGCGCGACAACTGAGTCGTCTCCCGTGAAACCCCCGGTGCATCGCGCACCGGGGGTTTCGTCGTCGCATGCCGGCTCCCGTGCGGTCACACGCGATCCCGAGGCACGGTGTGCGACCCTAGAGACCGGCGCGAAGCGCCCCGCACCGAAGGACCCCCATGACCAGCGACAGCGCGACCCCCGACGTCTCCATTCCTGGGGCACCGCGACCGCGGACACGACGCCGGGGCGCGGCGATCTTCCTGCGGGACGTCCTGGTCATCGTGCTGGTCGCCCTCGCGGTGTCCTTCCTGGTGAAGACCTTCCTGGTGCGCTCGTTCTACATCCCTTCGGCGTCGATGGAGCAGACGCTCATGGTCAAGGACCAGATCCTCGTCGACGAGCTGACGCCGCGCTTCGGCGGCTACGAGCGCGGGGACGTGGTGGTGTTCCGCGACCCCGGCGGATGGCTCGGCACGAGCACGGAGACCCCGTCGCGCGGCCCTGTGGTGGACGCCGTGGAGTGGGTGCTTTCGCTCGTGGGACTCGCGGCTCCGGACAGCGATGATCACCTCATCAAACGCATCGTCGGTCTGCCGGGCGACCATGTGGTCTGCTGCAACGACCTCGGCCAGCTCACGATCAACGGCACGCCGGTGGACGAGACCCCCTACCTCGAACTGCCCGAGCCCGGCGCCCCCGCGTCGGCGGTCGGCTTCGACGTGGTCGTCCCGGAGGACTCCCTCTGGATGATGGGGGACAACCGCTACCGGTCGAAGGACTCCCGTTACAACCAGGACCAGCCCGGGAAGGGCTTCGTGCCGATGGAGAACCTCGTCGGCCGCGCCTTCCTGATCACCTGGCCCTTCGACCGGTTCGGGTCGATCGACTCCCACCACGAGCTCTTCTCGACCGTCCCGGATACCGAAGAGGCCTCGCGGTGACGCCGGTCGCGCCGACCCTCCGCGTGGAGCGGGCGCTGTGGGCGGAGGGACGCATCGTCATCGCCTGCGACGAAGTGGGGCGTGGCGCCCTCGCCGGACCGGTGACGATCGGGGCGACCGTGATGGCGCCACGATCGGGAAGGCCCCGCGTCCCGGAGGGTCTGCGGGACTCGAAGCTCATCCCCGAGGCGCGCCGGGTCGAGGTCGCGGAGCGCGCGGCCGCGTGGGTGGATGCGTCCGCCCTCGGCTGGGCGACATCCGCCGAGATCGATGAGGTCGGGATCATCCGGGCGCTGGGACGCGCCGCTCATCGGGCCATCGCAGGGCTCCGCGGTCAGGGGGTGCCCATCGCGGACGCCATCGTCCTACTCGACGGGAACCACGACTACATCAGTCCGGCAGGTCCTCTCGAGTGCGCCGTGCGGCCGATCGTGAAGGGCGACCGTGACTGCGCGAGCGCGGCGGCCGCATCCGTCCTCGCGAAGGTCGCCCGCGACTCGCTGATGGTCGACCTGCACGAGAGCGCACCCGTGTATGTCTGGGACCGGAACAAGGGATACGCCAGTTCCGCGCACCGTGCGGCGATCCTCGAACACGGCATGAGCGACCATCACCGGGCGTCGTGGGCGATCCTGGACGCACCCGCGCTGTTCTGAGCGTGGTCGCGGAGGCGTCCGTCCGATCTAGGATGGAAGCACCATGGATGACGACGCCTTCGAAGACTACGATCGCGAACTCGAGCTCGCCCTGTACCGCGAGTATCGGGATGTCGTCTCGCAGTTCCAGTACGTGATCGAGACCGAGCGACGGTTCTACCTCGCGAACGAGGTGAACGTCGTGCGCCGGGACACCGAGAACGACTTCTACTTCGAGATCTCGATGAAGGACGTGTGGGTGTGGGACATCTACCGCGCCGACCGCTTCGTCAAGGGCGTCCGCGTCCTGACGTTCAAGGACGTGAACGTCGAGGAGCTCTCCCGCCGCGACTTCCAGCTGCCCGAAGAGCTGTCGCTCGACAACTGACGCATCCCCGCCTCCCCCGCAGGCGCACGGTCTGCTCGGAGATGATGCGCGAACGCAGCGCGTCCAGGCCGTCCGCTCTCGGGTCGTCGTCGGTCATCCGCCGACCTTCCCGTGACCGGCGTTCTGAAGTCGCTGAATCCGGTCGCGGGCGAAGTCCTGGGCGCGTGGACCTGACCCGAGGGCGCGGGATGAGATGGCGAGCACGATTCTGGTCGCGGTGATCACGGGCAGGGGCGTTCGTCGCAGACCGAGCAGCTTGCGGTATGCGCGCGGAAGGCTCGCGACCGCAGCGGCGAACAGCACGCGGTAGGCGAGCCGCATCGGTCCGGTGAAGGGGACGTTGCGAAGGAACCGCACGACCTCGGCGACACGCTCGTCATGCCGGAGGTCACCCCGCTCGAGGTAGGCATCCATCCGCGCCCTCAGATCGGCCTCGGTCTCGGGCGGATCGGATACGTGCATCAACCGGCCCGCTTGTGCCCATTCCCGCACATACGCGTCGGCCCCTCCCGGGATCGAGCCGCCCCAGCGCTGGTGGGCGCCGAGGAACGCCTCGGTGAAGGCGACATGGACCCATTCCAGGAGCGCCGCGTCAGACGCCGAATAGGTGCGGGGGCCGGTGTCCGTCGAGTAGGTACCGGCAACCCTCTGATGAAGGCGACCCACCCGGGCCGTCTCAGCGTGAGCCTGCTCGGTCGACCCATAGGTCACGCAGATGATCCAGCGCACCGTGCCGGTGAGACGCCCGATGGGGTCTTCGCGATAGCGGGAGAAGTCATGGACGCCCGCCATGGCGCCCGGGTGCAGCGCCTGGATGAGAAGAGCGCGTATGCCCGCGACGAACGTCGCCGTGCCGGCGTGCACCGTCCAGACCGCGCCGCCGTCGGCGAAGTAGCCGCCGTCGTCACCCTCAGCCAAAGCTCGAACCCATGCGGGCGTTCCGTCCGGATCGCCCGCCAGCGCCGTGAGGAGCCGCGCGCGCAGGGGAAGTCGGGTCACTCTTCAAGGGTGCCACGGCACGGTGCGGTGAGCGCTCGGTGGTCTTCAGCCGGGCCGGGAGATCGGCGGACGCCGCAGCCGATCCGAGGGCACCCCGACCGCGAGCTGAATGCCCGAAGGACGGTCGCTCGACACCTGACGCATCCCCGCCTCCCCAGGCGCGCAGGCGGCTCATCCGTTCACCGACGCGCTGATCCCCGCCCGTCGCTTCGCGCCGCCAGGAACGCTGGGGGGATGGCAGCGAAAGACGATCTGGGGCGGGACGGCGAGGGCGCCGCGGCCGCTTATCTGCGGGCCCAGGGCTATGAGGTGCTGGCGCGCAACTGGCGGTGCGCGGACGGGGAGATCGACATCGTCGCCCGTGAGGGGACGGAACTCGTCGTCGTCGAGGTCAAGACGCGCACCTCGGAACGGTTCGGGCACCCGCTCGAGGCGATCGACGCCCGCAAACGGTCCCGGCTGTGGCGGCTGGCCATGGCTTGGTGCGCCGCGCATCCGGAACACGCGCGCGGCGGACCCGTGCGCATCGACGCCGTGTCGGCCATCGGCGCAGGTCGCGGCGGCTTCCGGCTGGAGCACCTGCGGGATGTGCGATGAGCGTCGCCCGCACCTGGGCGGTGGCATTGTCCGGCCTCGACGGCGCCTTGATCGATGTCGAGGCGGATCTGAGCCAGCAGACGCCGGATTTCCGCATCATCGGCCTGGCGGACCGGGCACTGGGCGAGGCCGTGCAGCGTGTGCACAATGCGTGCGCGAACTCGGGTCTGCCGCTTCCGCGGCGGCGGATCACGGTGAACCTCTCCCCGGCGAGCCTGCCCAAACACGGCTCCGCCTTCGACCTGGCGATCGCGGTCGCGGCCCTCGCGACAGACGGCGGGCTGGACACCGCATCGGTCGCCGCGACCGTGCACCTGGGGGAGCTGGGGCTGGACGGACGGTTGCGTCCGGTCGCGGGCGTCCTCCCCGCGGTGGTCTCCGCAGCACGGGCGGGCCGCACGCGGATCATGGTGCCGATCGGCAACCTCGCCGAGGCCTCCCTGGTCGAGGGGATCGACGTCGTCGGGGCGGCGACGCTCGCCGAGGTGGCGCGTCGCCACGGCGCGCAGATCGAGGTTCCCGAGGTTCCGCCCGACATCCCGGAGCCCCTGCCCTGCGACGACCCCGAACCGGCGGATCTCTCGGATGTGGTCGGCCAGCGGGACGCCGTGGAGGCGCTGATCGTCGCCGCAGCCGGCGGCCACCACCTGCTCATGAGCGGGCCGCCGGGAGCAGGCAAGACGATGCTCGCCCGCCGGCTCCCCGGGATCCTCCCGCCCCTCGACGAGCGCGCCGCGCTCGCGGTGGCATCGATCCGATCGCTCTCCGGAGAACGCGTCAGCAGCCTGTCCCGCGTGCCGCCGATCGAGGCGCCGCACCACACCGCGAGCATCGTGTCACTCGTGGGAGGAGGGTCGCGGGTGATCCGTCCGGGTGCCATCGCCCGCGCCAGTGAGGGCGTCCTGTTCCTCGACGAGGCGGGGGAGTTTCCCGCATCGGTGCTGGACGCCCTCCGTCAGCCCCTCGAACGCGGGGACATCGAGATCCACCGGGCGGGCGCGTCGGTGCGCTACCCCGCGCGGTTCCAGCTCGTCCTTGCGACGAACCCCTGTCCGTGCGGCAACCACGGTGTGCGCGGGGCCGCCTGCGAATGCGCGCCCTTCGCCATCCGGCGCTATCTCGGACGGCTCTCCGGGCCGCTCCTCGACCGGGTCGACATCGAACTGCCGATGCGGCGGGTCGCCAGGATCGGTGCCGACCCGGCGACGGACCGGGTGACCAGCGCGCAGGCGCGGGAACGGGTGGCGCGAGCACGGGACAGCGCGGCCCGGCGCCTGCACGCGACACCCTGGCGCCGGAACGTGGACGTGTCGGGACCGTGGCTGAGGGAGGGTCCCGCCGCACCGGACCGGAGCGTCCGCGGACCGCTCGACGCCGCCCTGGAGCGCGGGGCGCTGACCCTCCGCGGTTACGACCGTGTCCTCCGGGTGGCCTGGACCCTCGCCGATATGGACGGCCGCATGCGCCTGGAGCCGGGCGACATCGGCAGGGCGCTGTTCATGAAGAAGGGGATCGCCGCATGACATCGTTGGACGATCTCGTGGACCGGATGCCCGATGTCGGGCCGGCGGCCACGGAACCGGATGCCTGGCAGCGGGAGGACCGCGCTGCGCGGATCCTCTGGAGCGGGCTGCTCGAGCCCGGGGATCGGCTGGGAGGCGCGCTCATCCGCGCGCGCGGCGCAGCCGAAGCCTGGCGCCTGGTCGAAGGGTTGCCCTCCGCGGACGTGCTCGCCGCGGAGGCTGACATCGGTCGGAACGAGGCGAAGGCCGCGATCGAGAGATGGGCACCGAGGCTCGGATCGCGGACCGCCGAGGAGGCCCTCGAGCGCGCGGAGCGACACCGTGTCGCCGTGGTGGTCCCGGGGGACGACGACTGGCCCGCAGCCCTCGACGATCTCGGTGACCACGCTCCGCCGTGCCTCTGGGTACGCGGCGGGCGGGGGTGGTCGGCGGGACTGGATCCGTCCGTCGCGATCGTCGGCGCTCGGGCGGCCACCTCCTATGGAGAGCACGTGGCGGGGGAGATCGCCGCGGGGCTCGCTGGGGCGGGGATCGTGGTCGTCTCCGGTGCCGCCTACGGCATCGACGGTGCCGCCCACCGTGCCGCCCTCGCGAGCGGCGGCACGACGCTGGCATTCCTCGCCGGCGGCTGCGACCGCGCGTACCCCAGCGGGCACACCGACCTGCTGGAGCGGATCGCGGCGTCCGGCGCCGTCGTCAGCGAGGTGCCGTGCGGTGCGGCGCCCACCAAGTGGCGCTTCCTGCAACGCAATCGGCTGATCGCTGCGGCGACGTATGCCACCGTCGTGGTCGAGGCGGGTGTTCGCAGCGGCTCTCTCAACACGGCCGGTCACGCCGCCTCCCTCGGTCGCCCGATCGGTGCCGTACCGGGTCCGGTGACGAGCGCGGCATCCGCGGGCACGCACCGTCTCCTGCGCGAGTTCGACGCGGTCTGCGTGACGGGGGTCGACGATGTCCGGGAGCTCATCGGTCTCGATCCGGGGAACGGAACGGCCGCCCCGTCACCGGAAGCGGCGGGGCGGATCCGTGTGCTCGATGCGCTGAGTGACCGTGTCCCGCGCCGGGTCGAGGACGTCGCCGCCCGCTCCGGGATGTCCGGGGCGGACGTCCGAGCGCACCTGGGCACATTGATGCTGGAGGGGGCCGCCGAACCCGTCGCGGACCGGTGGCGGCGCGTTCGCTGAGGGGAGGCGCATCCGCATCACCCGGAGTGGGGCGGTGCCATCCGGCGCTGCCGCTCTCCCCTGAAGCTCGCCGGCTAAGGCCGGTCCGCGGTGCCGTGGGGAGGCGGCGTGCCGTCGTCGTCGAGGTCCGGCATCGGCAGGGGCGACTCCTGCTCGTCGGCGGATCCGTCGTCGTAGTGGTCCTGCTGGGGTCGCTCGTTGCCGTCTCGACTCATACCGCCAGTAGACGCCACCGCGGTGGGACGCGGGAGGGCCTTGACGGGCGGCGCGCGTGGCGGTCACGGTGCGGTGGGTACTCCGGGCATGCTGGGGGAATGGAGCTTCTGCGGGCGATCGAGGACTGGACACGGCACCTGTCCGACGTGCGCCGCCTCTCGCCCGCAACGGTGCGCGCCTACCGGGCGGATCTGATGGATCTCTCGGCCGCGGTGGGCGGGGAGACCGATCTCGGCAGGGTCGACCTCGAAGAGCTCCGGGAATGGCTGTGGGCCGCCACGAACCGCGGCGACAGCCGCGCGACCCTCGCCCGCCGCACCGCCGCCGCGCGCGGGTTCTTCGGCTGGGCGCGCGAGGCAGGACACGTGGAAACGGACCCGAGCCTGCGGCTGGTCGCGCCCAAGCGGGGTCGTACCCTGCCCGCCGTGGCCACCGCGCCCGCCCTGGCCGAGGTCCTCGCCTCGCTCGCCGACGATGCAGCCGACGGCGACCCGGTGGCGCTGCGGGACCACGCCGTCCTGGAACTGCTCTACGGCGCTGCCCTGCGCGTTTCGGAGCTCTGCTCCGTGCGGATCGGCGACATCGACCGGGACCGGCTCACGGTGCGGGTGACAGGCAAGGGTGACAAGGATCGCGTGGTCCCCTTCGGCGTTCCCGCCGTCCGTGCCGTCGACGCCTACCTGGTGCGGGCACGTCCCGCCCTCGCCGGACGGTCCGCCGGACCCGTGGATGCCCTCTTCCTCGGAGTGAGAGGCGGGGCGCTCGGGCCGCGGAGCGTCTACGACCTCGTGACGCGCACCGTCGGCCCGGCCCTCGGCTCCGGTGCCGTCGGCCCGCACACCCTGCGGCATTCGGCGGCGACCCACCTGCTCGACGGCGGCGCGGATCTGCGCGCCGTGCAGGAGTTCCTCGGCCACGCGAGCCTCGGGACGACCCAGATCTACACCCACGTCTCGGGCGAGCGCCTGGTCTCCACCTACCGCCTCGCCCACCCGCGCGCCTGACCGGGGAGGCGGACGGGCGCGGCGCCGCGGCGTAGCGTGGGGACATGTCCGTCTCGTCACGTCACCGCCTCGCGCTTCCGCTGCTCATCGCCACCCTCCTCGTCGTGTCCGGATGCAGCGTCCTCCCGGATCCGCGCCAGACGGTCGTACCCACGGACGCGGGCGCCGCATCCCCTCCGCCCGTGGCGACCACTGCGGCCCCCTCCGCGGCCCCGGCGCAGCCCGGATCGGAGAGCGACTGCGGCGGCGCGCCGGTGTCGGTCGACGGCGCCGACCTCGACGTCGTCCTCACCGGGGACTGCCCGTCCGTCTCGGTGAACGGCAACGACGTCGACATCGACGCCTCGGCGGCGACCGTGGGCGCGATGCAGCTGAGCGGCGACCGGATGGACCTCGACGCGCGGTCCGTCGACACGCTCGCCGTCAGCGGTCAGGACAACGACGTGGACGCCGACCGGATCGGCTCGCTCACCGTCAACGGCGACCGGAACGAGATCGAGGCCCGGGCGTCGATCGACCGCGTCGTCGTCGCCGGCGCCGACAACGAGATCTCGTCCGCCCAGCTGGGCGAGATCGTCGACAGCGGTCAGCGCAACCGGGTAGGCGCGCCCTGACCATCCGTCAGCAGCAGGGCAGCAGCACCGCGCGGGGCACCTCGCCCAGGAACAGCAGGGGATTGACGTAGTCGCCGTTCCACCGTGCGCCCAGATGGAGCTCGCCCGGCCCGCTGTGACCGCCTGCCGCGAGTTCGCCGATGTCGTCCCCCTGAGCGACGGCCGTTCCGGGGACCAGGGGGGACGAGACCGGCTCCAGGGTCGACACGATGCCCTGACCGTGGTCGATCGTTATCAGCGGACGATCCACCACGGTGCCGGCGAACAGCACGACCCCGTCCGCCGGAGCGCGGACGGAGCGTTCCGCGACGAGCACGTCGATGCCGCGGTGGCCCGGACCGTAGGCGTGTGCGGGCTGCTGGTACCGGTGACTCACCACACCCGCGACCGGCCAGATCCAGAGCGGGTCCACGAGCGGCGGAGCGGCGGTGCCAACGCCCGGCGCGGCGGTGCTCGCAGCCCCGCGCATCGCGACGGCGGGCGGAGCCGTGAGTCCGCCGGTGAGCATGAGCAGGGTGAGCGCGACCACGGATCGGCGGAGAACGGGATGGGGCATGGAAGAACCCTGCGCTGCCGCACCGTCACCCGCGCCGGGATGCGGCCGGCGGGGGAGAAGACGCCCGCCGGACGAGCATGGGGAGGACGCGATGACCCGAGGCGCGACTGATACACTGGGGGCGCACCTCGCTCGTCGGGGTGACTCCGCGTGCCCACAGCGGCACGGATCCCCGGATCCGTCTCGCGGCATCCACACCCTTCGGTCTCGTCGCGTCAGCGACGTGCGGGTGTGCGCCGGGCACCAGGCTCGCCGGCCGATCGGTCAGGCGCGACAACCGTACAGAACAGGAGAACGGCCATGGCCGTCGTCACCATTCGCCAGCTGCTCGACAGCGGCGTCCACTTCGGACACCAGACCCGCCGGTGGAACCCGAAAGTCAAGCGCTTCATCCTCACCGAGCGCAGCGGTATCCACATCATCGACCTGCAGCAGTCGCTCGGGTACATCGACAAGGCGTACGAATTCACCAAGGAGACCGTCGCACACGGCGGCACCATCCTCTTCGTGGGTACCAAGAAGCAGGCTCAGGAAGTCCTGGCCGAGCAGGCGACCCGCGTGGGCCAGCCCTACGTCAACCAGCGCTGGCTCGGTGGCCTCCTCACCAACTTCGCCACGGTCTCCAAGCGCCTCGCGCGCATGAAGGAGCTCGAGGAGCTGGACTACGAGAACCCCGCCGACAGTGGCTTCACCAAGAAGGAACTGCTGCTCAAGAAGCGCGAGCTCGACAAGCTGCACAAGTCCCTCGGCGGTATCCGCAACCTGACCAAGACGCCGTCCGCGCTCTGGGTCGTCGACGCGAAGCGCGAGCACCTGGCCATCGACGAGGCCAAGAAGCTCGGCATTCCCGTCATCGGCATCCTCGACACCAACGCGGACCCGGACGAGTTCCAGTACCCGATCCCCGGTAACGACGACGCGATCCGCTCCGTCTCGCTGCTGACGCGCATCATCGCCGACGCCGCAGCCGAGGGCCTCATCCAGCGCCACCAGCCCGCCGGCGACGCCGAGCCGGCCGCCGAGCCGCTGGCCGAGTGGGAGCGCGAGCTGCTCGAGCAGGGCGCCCCCGAGCAGTCCTCCGCCGAGACCGCTGCCGTCGCCGACCAGGCCGAAGCCGCCGCCGAGGCGACCGAGCTCATCGCCGACGAGCAGGCCATCGAGGGTCAGGCTGCGACCGAGTCCGCCGCCGACGCCGCCGGTGCCGCCGAGCACGACGAGGCGATCGCCGCTGCGTCGGGCGAGACGGTCGAGGCCGTCGCCGCCGCCGAGGCAGCCGACAAGTAAACCCCTGCGGCCCCACGGAGCCGCACCGATCGGCGCGACCGCACTCCGGTCGCGCCGATCGGCATCATCGAGAACTACCCAGACAGAAGGAGCCGCCACTCATGGCAAACTTCACCATCGCCGACATCAAGGCTCTGCGCGAGCAGCTCGGCACGGGCATGGTCGACACCAAGAAGGCTCTCGAGGAGGCTGACGGCAACGTCGAGAAGGCCGTCGAGATCCTGCGCCTGAAGGGCGCCAAGGGCAACGCCAAGCGCGCCGACCGCTCCACGAGCGAAGGCCTCGTCGCGGCTCGCGAGCACAACGGTGCCGTCACGCTCGTCGAGCTCGCCTGCGAGACCGACTTCGTCGCGAAGAACGACCGGTTCATCGCCCTCGCGGACAAGGTCGCGGATGCCGCTGCCGCCGCCGGCGCCGACTCCGCCGAGGCTGCTCTGGCCGCCGACGCGGGCGGTCAGACCGTCGCTCAGCTGATCTCGGACGAGGCCGCCATCATCGGCGAGAAGGTCGAACTCCGTCGCGTGCGCACCCTCACCGGTGACAACTTCGAGATCTACCTGCACAAGACCAGCAAGGACCTGCCGCCGCAGATCGGTGTCGTCGTGGCCTACTCGGGCGACGACGCGGAGACCGCTCGCAGCATCGCGCAGCACATCTCGTTCGCGAACCCCTCCTACCTGTCCCGCGCGGACGTGCCGGAGTCGGACGTGGAGAAGGAGCGTGACATCGTCACCGAGATCTCCCGGAACGAGGGCAAGCCCGAGGCTGCGCTGCCGAAGATCGTCGAGGGACGCGTCAACGCGTTCTTCAAGCAGGTCGCGCTGCTCGACCAGGACTACGCGAAGGACAACAAGCTGTCCGTCGCCAAGGTCGCCAGCGACGCCGGTATCACCATCACCGACTTCGCCCGCTTCAAGGTCGGCGCGTAGCCGACCTGAAAGGCCCGCATCGGCATCCGGTGCGGGCCTTTCGCATGCCGTAGGTTTACCCCGAAGAGAGGACCCCCCATGGATGAATCCACCGGACGCCGTCGCGTTCTGCTCAAACTTTCGGGAGAGGCGTTCGGGGGTGGATCCCTGGGGGTGAACCCCGACGTCATCAGTCAGATGGCCCGCGAGATCGCGGCCGCCGTCGACGAGGTGGAGATCGCGATCGTCGTCGGCGGGGGCAACTTCTTCCGCGGCGCCGAGCTGAGCCAGCGGGGCATGGACCGGGGACGCGCCGACTACATGGGGATGCTCGGCACCGTCATGAACGCTCTGGCGCTGCAGGACTTCCTCGAGCAGGCGGGCGCCGCCACCCGTGTGCAGTCCGCCATCTCCATGACCCAGGTCGCGGAGCCGTACATCCCCCGTCGCGCGGAGCGTCACATGGAGAAGGGGCGCGTCGTCATCTTCGGTGCCGGTGCGGGCCTGCCGTACTTCTCCACCGACACCGTCGCCGCGCAGCGTGCGCTCGAGATCGGTGCGACGGAGGTGCTCGTCGCCAAGAACGGCGTGGACGGCGTGTACACCGCCGACCCGAAGAGCGACCCCACGGCGACCCGGCTGGACCGGATCACGTACAACGACGCTCTCGTGCAGGGACTCAAGGTCGTGGACTCCACTGCCTTCAGCCTCTGCATGGACAACCGCATCGACATGCGCGTGTTCGGTATGCAGCCGGCGGGCAACGTGACCCGCGCCCTCCGGGGCGAGCCGATCGGAACCCTGGTCACCGCCTGACCGCTCACGGGCGGTGCGCTCACGGGCCCCGCGCCGTCCCGACTAGACTTGAATCCTGCTGTGACTGAGGGAGAAACCGTGATCGCCGATGTGATGACCGACGCCGCCGGGCGTATGGATCGTGCCGTGGAGGCTGCGAAAGAGGATTTCGCTACTGTGCGCACCGGACGGGCGAACCCGCAGCTGTTCCAGAAGATCAGCGTGGAATACTACGGGACGCCCACGCCTCTCGCGCAGCTCGCGTCGCTCAACAACCCCGAGGCGCGCACCATCATCGTGACGCCGTACGACAAGTCGGCGCTGAAGGCCATCGAACAGGCCATCCGCGACACGCCGAATCTCGGGGTGAACCCGACCAACGACGGCAACATCGTCCGGGTGACGCTTCCGGAGCTGACCGAGGAACGGCGCAAGGAATACGTCAAGCTCGTCCGGAACAAGGGCGAGGACGCGAAGGTCCACCTGCGCGGTATCCGCCGCAAGGCGAAGGACGATCTGGACGCCCTCAAGTCCGAGGTCGGCGAAGATGAACTGGCTCGCGCGGAGAAGGAGCTCGACGCTCTCACCCGGGCCCACGTCGATCTGATCGACGATGCGCTCAAGCGCAAAGAGGCAGAGCTGCTCGAGGTCTGAGACCCGATGACCGACGCCCCCGGCGAATCAGCGCCGTCAACCGGGAGCACCGCGGGTGCTCCTGGACCGGCGCGCCCTGATGCGCCTGCCGAGCCGATGACGCGCGCCGCATCCATGCGTGCAGCGCGGAACGAATTCGAGATGCAGGTCGCGCACGCGCGCGCCGAGTTCGAAGAGGCGAACGCGCGGATCAAGCAGCGGACCGGCCGCGATCTGATCCTGGCGATCGTGATCGGCGTGGCCATCGGCGCCATCGTTCTGGCCTCGCTGATCTTCGCGAAGTGGCCCTTCGCGATCGTGGGTGGGGCCGTGGCCCTGCTCGGGGTCTTCGAGTTCGTCCGAGCCCTGCAGGGGGCCGGACGGCGCGTCGACCTGATCCCGCAGCTGATCGCGGGTCTGCTGCTCGTGCTGTCCGCCGTCTTCCTGGATCCGTGGTTGCACTGGGTATCGCTGTTCGCCGCGGTCGCGCTGGTCATCGTGTGCCGCCTGATCGGCCAGATGACGGCGCGCGACGGCCGGGTGTACGCCTCCGTGCTGGACGACGTGCTGGCCTCGGGCTTCATCCCGGTGTATGTGCCGTTCCTCGCGAGCCTCGCGCTGATCCTGCTGCGGCAGGAGAACGGCGAGTGGTGGGTGCTGTCGTTCCTCATCGTGGCGATCGCGGCCGATACCGGCGCCTACGTGACCGGATTGACCCTCGGAAAGCACCCGATGGCGCCGCGGATCAGTCCGAAGAAGACGTGGGAGGGTTTCGCAGGTGCCGCGGTGGCGTCGGTGATCGCCGGAATCCTGCTGGCGTGGCTCCTGCTGGACCTCCCCTGGTGGACCGGGATCATCTTCGGTCTGGTCGTCCTGGGCACAGCGACCGCGGGTGACCTGGGCGAGTCGATGGTCAAGCGGGACCTGGGGATAAAGGACATGAGCTCCTGGCTTCCCGGGCACGGGGGAGTGCTCGACCGGCTGGACTCCATCCTCCCTTCCGCCGTCGCGGGCCTCGCCCTCTACTTCCTGCTGGCCCCGCTGGTGCTGTCTTGACGACGCGGCAGACGGACGAGGTGGTGCGCCGCAGCGATGCCGCGTCCCGAGACATCGAGCCGGTCCACGATTCGTTCCGTCGCGTCCACGGCCGCGAGAAGGGATACGAACCGGCAGCGGTCGATGCGTTCCTCGACCGGGCACGCGCCTCGTTCGAGATGGAGACCACCGACGGTGAGCCGGTCACGGCGGCCGCCGTCCGCGACGCATCCTTCGCGCTCGTCCGCGGCGGGTACTCGGTCGCCGCGGTGGATGCGGCGCTGGGGCGCGTCGAGGACGCGTTCGCCGCCCAGGAGCGCGCCGACGCCATCGCCCGTCTCGGTGCTCGCGCGTGGGTGGAGAAGCAGCGCACGGACGCGCAGGAGATCCTGGACCGGTTGTCCCGTCCGCCGCGGAACCGGTTCGACCGCGTTTCCGCGATCCGCTACGGCTACCGTATCGAAGAGGTCGATCTCGTTGCGGACAAGATCGCCCGCTACCTCGCTGACGGAACCGGCGTCTCCGTCGAACAGGTGCGTTCCGTCGCCTTCCGCATGCAGCGCGGGGGGTACCGCGAGGTGCAGGTCGACGCGCTGCTCGATGCCGTGATCGAGATCATGCTGGCGGTCGGCTGACGTCCTTCGGATGGCGTACTCAGGGCTACCTCGTTAGAATCGGGGGATTGTGACTTCTGGTGATGAGATCCGCACCCCCGATGCCACCGTCGTGACCCGCCGTGCCGCGGTTGCCGCGGCGCGCTCGACGACCGCGAATGCATCCCGTTCGACGGCGCGATGGTCTCGCCGGCGCGGTGTCGCAGGCGTGTTCGCCGGCCTCGCCGCTTTCGGGTTCGTGGCCGCATCCCTGGTCCCGGTCGGATTCGCGATGTCTGAGCCGGCTGCCGCCGACACGCCGCCGACCACCGTCTACGCGAGCATCCTCAGCGATGCGCAGCGCTTCACCGTGACCGGGACGGCGGTGGAGGAGACCATCGACTTCCAGCGCGACGGCTACACGGCGTACCAGACCCCGAAGCCCGAGCCCGTCGTGACGGCCCCGCCGGCGACCGCGTCATCCTCGTCCTCGTCCGGTGGGGGCGGGCGCTCCTGGAGCCCCCCGTTCGTGTCCCCGGACCCGGGCAGCGCGCAGGCCATCGCCTACGACATGGTGCGTGCGCGGGGATGGGGTGACGACGAGTTCGCCTGCCTGGTGGCCCTGTGGAACCGTGAGTCCGGATGGCGCGTGAACGCGTACAACGCCGGCAGTGGCGCCTACGGCATCCCGCAGTCCCTGCCGGGCAGCAAGATGGCCAGCGCCGGCGCCGACTGGGAGACGAACCCCGCCACCCAGATCTCCTGGGGTCTCGGCTACATCTCCGGCCGGTACGGCGCCCCCTGCGGCGCGTGGGGACATTCGAACGCCAAGGGCTGGTACTGAACCATTGGCGAAGTCCCGCCGTCGGCCGCAGCGACCGCGGCACGAGGATTCGTTCGACCGGCTCGTCGCAGGCTGGAAGCGCACCGAGGTGCGCCGAGGCGGTGAATGGACGGTCCAGCCGGTGTCCGCGGGCCAGGCCGTGAAGGCCTACACCTGCCCCGGATGCGGCGGCGTCGTGCCCGAGGGGACGGCGCACGTCGTCGTCTGGCGTGCGGACGGCGTCCTCGGCGATGCGGCGGACCTCGCGGCACGCAGACATTGGCACTCGCACTGCTGGAAGGTGTACTGACATGGAGATCCGCGGAGCGACCCTGCTGCCCGCCCGTCGTGAGGACGTCGAGCTGCACACCGAGGACGGGCTCACCCTCGTGGGCGAGCTCGCCACACCGCTGGACGCAGATCCAGTCGCGACCCTCGTCATGTTGCACCCGCTGCCCACACACGGCGGATTCATGGACTCCCACATCATCCGCAAGGCCGCAGCCCGGCTCCCCGCCCTCGCCGGGATCGCGGTCCTGCGCTTCAACACCCGGGGCACGTCGTCCCCGCGCGGCACGAGCGAGGGGGCGTTCGACGGCGGCGGGCTGGAGCGCCACGACGTCGCCGCCGCGATGCGGTTCGTCCGCGAGCGCGCGCTGCCGCGGCCGTGGCTGGTGGGCTGGTCCTTCGGCACGGAGCTCGTCCTGAAGTACGGGCGCGAGCACGACGTCGAGGGGGCGATCCTGCTGTCTCCGCCCCTGCACCGCGCCACCGCAGACGAGGTCGCGGCCTGGGCCGGCGACCGTCGCGCACTCATCGCCCTCATCCCCGAGTTCGACGACTACCTGCGCCCGGATGAGGCGCGCGAACGCTTCGCGTCGGTCCCCGAGGCGAAGCTCATCCCGGTCGAAGGCGGCAAGCACCTCTGGGTCGGCGAGAATCAGACCCGTCGCGTGCTGACCGAGATCGTCGCCGCGGTGAACCCCGCCGCACTGCCGCTCCCCGACGAGTGGGACGGACCCCTCGGCTGAACCGCGCCCTCGACGGTGGGCGTCGCGCTAGCGCGCGTTCTGCCGGGGGACCACGACCTGCCGGTACACGATGAGGATGCTCGCCGCGACCGGGATCGCCACGAGCGCGCCCAGCAGCCCGAGCAGCGAACCGCCGGCGAGGGCCGCGATCACGACGACGGCGCCCGGAACCGAGACGGCACGGTTCATGATGCGCGGCGAGATCAGGTAAGCCTCCAGCTGCATGTAGACGAGGTAGTAGATCGCAGCGATCAGGGCCGTCATGGGGGAGCCGAGCCCCGGGATCAAGCAGGTGAGGACGATGATGGCTGCGCCGGTGAGCGTCCCGACCAGCGGGATCAGCGAGAAGAAGAAGGCGATGACGGCCAGCACCGCGGGGAACGGGGCCCCGATGATGCTGAGGAAGATCGCGCTGAGCACGCCGTTGGTCACACCGAGGGCGCCCTGGCCCATGACGTAGTACCCGACCGAGTCGGTGATCTGCTCGGACAGGTCGATGAACCGGGGACGCTTCGACGCCGGGACCAGGCTGTACACGGCGGACTTCAGATTCGGCGTGGATGCCGTGAAGTAGATCGTCAGGATGAGGACGATGAACGCGCCGGTCAGCCCGGTGAAGAACGAGATCCCGACGTTGATCACGCTTCCGGTGATCTCGCCCCAGTTGGAGAGCAGCCAGTCCTGGATGTTGGCGACCGTGTCGTCGATCGCGGACTCCTGGATGGCGGGGAACAGCGAGTGGATCCAGTCCTTCACATCCGGCCACGACGTGCTGTTGAGGAACGTGGTGATCGCATCCACGAGCTGCCCCACCTGGGCGACGATGATCGGCACGATCATCCAGACGATGCCCGCGAAGACCGCCAGCACCGCCAGCACCGTCACCAGCACCGCCGCCCAGCGCGGCAGCCTCCGGCGGGTGAGCCAGGCGACCAGCGGCTCCAGACCGAGCGAGAGGAACAGTGCGGTACCGATGTAGAGGAGGATCGTGGAGAGCGTCTGGATGCTGCCGATCAGCAGCAGGCCGAGACCGACGCCGAGCGTGCCCACCAGCGCGACGCGGAACGGGTTGTGGATCTTCACAGCGGTCTCCTCAGTGACACGGGCGTAGGGGAAACCCTATGGCCCCGACGGCGCTGCACGGCGCAGCCACTCCCTTTCGCACAACACACAGGTGCTTCCGGATAGGCTGGAACGTCGGATCGAGCCGCCGTGAGGCGTCGGGAGGATGGTTTTTCGTGCGTTTCGTCTGGGCCGTTGTGGCCTTCGTGCTGGCTGCCGCCCTGATCGGGGCGGGTATCGCCCAGCGCACGGTATTCGCCGGTCCGTCCACCCAGTCCGCGACGATCGCGTTGGAGGACGACACGCCCTTCACCCTGGTCGACGGCGCCGTGCTGAACACCCTCCCCGGTACGCAGACCCTCGAGGTCGCAGGCCCGGACGGCGTGTTCGTCGCCTACGGACGCACGGCGGATGTCGCCGCCTGGCTCTCCGACGAGGAGTACACCGCCGTCACCCTGGATGAGGACGACGTCATCGTCAGCTCCGTCGTCGAGCCCGATCCGG
Organism: Microbacterium caowuchunii; assembly: GCF_008727755.1. Classification (NCBI taxonomy): domain Bacteria; kingdom Bacillati; phylum Actinomycetota; class Actinomycetes; order Micrococcales; family Microbacteriaceae; genus Microbacterium; species Microbacterium caowuchunii. Next base: position 1,450,895 of record NZ_CP044231.1, read on the forward strand.
ACGCCGTCGAGCAGGTGGACCCGGGCACCGCGGACGACGCGCAGGCCGCGGACGATGCCGCGGCGGAGGAAGATGCATCCGCGCCCCGTGGTCGGAACCCCGTGGGGTCCGATCTGTGGCTCGCCGAGTACACCGACCCGGATGCGGTCGTCGCGAACCTCCAGCTTCCGTCCACGATGAGCCTGCTCATCGCCTCCGACGGCACGGCCCCCGCTCCCGCCGACATCTCGGTCACGTGGGACATCCCGCAGACCACGCCCTGGGCCGGGCCGCTGATCCTGGTCGGTGCCCTGGTGCTCCTCGGCGGAGTGGTGCTGTACGTGCTCGCCATCCGCCACGCGCGGCGCTCGCGCGGCCCGCGACGGAAGGCGCCGCCGCCCCTGCCCGAGACGGAGCCCATCGATCTGTCCGTCACCGCGGCCGACAAGGGCGTCATCACCTCCGGTCCGTCGACCTCCCGCCGTGGTGGTGGACGCCGGAAGGCCGTCGTCGCGCTTCCCGCCCTGCTCGTCGGCGCCCTCGTGTTCACCGGCTGCTCGCCGGAGGCGTGGCCGCAGCTGGGCAGCACGCCCACCCCGACTCCCACGGCGCCGATCGTCGATTCCGACCAGCAGCAGGCCCCCGCCGTCACCGAGGCCCAGGCGAAGATCATCCTGACCCGCATCGCGGAGACCGTGGCCCAGGCCGACTCCGCCCTGGACGCGGATCTCGCGGCCACCCGGCTCTCCGGCGCAGCTCTGGCCGAACGCCAGACCAACTACACCCTGCGCGCCGGCATCGCCGACTACGCGGCCCTCCCGGCGATCCCCGCCGAGCCGACCCAGATCATCCTGCCGCAGGCCTTCGACGCCTGGCCGCGCACCGTGATGGCCGTGGTGCAGAACGACGCCAGTGAGGCGACCACCTCCACGATCATGATGATGACGCAGGAGGACCCCTGGTCCGAGTACAAGCTCTCCTACGTCGGCAACCTCGGCGGTTCCACCGAGATGCCGGACCTCGCGCCCGCCTACATCGGGGCGGCCCAGGTCCCGCCGGACTCCTCGTTCCTCGTCCTCGCTCCCGATGCGCTCCCGGCCGCGTACGCCGACGTGCTCACGAACGGCGCGGAGAGCTCCTTCGCCGGCCTGTTCGACGAGGCATCCGACCGCTTCAGTGAAAGCGTGGCGAAGGACCGTCAGGAGCGCCTCGACGCGTTCAACACGACGGCCACCGACACCGGCACGCTCGAGTTCGGCGCCGCCCCCGGGGCCTTCACCCCGCTGGCGCTGGCCACGCTGGAAAGCGGAGCGATCGTGGCCATCACCGTGAACGAGTCCGATACGGTGAAACCGGCCAACGAAGACGTCGTGATCAAGTTCGACGGGAACCCGACCGTGCAGGCCCTCACCGGGGTCGCAGAGTCGCAGACCGGAGTCTCGACCACGTTCGTCGACCAGCTCTTCTTCTACGTCCCGGCACAGGGATCCACGGAGAAGATCCGGCTGCTCGGCTATTCGTCCAACATCCTCGAAGCGAAGGTTCTGTGATGACCGATCCCGCCCCCGGTGCCGTCCTCCGCGGCGCCGTCGACCTGTCCTCGCTGCGCAACCGTCCCCAGCCGGCCGCCGGCGCAGCGCCCGCCGATCCCGGTGCGGCATCCGACCTCCCGTCGCTGATCATGGACGTGACCGACGCACTGTTCCCGCAGGTACTCGAGCTCTCCCGCACGGTGCCCGTCGTGGTCGATCTGTGGGCCGAATGGTGCGGACCGTGCAAGCAGCTCAGCCCGATCCTGGAGAAGGTGGTGACGGAACTCGGCGGCCGGCTCGTGCTGGCCAAGGTGGACGTCGACGCCAACCCTCAGCTCGCCCAGGCTTTCCGCGCGCAGTCGATCCCGCTGGTGGTCGCCCTCGTCGGCGGTCAGCCGGTGCCGCTGTTCACGGGCGCGGTCCCGGAGCAGCAGGTGCGGGAGGTCTTCGCACAGCTGCTGCAGGTCGCCGCGCAGAACGGCGTGACCGGGACGCTGCCGGTCGAGCCGGGCGACGGCGACGCGGCAGAGCCCGCCGAGCCGGCGCTCCCGCCGTTGCACGCCGCCGCCTACGAGGCCATCGAGGCGGGGGACTACGCCCGTGCCGTCGCCGCGTACGAGCAGGCACTCGTGGAGAACCCGCGGGACGCGGACGCCCGTGCCGGTCTCGCCCAGGTCTCGCTGCTGCAGCGGGTGCAGGGGCTCGACCTGCAGCAGGCGCGCGCGGCCGCTGCAGCGGCTCCGCTCGACGTGGACGCGCAGTTCGCCGTGGCCGACCTCGATGTCTCGGGCGGTCACGTCGATGACGCATTCGAGCGGCTGCTCGACCTCTTCGGCCGCCTCCCCGGCGACGAGCGGGCCCCGGTGCGGGAGCGCCTGCTCGAGCTGTTCGGTCTCGTCGGCGACGCCGACCCCCGTGTCATCCGGGCGCGTGGTCGTCTGGCCTCGCTCCTGTTCTGACCGGGCGCCGCGTCAGCCCGCGTAGCGAAGCCAGAGGGCGCCCAACGGCGGGAGCGTGACGTTCGCGCGACCGGCGGCATCCGTCTGGACGCTGCCGAAATTGCCGACCCCGGATCCGCCGTACACGGTGGCGTCCGAGTTCAGCACCTCGTCCCAGCGCCCGGCGGAGGGCAGGTCCAGTTCGAGGCGCAGCGGTGCGCCCGAGAAGTTGCAGAGGATCGCGACGGGTGCACCGTCGTCGCCACGACGGACGAACGCGGACACGTCCGGGTTCCACGCGGGCCCCCCGATCCGGTCGAAGGCGGCCCCGTCGTGGTCCCGGCTCCAGAGGGCGGGCTCCGCGCGGTACGCCCGGTTCAGCGCGGCGACGAAGTCCTGCAGCTCACGGTGGGTCGGCTGGTCGAGCAGCCACCAGTCCAGACCGCGGCTCTCCGACCATTCCGAGAGCTGACCGAACTCCTGACCCATGAACAGCAGTTGCTTGCCCGGGTGGCCCCACATGTACGACAGGAACAGTCGCATCCCGGCCAGCTTCTGCCAGTGGTCGCCCGGCATCCGCGTGAAGAGGCTGCCCTTGCCGTGCACGACCTCGTCGTGGCTGATCGGCAGCACGAAGTTCTCGCTGAAGGCGTAGACGAACGAGAACGTCAGCTCGGCCTCGTGATGGGAACGGTACATCGGGTCCCGCGAGATGTAGACGAGCGAATCGTTCATCCAGCCCATGTTCCATTTGAAGCCGAATCCGAGACCGCCGGCGCTGGTGGGTGCGGTGACACCGGGGTAGCTGGTGGATTCCTCGGCGATCATCGCGATGCCGGGGAACGTCTTGTAGACGGTCGCGTTGGTCTCCTGCAGGAACCGGATGGCCTCCAGGTTCTCGCGCCCGCCGAACTCGTTCGGTTCCCATTCGCCGGGCTCGCGCGAGTAGTCGAGGTACAGCATGGACGCGACCGCGTCGACGCGCAGCCCGTCGACGTGGAACTGGTCGAACCAGTACAGCGCGTTGGCGACGAGGAAGTTGCGCACCTCGTTCCGGCCGTAGTCGAAGATGAGGGTCCCCCAGTCACGGTGCTCACCGCGGCGCGGGTCCGGGTGCTCGTACAGCGGGCCGCCGTCGAAGCGGGCGAGGGCGAAGGAGTCCTTGGGGAAGTGACCGGGGACCCAGTCCATGATGACCCCGATCCCCGCTGCGTGCAGGCGGTCGATGAGGTAGCGCAGATCGTCCGGGCTGCCGAAGCGGCTGGTCGGGGCGTAGTAGCCGGTCACCTGGTATCCCCACGAACCGCCGAACGGGTGCTCCGCCAGCGGCATGAACTCGACGTGGGTGAATCCCTGCGCGGTCATGTACTCGACGAGGGGATCGGCCGCTTCCCGGTACCCGAGTCCTGGACGCCAGGAGCCGAGATGCAGCTCGTACACCGACATGGGTCTGGTCAGCGGCTGCGAGGAGGCGCGATCGGCGATCCACTCGTCATCGCCCCATACGTAGTCGGATGCGGTGACCACGGATGCGGTCGCAGGCGGCACCTCGGCGGCCCTCGCCATCGGGTCGGCCTTCATGACCCAGCCGTCGTGCTCCGTGAGGATCTGGTACTTGTACGTCGTCCCGACGCCGACACCCGGGATGAACAGCTCCCAGACGCCGCTGCCCCCCATCGAGCGCATCGCGTGGCCGGCACCGTCCCACCCGTTGAAGTCGCCCACGACGCGGATGGCGCGGGCGTGGGGGGCCCAGACGGCGAACGAGGTGCCCTCGGCGTCCCCGTGCAGGCGCACGTGGGCGCCCAGCACATCCCAGAGCCGCTCGTGACGGCCCTCTCCGATCAGATGCAGGTCCAGCTCGCCGAGCGTCGGGGTGTGCCGATAGGGATCGTCCGTGGTGTGTGCCGGGCCGTCCTGGTACGTCGCGACCACCTGATAGGCCTGCGGCTCGCCGGTCGTCTCACCCTCCCAGATCCCGCCGTGCAGGTGGGCGAGGGGGACGCGGCGGCCATCGCCGAAGACGGCCGTGACGGACTGGGCGAGCGGGCGACGCGTGCGCACGATCCACGTGCCGTCCGCGGTAGCCGGGTGGATCCCCAGCACGTCGTGCGGGGCGTGGTGGGATCCCGCGGCGACGGCGTCGAGCAGGGACGGGTCGGGAGGAGTCATGCGATGCCCTTCACGTGCAGGATGTGGACGGGTTCCGAGAACGCATCCAGGCGGACGAAGTCGTGATCCGTCCACGTCCAGGTCTGGCCGGTGAGCAGGTCCTCGACGAGGAAGGGCAGGCCCGGTTCCACCCCCCAGACCCGGGTGTCGAGGTGGACCGTCGTCTGGCGCACCGAGTGCGGATCGACATTGACCACCACGAGGATGGTGTCGGCGACGCCGTCCGGCGCCACCGCGGCGTCCAGGTGCTTCGCGTAGACCAGGATGGCGTCGTCGTCGCTCCACTGGATCGACAGGTTGCGCAGTTGCCGGAGCGCCGGGTGGGCGCGGCGGATCTCGTTCAGCCGCCGCAGGTAGGGCGCCAGCGAATCGCCGTTCGCCTCGGCGCCGGCCCAGTCCCGCAGCTTGTACTCGTACTTCTCGTTGTCGATGTTCTCTTCGCTGCCCGGGCGGGCGACGTTCTCGAAGAGCTCGTAGCCGGCGTACACGCCGTAGGTGGGGGCGGCCGTCGCGGCGATCGCCGCGCGGATCTTGTACGCCGGGCGGCCACCGTACTGCAGGTACTCGGTGAGGATGTCCGGCGTGTTCACGAAGAGGTTCGGACGCAGGAAATCCGACGTGGTGTGGGAGATCTCGTCCAGGAACTGCTCGAGCTCGGTCTTGGTGTTGCGCCAGGTGAAGTAGGTGTAGCTCTGCTGGAAACCGGCCTGGGCGAGCGCCTGCATGGGTGCCGGGCGGGTGAAGGCCTCGGCGAGGAAGACGACGTCGGGGGACTCGGCGTTCACGGTGCGGATGAGCCACTCCCAGAACTGCAGCGGCTTCGTGTGCGGGTTGTCGACGCGGAAGATCCGCACCCCCTGCGCGATCCAGTGGCGCACCACACGCAGGACCTCGGCGCGGATGCCCTCCGGGTCGTTGTCGAAGTTCACCGGGTAGATGTCCTGGTACTTCTTCGGCGGGTTCTCGGCGAACGCGATCGAGCCGTCGGGGAGGGTGGTGAACCACTCCGGATGCTCGGTGACCCAGGGATGGTCCGGCGACGCCTGCAGCGCGAGGTCGAGGGCGACCTCGAGCCCCAGCCGTCCGGCCTCGGCGACGAACGCGCGGAAGTCGGCGAGCGTGCCGAGATCGGGGTGCACGGCGTCGTGCCCGCCGTCGGGGCCGCCGATCGCCCACGGGGAGCCGGGGTCGGCGGGACCGGCTTCGAGCGTGTTGTTGGGCCCCTTGCGGTTGGTTCGGCCGATGGGGTGGATCGGGGGCAGGTACAGGACGTCGAAGCCCATGTCGGCCACCTGGGGGAGCCGCGCCATCGCCGTACGGAACGTCCCGCTCGCGATGGTCCCGTCCTCGCGGACGCTCGCTCCCTCGGAACGCGGGAAGAATTCGTACCAGGCGCCGACGCCGGCGCGCTCGCGCTCGACCAGGAGGTCGGTCGTCCGTCCGACGGTGAGCAGCGACGTGAGCGGCCGGGCGCGGAAGAACCCGGTGAGCATCTCGTCGCCGACGATCGCGAGCGCCGCAGCGGCGTCGAGATCCGGGTCGCGCAGATCCCGCGCACGCTCCTGCAGCACTCGGCGCTCGGAGGCGGGGCGGTCCGCCTCCGCCTGCGCCCGGTCGAACAGCAGTGCGCCCGTCTCGCGCATGAGGGCGACATCCACCCCCGCGGCGATCTTCAGGGCCGCTGCATGCTGCCAGGTCGCGAAATCGTCGCCGTACGCCTCGAATCGGAACGACCACGTGCCCTGGACGAGGAGGGCGACCTCCGCGCTCCAGTGGTCCAGACCGTTGCCGATCGGCCGCAGTGCGTGGAGGGACTCCCCGCCGTCCGGAGCCGTGAGCCGGAGGCGGACGCCGATGAGGTCGTGTCCCTCCCGGAACGCCGTCACCCGGAACGGCACGACCTCGCCGGCGAAGGCAGAGGGCGAGAACGCCGGGTCGAGGGCGGCGGGCCGCGGGTCCGCGAGCGGGATGCGTCCGGTCACCGTGTCACCGGCCGCGCCGATGTCGGCTGCGGGACGGATGGGGAGGGCGGACGCGCTGCGCCAGGCGGGCGGGTTCTTCGGGGAACGGGTCTGGAGGGCCACGTTCCGAACCTATCGTTCAGCCGCCCGGGACGACAGGCGACACCGCGGGCTTCACTCCGCGCGGAAAAGATGCATGGATGTCGCGGCCATCGGCACGATCCCACCCGGGACGTGCACGGATCCGGGCTCGGAGGGCACCTCCTCGGCGCTCGTCCAGAGCGATACGTACCGGGTGACACCGGGCACGTCGGGCAGCGTCACGTCGATCGGCGACTCGTTGCCGTGCACGACGAGGAGGATGCGGTTGAAGGCCTCCGTCTCGGGCGTTGACGCCGCGACGTACTGCAGCGTGCGGTGCGCGGGGTTCGTCCAGCGCTCGCCGGACATGGTGTCCCCGTGCTCGTCGTACCACTCCATGACCGATGCGGAGGGGATCGCCTCGTCGGGGCGGGCGAACCGAATCGGCCGCAGCGCCGGGTTGTCCCGCCGCACCTGCAGCAGCCGTCGCGCGTGCGCGTAGAGGTCCTCCTGCCAGGGCGCGTGCTGCCAGGGAAGCCAGGTCAGCGCCGAGTCATGACAGTAGGCGTTGTTGTTGCCGCGCTGCGAGCGACCGAACTCGTCCCCGGCGGTCAGCATGGGGACGCCCGCGGACAGCAGCAGTGTGCCGAGCAGATTGCGCATCGCCTTCCGTCGCGTCGCCAGGATCCACTCGTCGTCGGTCGGTCCCTCGGTGCCGTGGTTGAAGGAGCGGTTCGTGTCGGCGCCGTCGCGTCCCTGCTCGCCGTTGCCGAGGTTGTGCTTGACGTCGTAGGAGACGAGGTCCCGCAGCGTGAAGCCGTCGTGCGCCGTCACGAAGTTCACACCGGCGAGCGGCCCCCGCTCGGCGCTGAAGGTGTTGGACGAACCAGCGAGCCGGGTGGCGAAGCCGCCGATGCCGACCGGGGCGGTGGACGCCCGCCGGGCGTAGTCGATGTCGGAGAGCCAGAAGTTTCGGACCCGGTCCCGGTACCGGTCGTTCCACTCCATCCATCCCTGCCCCATGTTGCCGGTCTGCCAGCCGCCCATCCCCACGTCCCACGGCTCGGCGATCTTCTTCACGTCCGCCAGCACGGGGTCGTCGATGATCGCACGCAGCAGGGGATGCTCCGGGGTGAACGTGTGGTCGGCGTCGCGACCGAGGGTCACGGCCAGGTCGAACCGGAACCCGTCGACCTGCACCTCGTCCGCCCAGTAGCGCAGGGAGTCCAGCACGAGGCGGGCGGCGGCATCGGTGGAGGTGTTCAGTGAGTTGCCGCAGCCGGTCACGTCGATGTAGGCGCCGTCCTCCGTCTGCCGGTAGTACGCCCGGTTGTCCAGGCCACGCAGGCTCGTGCGCGGCCCGCCGATGCCCTCCTCCGCGGTGTGGTTGTAGACGACGTCCAGCACCACTTCCAGACCGGCTTCGTGGAGGAGCTTCACCATGCCCTTGACCTCGCGCAGGACCGCATCCGGGCCCTCCCGGCGGGCGGCCTCGGTGGCGTACTCCGCGTGCGGTGAGAAGAAGTTGAGGCTGTTGTACCCCCAGTAGTTGCACAGTCCGAGCTGGAGCAGGCGCGGCTCCGAAGCGAAGGCGTGGATCGGCAGCAGCTCGATGGTCGTCACCCCGAGATCCAGGAAGTGCTCGATCATCGCCGGGTGTGCGAGACCGGCATAGGTCCCGTGCAGGTGGGCCGGGACGCCGGGGTGACGCTTGGTCATGCCCTTGACGTGCCCCTCGTAGAGCACGGTCCGATCCAGCGGAACCCGGGGCTTGCGTACCCCGCCCCAGTCGAAGGTCGTGTCCACTGCGACCGACCGCCAGTCCGCGAAGCCGCCACTGACGAGCCCCTTGGAGTAGGGCTCGATGAGGAGCGTCTGCGGGTTGAACATGTTGCCGGCCGCGGTCGATCCGGCCACCCGCACGGCGTACCGCGTGCCGGGTCGCAGCAGCTCCGTGTCGATCTGCCACACGCCCCTGGCCTGACGCTGCAGCGGCTCGGCGGCGATGCTCCAGTCGAGATCGCCCTCGTCGAAGACGACGAGTTCGACGCTGTCCGCCGCCTGCGACCACACCCGCAGCGTCCCCCCGCCGTCGTGCAGGGTGACGCCGAGGTCGTCCAGGGCGGGATCCAGCAGACCCGCGGGATCGGCGGTCGTCTTCGGGTTGACCATGCGGACTACCCTAATCACCGCCGGGCCGCACTCTTGACGCGGCAGGCTGCCAGAGTCCCGTGCGACAGTGGAGGGATGCAGGTGTACCTCGATCACGCGGCCTCGAGTCCGCTGCGTCCGCAGGCGCGCGACGCCTGGATCGCCGCGGCCGAGGTGGTCGGCAACGCCTCCTCCATCCACGCGGGCGGGCAGCAGGCGCGCAGAGTGCTCGAAGAGGCACGGGAACGCCTGGCCGCCACCCTGGGGTGCGACCCCATCGAGGTGGTCTTCACCAGCGGGGGGACGGAAGCGGTGAACCTCGCGGTGAAGGGGCTCTGGTCCGCCCGCCCGCAGGGTGCCCGGGATATCGTGCTGCCGGACGGCGAGCATCACGCGACGCTGGATTCGGTGGCGGCGCTCGTCGACCGGGAGGGCGCGGTGCCCCGTCCCGTGCGACTGGAGCGGACCGGGGCGATCCCGGTCGCGGATTTCACCGCCGCGCTGCCGGGAGCCGCCTTCGCGACGGCGATGGTCGCGAACAACGAACTGGGCACGATCTCCGATGCGGCCGCGCTCGCCGCGGCCGCGGCGTCCGCGGAGGTCGCCCTGCACCTCGACGCGGTGGCCGCATTCGGGCACATCCCGCTCTCGTTCTCCGACTGGCGGGCGGATGCGGCCGGGCCCGGCGGGCTGGTGGCTATGAGCGTCTCGGCGCACAAGGTCGGGGGACCGGTGGGTGTCGGGGCCGTGGTGGTGGCCCGGGGCGCTCGCCTGCGTCCGCAGATCCACGGTGGCGGACAGCAGCGGGGACTCCGGGCGGGGACGCAGGACGTGGCCGGTGCGGCGGCATTCGCGGTGGCCGCCGAGGCGGCGCTCGCCGACCAGGCCGCGGAGGGCGTGCGGCTCGGCCGTCTGCGCGAACGGCTGGCCGCGGGGATCCTCACCGCCGTGCCGGACGCCGAGCCCCTCGGGGACCCCGTCCGGCGGGTCCCGGGAACCCTGCACATGCACTTCGCCGGCGCGCGCGGAGAGACCCTGCTGTTCCTGCTCGATCAGCGCGGTGTCGCCGTCTCCACCGGCTCCGCCTGTCAGGCGGGGGTCCCGGAGCCGTCCCATGTGGTCCAGGCGATCGGGCGCGACGAGGAGACCGCTCGCTCGGTGCTGCGCTTCAGCCTCGGCCGGACGACGACCGAAAGCGACGTGGACGCGGCGCTCGCCGCCATCCCGTGGGCCGTCGAACGGGCGCGCGCAGCCGGGGCCGCCCGTTCCCCGCGCTCGTAGACTGGAACGATGCGAATCCTTGCGGCGATGAGCGGTGGCGTCGATTCCGCCGTGGCGGCGGCGCGCGCCGTCGAGGCCGGCCACGAGGTCGTCGGGGTGCATCTCGCCCTCTCCCGGGCCGGGGGCACGCTGCGGACGGGCAGTCGCGGGTGCTGCACGATCGAGGACGCGATGGACGCCCGGCGGGCGGCGGACCGCCTCGGCATCCCCTTCTACGTGTGGGACTTCTCGGAGCGCTTCCGCGACGACGTGATCGAGGACTTCGTCTCGGAGTACCGGGCCGGACGCACGCCCAACCCGTGCATGCGCTGCAACGAGAAGATCAAGTTCGCCGCGCTGCTCGAGCGCGCGCTGGAGCTCGGCTTCGACGCGGTGTGCACGGGGCACTACGCCACCCTGGTCGAGACGCCGGACGGCCCGGAGCTGCATCGCGCGTCGGATCAGGCGAAGGACCAGTCCTACGTGCTCGGCGTGCTCACCGCGGAGCAGCTCGCCCACACCTATTTCCCGCTGGGATCGACACCGTCCAAGGCGCTGGTCAGGGCCGAGGCCGCCGAACGGGGCCTGACGGTCGCTCAGAAGCCGGACAGTCACGACATCTGCTTCATCCCCGACGGGGACACCCGGGGCTGGCTGGCCGAGCGGGTCGGCATCGCCGAGGGCGACATCGTCGACCGTTCCGGCGCGGTCGTGGGGCAGCACGAGGGCGCCCACGGCTACACGGTCGGCCAGCGCCGCGGCCTGTCGCTCGGAGTGCCCGCACCCGACGGGAAGCCGAGGTTCGTCCTGGAGGTCCGGCCCGTCTCGAACACCGTCGTCGTCGGTCCCCGCGAGGCGCTCGCCACCGCCGAGATCTCCGGGCACCGGCACTCCTGGGCGGGGCGCGCCCCGCAGGAGTCCGCGTTCGCATGCGACGTGCAGATCCGAGCGCACGCGGACCCGGTCCCGGCATGGGCGACCTGGCAGGACGGTGCGCTGACGGTTCGCCCGGAGGTGCCGTTCGAGGGCGTCGCCCCGGGACAGACCGCCGTGCTCTACGTCGGCACGCGGGTGCTGGGCCAGTTCACGATCGATCGCACCGTCTCCGCCGTCCCCGCCGCCTGAGCGCGATCCCGGCAGCGGTGCGGGACCCCCTCCCTAAACTGGAGGGGTGACGGATTCCGACGACTCGATCGACCTCGCCCTGACCCTCGAGGCGGCACGCGCCGAGGGGCAGGAGCTCACCGAGCGGATCCTCGGCGCCCGCGACGCCTACTACGGCGCGGACGCCGAGATCGTCGACGACGCGACCTACGACGGATGGATGCGGCGGCTCGAGCAGATCGAACGCGCTTTCCCCGAGCTGCAGGGTCAGGACTCGCCGACGCAGTCCGTCGGGGCGGCGCAGACGTCCGATCTCGCGACGATCGAGCACGCCGAGCGGATGCTCAGCCTCGACAACGTCTTCTCCCCGGAGGAGCTGCGCGAATGGTGCGTGAAGGCGGAGAACTCCGCCGGACGTCGGGTGAGGTGGCTCACGGAACTGAAGATCGACGGGCTCGCGATCAGTCTGCGCTACGAGAACGGCGTCCTCACCTCGGCCGCGACCCGCGGCGACGGCCGGGTGGGGGAGATCGTGACCGAGAACGCCCTGCGCCTGGGGGACATCCCCGAGCGGCTGAGCGGCACGGGCCATCCGGCGCTCGTCGAGGTCCGCGGAGAGGTGTTCATCCCGGTCGCCGCCTTCGAGCGGCTGAACGCGTTGCAGGCCGAGCTGCGGGAACGTGCCGTCGCGGAGGCCCGTGAGCGGTGGGCGACCCGCAAGGCGGGGGCGGCGGAGTTCGACGAGGAGAAGGCGCGGGCCGCGGCGCAACGCCGGTTCCCGGCGTTCGCCAACCCGCGCAACGCCGCCAGCGGGGGACTCCGGCAGCAGCTCGACAAGAAGACCGGGCTCGAGCGCGAAGCGGCACTGGAGCGGATCGGAGCACTGCGCCTGTACGTCCACGGCATCGGTGCCTGGCCCGATCCGCCGGTCTCGGCCCAGAGCGAGGTCTACGCGCTGCTCGAGGGATGGGGCCTCCCGGTGAGCACCCACAACCGGGTGAACGACGACATCGACGGGGTGCTCGGGTTCGTCGCGTACTACGGCGAGCACCGGCATGACGTGGAGCACGAGCTGGACGGCATCGTCGTGAAGGTCGACGAGCTCTCCCTGCACGACGAACTCGGCGCGACGAGCCGTGCACCCCGGTGGGCGATCGCGTACAAGTACCCGCCGGAGCAGGTGAACACCCGCCTGCTCGACATCGTCGTCTCGGTGGGACGGACCGGTCGGGCCACGCCCTTCGCGGTGATGGAGCCCGTCCGGGTCGCAGGTTCCGTGGTGCGGCAGGCCACCCTGCACAACCAGGACGTCGTCAAGGCCAAGGGCGTCCTCATCGGCGACACCGTCGTCCTGCGCAAAGCGGGCGACGTGATCCCGGAGGTGCTGGGTCCGGTCGCCGAGCTCAGGGACGGCACGGAGCGGGCCTTCGTCATGCCGGCGGAGTGTCCCGAGTGCGGCACGCCCCTCGCCCCGGCGAAGGAGGGCGACATCGATCTGCGCTGCCCGAACGCGCGGTCGTGCCCCGCCCAGGTGCGCGGTCGCGTGGAACACATCGGCTCGCGCGGTGCGCTGGACATCGAAGCGCTCGGTGAGGTGACCGCCGCGGCCCTCACCCAGCCGGATGTGCCCGCCGAGCCGCCCCTCGACACGGAGGCGGGCCTGTTCGATCTCACCCTGGAGCAGATCGTCCCGATCGAGGTGGTCGTGCGGGACGCCGAGACCGGGCTCCCGAAGGAGAACGATGCGGGGGTCGTGAAGAAGCGCAGCCCGTTCCGGCGCAATCCCTCCGCGGAGGAGAAGCGCGCCGGGCTGACCGGCCCGCAGCCGTCCGAGCAGGCGCGGAAACTCCTGGAGGAGCTCGAGAAGGCCAAGACGAAGGACCTGTGGCGGCTCCTCGTCGCGCTGAACATCCGGCACGTCGGTCCCGTCGCCGCTCGGGCGCTCGCCCAGTGGTTCGGCTCGCTCGATGCGATACGTGCCGCCTCCCGCGAGGAGCTCGCCGCCGTCGAGGGTGTGGGCGGCATCATCGCGGACGCGGTGCTCGACTGGTTCGAGGTGGATTGGCATCGCGACATCGTGGAGCGCTGGAGCGAGGCCGGAGTGCGATGGGCGACGCCCGGTCATCCCGGCCCTGGCGCGGCATCCGCCGGCGGCGGGGTCCTCGAGGGGATCACGGTCGTCGCGACCGGATCGCTCGAGGGATACTCGCGGGAGGGCGCCCAGGAGGCGATCATCGCCGCCGGGGGGAAGGCGGCGTCCAGCGTCTCGAAGAAGACCGACTTCGTCGCCGCCGGTCCGGGCGCGGGCTCAAAGCTCGCCAAGGCCGAGGACCTCGGGGTACGGATCATCGACGCCGCCCAGTTCCGCATCCTGGTCGAGCAGGGACCCGCCGCCCTCGACGCGCCGGTAGCCACCGAGCCACCCCTTTGATTCCGAACCGCCCCTGAGCCCACGCGTGCGAAAGGGGCGGCTCGGCGGGGGAGGGGTGGCTCGGCGGGGTGAGGATGGGGCCGGGCGGTCAGCCGCCCGAGGTCAGGGTGAGCAGCCGTTCCCGCACCTGACGGCGCAGGACCTTGCCGATCATGGAGGTCGGCAGCTCGTCCACCACGAAGATCCGTCGCGGCACCTTGTACGGCGTGAGGATGCCGCGGGCATGCTCCCGCACGGCCTCCACGTCGACGTCGGTTCCGGGCGGGACCACGATGGCCGCGACGACCTCCTCCCCGGAGGTCTCGTTCGGCAGGCCGACGACGGCAGCATCCTCGACGTCGGGATGCTGGCGCAGCGCGATCTCCACCTCGGTGGGGGCCACGTTGAACCCGCCCGTGATGATCAGCTCCTTGATCCGGTCGACGATCCGCACGAACCCGTCTGGATCGATCGTGACGACGTCGCCGGTGCGGAACCAGCCGTCCACGAACACCGCATCGGTCTCCTCCGGCTTGCCGTAGTACCCGCGGAACACCTGCGGACCGCGCACGAGCAGTTCACCGCGTTCGCCGGCGGCGACGTCCACCCGGGGGTCGTCGGGGTCCACGACCCGGCACTCGGTGCCCGGCAGCGGCAGGCCGACGGTGCCGGCGACCCGGTTGTCCGCGACGGGGTTCGCCATGAGGACGGGGGAGCACTCGCTCAGGCCGTATCCCTCGACGAGGTATCCACCGGTCTCCTCCTCGAAGGGCACCACCAGGTCGTGGGGGAGGGCCATCGCCCCGGAGATCGCGATCTCCGTGCCCCGCAGCGACACCCCCTTCTCCTGCGCGGCACGCAGCAGGCGCGCCGCGATCGGCGGAACGAGCGGCAGGAACGTGGCGGGATGCTTCCTCGTCACGGCGAGGACCATGTCGGCGTCGAACTTCGGGAAGAGCACGAGGCGCGCCCCCATCGACATCGCGAACGTCAGGCACAGCGTCAGGCCGTACGCGTGGAACATCGGAAGAACGGCGTACACCACGCATCCCTCACCGCGCACGATGGACGGGACCCAGGCGCGGGCCTGCGCCGCGTTCGCCAGCAGGTTGCGATGGGTGAGCGCGGCGCCCTTCGGGGTGCCCGTCGTCCCGCTCGTGTACTGGATGATCGCGAGGTCGTCGGCGACCGGCTTCGGGTGTCCCGCGGGCAGGGGGTTCGCCCGCAGCAGCGTCTCCCACGGCACGGTGCCGGACACCCGTTCGTGCAGGGCGGTGCGGGATTCCCGCGCCTTCGCGATCGGCAGTCGCAGCGCGGCGCGGGTGCGCAGCGGCATCGCCCGGGTCACGTCGATGGACACCAGCGCCTCCACCCGGAGGTCCGCCGGGAACTCCTGGATCGTGCGCACCGCCTTGCTCCAGACGATGGCGTGCTTCGCGCCGTGGTCCTCGAACTGCTTGCGCAGCTCCCTCGGCGTGTAGAGCGGATTGTGCTCGACCACGACCGCGCCGAGGCGGAGCACCGCGTAGAACGCGACGATGTGCTGGGGGCAGTTGGGCAGCACGATCGCGACCGGGTCGCCGGGGCGCACGCCGAGGTCGCGCAGACCGGCCGCCGCGCGTGCGATCTGCGCGTCCAGCTCGCGGTACGTCGTCACGCGGCCGAAGAACTGGAGCGCGGCGGCATCGGGGTAGTCCCGTGCGGATGCCTCGACGAGATCGCCCAGGCATCCGGTGACGGGTCCCAGGTCCTCCGGTACACCATCGGCGTAGCTGCGTACCCAGGGGCGAGGGGGATCGAACGTCATCACCCGCACAGCATAGGGGGAACCCCCGCGGCGGCCCGGCCCTGCGCGGAAGGGGGTCGCGAGCGGAACGCCTAGACTTGTGGGGTGTCGGAAATCACCCCAGATCTCGTGCGCCACCTCGGTGTGCTCGCCCGTATCCAGCTGAGCGACGAGGAGGTCGGACGACTCACCAGTCAGCTCGACGTCATCGTCGACAACATCGCGAAGGTCTCCGAGGTCGCGACCCCGGACGTCCCGGCGACGAGCCATCCCGTTCCCCTGCAGAACGTGTACCGCCCGGACGAGGTGGGGGTCCCCCTCACCCTCGACGAGGTGCTGCAGAACGCACCGGACGCCGCCGACGGCCGCTTCCGCGTGACCGCCATCCTGGGAGAAGAACAGTGACCGACCTGACCCGCCTCAGCGCCGCGGACCTCGCTGACCGACTGGCCGCCCGCGAGGTGTCCAGCGTGGAGGCCACGCAGGCTCACCTGGACCGCATCGCGGCCGTGGACGGCGACGTGCACGCCTTCCTGCACGTCAGTGACCACGCACTCGAGGTGGCCGCGGACATCGACCGTCGCCGGGCCGCCGGTGAGGACCTCGGCCCGGTGGCCGGCGTGCCGCTCGCCATCAAGGACGTGCTCGTCACGACCGACATGCCCTCCACGAGTGGATCCCGCATCCTCGAGGGGTACATGTCGCCGTACGACGCCACGGTGGTCGCCCGCTCCCGTGCAGCCGGTCTCGTGCCACTCGGGAAGACGAACATGGACGAGTTCGCGATGGGCTCGTCGACCGAGCACTCCGCGTACGGTCCCACCCGCAACCCGTGGGACCTCGACCGCATCCCCGGCGGCTCCGGCGGCGGATCCGCGGCGGCCGTCGCGGCCTTCGAAGCGCCCCTCGCCCTCGGGTCCGACACCGGCGGCTCCATCCGCCAGCCGGCACACGTCACCGGAACCGTCGGCATCAAGCCGACCTACGGCGGCGTCAGCCGTTACGGTGCGATCGCCCTGGCCTCGTCCCTCGACCAGGTCGGACCCGTCACCCGCTCCGTGCTGGATGCGGGGCTGCTGCACGACGTGATCGGCGGACACGACCCGCACGACTCCACCTCCCTCGACCAGACCTGGCCCTCGTTCGCGGCCGCTGCGCGTGAAGGAGCCCGGGGCGACGTGCTCAAGGGCCTCCGCGTGGGCGTCATCACGGAGCTCCCCGACAGTGGCTTCCAGAAGGGGGTGTCGGAGTCGTTCCGCGCCTCCCTGGACCTCATGGCCGCGCAGGGGGCGGAGATCGTCGAGATCAGCGCGCCGCACTTCGAGTACGGCGTCGCCGCGTACTACCTGATCCTGCCCGCCGAAGCCTCGAGCAATCTCGCGAAGTTCGACTCCGTGCGATTCGGGATGCGGGTGAACGTGCCCGGTGGCACGGTCGAGGACGTCATGGCCGCGACCCGCGACGCGGGATTCGGCGACGAGGTCAAGCGCCGCATCATCCTGGGCACCTACGCCCTGTCGGCCGGCTACTACGACGCCTACTACGGCTCGGCGCAGAAGGTGCGCACGCTCATCCAGCGCGACTTCGACACCGCCTTCGGGCAGGTCGACGTCATCGCGACCCCGTCCGCGCCGACGACGGCCTTCCGCCTGGGCGAGAAGATCGACGACCCGCTGCAGATGTACCTCAACGACGTCACCACGATCCCGGCGAACCTCGCCGGCGTGCCGGGGATCTCGATCCCCTCGGGACTCGCCGCCGAGGACGGTCTCCCGGTCGGCATCCAGTTCCTGGCACCGGTCCGCGAGGACGCTCGCCTCTACCGGGTGGGCGCGGCGCTCGAGGCGTTGCTGGAGGATTCATGGGGTGGTCCGCTGCTGGACCGTGCCCCGGCACTGGGAGGGGCGCTCTGATGGCCAAGGACAAGATCATGGACTTCGACAAGGCGCTCGAGCTGTTCGAGCCCGTCCTCGGCTTCGAGGTGCACGTCGAACTCAACACCAAGACGAAGATGTTCTCCTCCGCGCCGAACCCCGCCGACTCGGCGAACCACGGCGCGGCGCCGAACACGCTCGTGCGCCCGGTCGACATGGGGCTTCCCGGTGCGCTGCCGGTCGTCAACGAGCAGGCCGTGCGGTTCTCGATCAGCCTCGGCCTGGCGCTCGGCTGCTCGATCGCCCCGTCCAGCCGGTTCGCGCGCAAGAACTACTTCTACCCGGACCTCGGCAAGAACTACCAGATCTCGCAGTACGACGAGCCGATCGCCTTCGAGGGGCAGGTCCAGGTGGAGCTCGCCGACGGGACCCTCGTGGATGTCCCGATCGAGCGCGCCCACATGGAGGAGGACGCCGGCAAGCTGACCCACATGGGGGGCGCGACCGGCCGCATCCAGGGCGCGGAGTACTCCCTCGTGGACTACAACCGCGCGGGTGTCCCGCTCGTCGAGATCGTCACCAAGCCCATCTTCGGCGCGGAGCACCGTGCACCGGAGATCGCGAAGGCGTACGTGCAGACCATCCGCGACATCGTGCTGTCGCTCGGGATCTCCGAGGCCAGGCTCGAGCGCGGCAACCTGCGCTGCGACGCCAACGTGTCGCTGCGCCCCCGCGGTCAGGAGAAGCTCGGGACGCGCACCGAGACGAAGAACGTGAACTCCATGCGCTCGGTCGAGCGCGCGGTGCGGTACGAGATCCAGCGGCAGGCCGCCATCCTCGCCGAAGGCGGCACGATCATCCAGGAGACCCGGCACTGGCACGAGGACACCGGGCGGACTTCGCCGGGACGCCCGAAGTCGGATGCCGACGACTACCGCTACTTCCCGGAGCCGGACCTGCTGCCCGTCGTGCCGGCACCGGAGCTCATCGAGCAACTGCGTGCCGAGCTGCCCGAGCCGCCGGCTGCGCGCCGGCGCCGGCTGAAGGGCGAGTGGGGCTTCACGGATCTGGAGTTCCAGGACGTCGCGAACGGCGGACTGCTGGCCGAGGTCGAGGCGACGATCGCCGCGGGCGCCGCGCCCGCCGCCGCACGCAAGTGGTGGACGGGTGAGATCACCCGCATCGCGAACGCCCAGGACCGGGAGGCGACCGACCTGGTCAGCCCGGCCGACGTCGCCGCCCTGCAGGGACTCGTCGACGCGGGGACCCTGACCGACAAGCTGGCCCGTCAGGTACTGGAGGGCGTCATCGCGGGGGAGGGGACCCCGCAGGAGGTCGTCGACGCACGCGGCCTCGCCGTCGTCTCCGACGACGGTGCGCTGATCGCGGCGATCGACGAGGCGCTGGCCTCGCAGCCCGACGTGATGGCGAAGATCCGCGACGGCAAGGTGCAGGCCGCTGGGGCGGTCATCGGCGCGGTGATGAAGGCGATGAAGGGCCAGGCGGATGCCGCTCGCGTCCGGGAGCTGATCCTCGAGCGCGCGAACGCGTGACCCCGTTGCGCTGACCGCGGGTGTTCTTCCGTCTCATGGGCCGGATGTCGGCGGCGCGGAGGAGAATCGGAACGTGGGACGAGGCGACGGAAGCGGGCGGATGGTGTCGCCCGCCGACGCCGACGACACCGGCGCGGGCATCCT
The DNA here is from genome assembly GCF_008727755.1 of Microbacterium caowuchunii. Lineage (NCBI taxonomy): Bacteria > Bacillati > Actinomycetota > Actinomycetes > Micrococcales > Microbacteriaceae > Microbacterium > Microbacterium caowuchunii. The sequence goes on from NZ_CP044231.1 coordinate 1,469,840, forward strand.
CCACGTCGACATGGACGCGTTCTACGCGGCGGTGGAGGTGCTCGACGATCCCTCGCTGGCCGGGAAGGCGATCATCGTCGGCGCCCCGGAGGGACGCAGCGTCGTCTCCAGCGCCTCCTACGAGGCGCGGCGCTACGGCGTGCGCTCCGCCATGCCGGTGTCCCAGGCACTGCGGCTGTGCCCCACCGCGATCGTCGTACGCCCGCACTTCGACCGCTACGTGGAAATGTCCCGCCAGGTGATGGAGATCTTCCACGAGATCACCCCGCTGGTCGAGCCGCTCTCGATCGACGAGGCCTTCCTGGACGTCCGCGGCGCCCGGCGCCTGTGGGGCCCGCCGGGGACCATCGCCCGGATGCTGCGCGCCCGGGTCAAGGAGCGCACCGGGCTCACCTGCAGCATCGGCGCGGCGGCCACGAAGCACGTCGCGAAGATGGCTTCGACCCTCAGCAAGCCGGACGGTCTCCTGATCATCCCGGAGCACCGCACGATGGAGTTCCTCGTCCCGCGCTCCGTGCGCGCGCTCTGGGGTGTCGGGCCGAAGTCCGCCGAGGCGCTGGAATCCCGCGGCATCCGGACGATCGGGGATGTGGTGGCAACGCCCCGTCCGGTGCTGGAGCGTGCCCTGGGCGCCTCGATGGGGGCGCGGGTCTGGCACCTCGCCCGCGGTGAGGATGTCCGCGAGGTCGAGGTCGAACGGGTCGAGAAGAGCATCGGCCATGAGGAGACCTTCGAGGACGACGTGGACGACGACGCCGTGCTCGGGGCGGAGCTGCGCCGGCTCGCCGACCGGGTGGGCGCGCGGCTCCGGGCGCACGGTGCCGAGGCGGCGACCGTCTCGATCAAGGTCCGCTTCGCGGACTTCCGGACGCTCACGCGGTCGGTCACCCTCACCGAGCCGACGGCCGTGGGGCAGCGGATCGGGGATGCCGCGCGGACCCTGTTCGGCACCCTCGATCGTCCGATGCCCATCCGCCTCATCGGCGTGCGCGCCGAGAACCTGCGCCCCGCGGCGGCCTCCGCCCTGCTCTGGGACGACGACGCGGAGTGGCGCCGGGTCGAGGAGGCGATGGACGATGCCTCCTCACGCTTCGGCCGGGGCGTGGTCACCCGGGCGGCGCTGCTCGGCGGGCCGCGCGCCGGCTCATCCTTGCCGTCCCATCCGCGTCCCCCGCGCACCGACGCGGACGGAGCGTGACGCGCATCCCGGCCGCGCACTCCCGGGCATGCGTGCGGCACGAGGTCAAGCGCTGTGCGCAGCCGGTTCGCCGCACTAGCGTGGAGTCATGTCCAACTTCGTACTCGATCTCGGCAAGCAGGCGGCCACCCTCGGTGTGAACGCCGTCTATGGTGAACAGCAGGATGTCGACGGCGTCCGGATGATCCCGGTGGCGCTGTCCTGGAACGGCTTCGGCGGCGGTGGGGACGACTCCGGCAACTCCGGCGGCGGGGGCGGGGCGTACGCCGTGCCGCTCGGGGCATACATCCGCAAGGGCGACGATCTGCGCTTCGAGCCGAACGTGGTTTCCTTCCTCGCGGTGGCGATCCCGTTCGTGTGGGTCGCCGGACGTGCGCTCAGCCGTGTCATCCGCGCGCTCAAGAAGTGACGTCGTCCCGCCGTTGACCGCGACCGCCGCGGCCGCATCCATCGCGGCCTCGGCCCTCGCCGTGCGTGCGGCGCCGCGCATCCTCGTGGACGGACGCTCCGGGTCCGGCAAGACGACCCTCGCAACGGAGCTCGTGCGTCGTCATCCGGAGTTCCAGATCGTCGCCCTGGACGACCTGTACCCGGGGTGGGACGGCCTGTTCGCGGGAAGCGATCGCGCGCTGGAGGACGTCCTGACGCCGCATGCGGAGGGGCGCGTGGGCCGGTGGCGGCGATGGGACTGGGACACGGAGGCGTACGCCGAGGAGCACGCCGTCCAGCCGGACCGCCCGCTCCTCGTCGAGGGCTCCGGCGTCCTGACCGCCCGCAGCGCTGTATTGGGCGACGTGTGCATCTGGATGGACGCGGATGCGGATCAGCGTCGCATGCGGGCCCTCGCCCGCGACGGTGCCACGTTCGAGCCGCATTGGGAGAGATGGGCCCGCCAGGAGGAGGAGCACCTCGCCGCGCATGACCCGCTGCGGTGGGCGTCTGCGGTGGTATCGCTCCGCTAGCGCCTCACGCGGCGGCGGATGCCGCGCGGGTGAGCTGGTCCAGGCGGTAGCCCAGCCACTCGTAGACGCCGAACCGCGGGTCGTCCGGATCGTGGTCTTCCTCGCTCGTGATCCCGAGCCGCGAGGCGAGTACCAGGCGCACCGCCGCCAGCGTCCGCATCCAGGATGCGGCCCTGCCTCGGTCCAGGGTGAGGGTGAACTCGGTGCGCGCGGCGCTCTCGGACAGCGACTGCGGATCCGTGACGTCACCGGCGATGGCCAGGTCTGCGAGGACGGCGGCCGCTTCGTGGGTACGACGACGGAGGAGCTCGGGTTGAGTGGCGGAGCGGAACTGCGCGGCGGCCGACTCGTCGTCGGGATAGGCGCTGGGGACCAGTCGCGAGATCGCGGGGTCCGTGGCGGCATCCGGCGAACCGGTCAAGAGGTCCACGAACTGGTTGACGAGTCCGCGCAGGTGAACGGCTTCCAGCCGGGACAGTTCGAGCAGGACGTCCTCGGAGGCGGCACTCATGCGCGCGGCGCCTTCCGCACCGTAGCCCACAGGCCGTAGTCGTGCATGGCCTGTGCGTGCAGTTCCATCTGCTCCCGCATCCCCTCCGAGACGACGGCGTGGCCGTCGTGGTGGACGCCGAGCATGAGCCGGGTGGCCTCGGCCTCGGAGTACCCGAAGTAGGTCCGGAAGACGTGGACCACGTAGCTCATCAGATTCACCGGGTCGTTCCAGACGACCGTCTGCCAGTCCGGGTCCAGCGTCCGGGCGCCGAGATCCGTGTCCTCGGCGATGTCGGGCGTGGCGAGCGGCGCGGTCATGCCCATCCCAGTTCGTGCAGCCGGTCATCGTCGATGCCGTAGAAGTGGGCGATCTCGTGGACGAGGGTCGTGTGCACCTCGTCGCGCAGCTCCGCCTCATCGGCGCAGGCACGCAGGTGCGCCTCGCGGTAGACGATGATCCGGTCGGGGAGCTCGCCCATTCCGTAGCGCTCGCGTTCGGTCAGCGCCCAGCCGTCGTAGAGTCCGAGCAGGTCATCCTGCTCGTGACGATCCTCGACCACGAACACGACGTTCTCCAACCCATCGACCATGTCATCGGGCAGTCGGTCCAGCTCGTCGACGACGAGCTGCTCGAAAGCCTCATGATCCATGTTCAACATCATCGGGTCGCGCTGCACGGGTGCACGCGCCCTTCCTTGGGGTGAGTAACGGGACTTGAACCCGCGACCCCCTGGACCACAACCAGGTGCTCTACCAACTGAGCTATACCCACCAAGTCTCCCGCTGGAGCGGGCAACCAGACAATTCTGTCACATCTCTGGAGCGAATTTGGACACGACGGATGCGGCGACCGCGCGGGCGTCGTCGCTCGAGGGTCCGGGGGCCTCGACGAAGACCGCTTCGCGGTAGTAGGCGAGCTCGCGGATGGACTCGCGGATGTCCGCGAGGGCCCGGTGTCCGCCGTCCTTCGCCGGCGCGTTGAAGTAGACCCGGGGGTACCAGCGCCGGGAGAGCTCCTTGATGCTCGAGACATCGACGTTGCGGTAGTGCAGCCACCGGTCCAGCCGCGGCATGTAGCGCGCCAGGAATGCACGGTCGGTGCCGATCGTGTTACCGGCGAGCGGCGCCTTGCCCTCGATGGGCACGAAACGCTGGATGTACTCGAGGGCCTGGAACTCCGCCTCGGCGACGCTGACACCGGCCGGGATCTCCTCGAGGAGCCCCGAGGTGCGGTGCATCTCGGTGACGAACTCGCCCATGTTCTCCAGCGCGGAGGCGTCGGGCTTGATGACGAGCTGGAACCCGTCGTCGAGCGGGTTCAGTTCGAAGTCGGTCACCACGACCGCGATCTCCACGAGTTGGTCGACGTCGAGGTCGAGCCCGGTCATCTCGCAATCGATCCAGACCAGGCGATCGCCGTCGGTTCCACTCATATCGTCATCCTCCTCCGGGCCCCCGACGGTGAGCCGGAGGCGGCCTGCCCCCCCGGGGTGATTCGAACACCCGACCAAGAGATTAGAAGGCTCCTGCTCTATCCACTGAGCTACGGGGGGTAGCGCGCTCTAGGTTATCGCGGACACCCTGGTGCGGTTCCCCGGCGGGCAGGCTACCGTCGGTGCGAGGAGAGGAGTTCGATGATGAGCACATCCGAAGGTCTGTGGGTCGCGTACGGCCAGTCCGGCGTCGTGGGCACGATCCGCAAGGAGGCGGGGGAGTACGTGGTGACGATCGCGGACGCCGCGGAGTCCCTCGGGCGCTATCCCACGATGGACAGCGCGAAGGGTGCCCTGCACTCGCACCTCACGCCGGGGGCGGACTGGCCGGAGTTCCGTCAGCACTGACGCCGGCCACCCGTGCCCATCGTCGGCCAGGAGATCGCGGGTGCGGACGAGCGCCTCCTCGCCTCGCGTCGGGCGGATGCGGTCGGGCTCAACGCGATCGAGCCGGGGCTCGCCGGCTTCGCACCGCCCCGATCCCGGCCGCGATGGTGCGCCACCCGACGAGAAAGGCCAGGAGGGTCACGGTCGCCACGATGATGAAGGCGACCGCGGTGCCCTGCCCGGACACGGCGCGCAGAAGCATCCCTCCCGTGACCGTGATCGCCCACACCGGCACGCCCGTGCGCACGAGGGCGGCCGGGCGTCGCCACGCCACGACGATCAGCCATGCTGCGACGAGGGAGATGAGGAACGGCCACGCGGTGTGCGCGAGCCCGGATCCGCTCGGTCCGAACGGGTCGCCCTCATGGGTGGCGCGGCCGATGGCGGCGAAGACGGTGACCAGGAAGGCGTCGAGGGCGAAGGCGGCGAGGGCGGCACGGTGGACGGACATGAATCCATTCTCCCCGCAGGCCGCGTGGGGCCCGTCTGCCGTGATCCGGGTTCACTCCAGGAGATGCACGCGCGTGGCGATGGCCCCGCCCCGCAGCGCGCCCACGCTACCGGTGGTCATGCAGCCGATCGTGTGGACGTGATCCACGATGATCTGATCGGTGACGAAGGTGCGGCCGGCCCTCCGGGGCGCGGTCCCCGACCGGGCGCGGACGGATGGCCAGGATCGGCATCATGAGGTGCACGAGTGGCCCGATCGACAGCGCGAAGGCGAGGGTGCCGATCCCCACCGTCCCGCCCAGCGCCCACCCGATCGCCAGCACGGTGATCTCCACGCTGCCGCGTGCGAGCCAGATGGGCCAGCCGAAGCGTGCACGGATGCCGGTCATGAGGCCGTCGCGCGGTCCCGCGCCGAAGCCGGCGCCGAGGTACAGGCCGCTCGCGACCGCCACGGCGAGGATCCCCGCACCGAGCAGGAGGAACCGGGGGAGGAGCCCGGTCACCGGCGGCAGGACCATCAGCACCAGCTGCATGCTCGTGCCGACGAGCAGGATGTTCGCGACGGTCCCGATCCCGGGTCGCTGGCGCAGCGGCAACCACAGCAGCATGACGCCGAGGCCCAGGATGTTCACGACCCACCCCACGCCGATCCCGCTATGCAGCGAGATCCCCTCGGCGAGCACCGTCCACGGGTCGACGCCGAGTCCCGCTCCGACCGTGAACGCGCAGCCGGCGCCGTAGAGCGCCAGTCCGAGGAGCAGGTGGATCACGCGGCGGGTCATGGGTTCATTCCAGCGCAGAATTGGACTCCGACCAAGAGGCCAATTCGTTTACGCTGGCCCCATGGACTCCCGGATCTCCGCCCGCGCCCTCACGGTCCTCCTCGGCGGATGGCGCACCAGCGAACCTGCCTACGAGGCGCTGGCGGACGGTATCCGCCTGCTCGTGCTGGACACCCGGATCGCCCCGCGCACCGCCCTGCCGGCGGAGCGGGAGCTGGCCGCCGCCCTCGGGGTGAGCCGCACCACGATCGCCGCCGCGTACCGGAGCCTGCGCGAGAGCGGCCACATCCGCAGCGTGCGGGGATCCGGCAGCGTGACCGAGCCGTTGGGGCGGCCCTCGAGCGCACGGACCGCGGTGTCGGACCCGGGGGCGATCGACCTGCAGCAGGCCAGCCCCGCAGCGTGGCCCGGGCTCGCCGGTGTGCTGGCGGAGGCGGCTCAGGCGGCCACCGGGATCCTCGGCCGACCGGGCTTCGACGTCGTCGGCAACGAGGATCTCCGCCGCGGGATCGCCGACCGGTACACCCGGGCGGGCCTGCCGACGGATCCGGGGGAGATCCTCGTCACCAACGGTGCGCAGAGCGCGCTGCACCTGCTCGCGTCCACCCTCGTGAGCCGAGGGGACCGGGTGCTCATGGAGACGCCCACCTACCCCCACGCGGCGGACTGCTTCCGCGCCGCGGGCGCACGGCTCGTCAGCGTACCCGTGACGACGGCGCACGGGTGGGACCTCGACCGCGCGGAACAGGCGTTCGACCGCGCCGTCCCGACCCTCGCGTACCTCATGCCCGACTTCCAGAACCCGACCGGGCGATCGATGTCGGAGGAGGAACGGGAGGTCATCGAACGCGCCGCAGAGCGGGCGGGGACGCTCGTCGTCGTCGACGAGACCACGGCCGACCTCGACATCGACCGTGCCGTCGCGCCCCGTCCGTTCGCGCCGGCCGGCAGCGGCGTCTCGGTGGTGCGGGTGGGATCCTTCGGCAAGACGGTGTGGGGCGGGCTGCGGGTCGGCTGGATCCGTGCCACCCCCGATCTGATCCGGAGGGTCGTCGCGGCGCGATTCGCGATCGAGCTCGGCACCCCGGAATGGGAGCAGCTCGTGGCGCGCATGCTGCTGCCCCGCTTCCCCGAGATCATCGCCCAGCGCGCGCACCTGCTCCGTGCCGGACGGGACAGCGCGGTACGCGCCCTCGGAGAGGCGCTTCCGGAGTGGGCCGTTCCCCGGGTGGACGGCGGCGTCGCCCTGTGGGTGGACCTGGACGCGCCCCTGAGCGGGGCTCTCGTCATGGCAGCCCGCAGCCGTGGGCTGCTCCTGTCCGCGGGGCCCCGGTTCTCGGTCGACGGCGGGTACGAGCGTCAGTTGCGGATCCCCTTCACCGCCGCCCCCGACCGGCTGGAGCAGGCGATCGACATCCTCGCCTCGGTGTGGCCGGAGGTCAGGGCCGGCTCCGCGCCCGTCATGCTGGAGCGGATGGACGCGGTCGTCTGACTCAGCCGTTGCGCAGCGTCGCGACGGCGTCGGCGAAGCTCCAGAACCCGCCGACGTCCTGGAAACACCGGGCGCTCCAGCGGTAGCGGAGCGCCCGGTAGCGCAGCCCCTGGTCCGTGGACTGCTCCTCGACGAGACCCGCGACCGCGCCGCCGGGCGTGAGGATCCGCCACCGCGAGAGGCCGAGCGGCACCACTGCGTCGATGCCGGGCCGGCGGACCGGCGCGGCGGTCAGGATCTGGTCGGTCATGCGTGCTCCCCTCGGACGTGTCCCCCGACGGTACGGCCGACCTCCGACACGGCGGGGTGCGCGCCGCGCACCTCCTCCCCAGCGTCCTTCCGCCCCCGCTTCGTGCACCGCATCGCCATTCGTCGCATCCCGCCCTCCCCACGCGCCCACAGTGGAACCAGCTGCGGCGCCCGACGGGCACTCGGGCGCCGCAGCACACCCGGGGACGGTCCCCGGAGAAAGGCATCGCGACATGAACGAGAGCATCACCGTGGTCGGCAACGTGGCCAGCGTCCCCGAGCGGCGGGACCTCCCCTCCGGGGGCGCGGTCACCAGCTTCCGGATGGCGGTCACCCAACGCCGATTCGACCGCGAGAGATCGACCTGGGTCGATGGTCACACCAACTGGTTCACCGTCAGTGCATTCCGGGCGCTGGGCGAGAACGTGTACCGGTCATTGCACAAGGCGGACCGCGTGGTGGTCACCGGGCGGCTGCGGCTGCGGGAGTGGGAGACGGACGCGAAGAAGGGGGTCAGCGCGGAGATCGACGCGGAGGCGCTCGGACACGACCTGCTGTGGGGGGTCAGCGTCTTCCAGCGCGCGGAGTCGCCCTCCGCGGCAGGGGCCGGGGACACGCCGAACGCCGCCGGTGCAGAGCCCCCGGCCGGCGCCGAGGAGGTGCAGACGTGGGGCGCGCCGGGTGCCCCGCGCGAGCTCGTCGCCAGCGGGGAGACGCCGTTCTGATGCCTAGACTGACCGGGTGACTTCGACCCGCACCGGACGATGCGCCGTCCTCCTCGCGTCCCTGCTCGTCGTCGGCGCGGTGCTGGCGGGCTGCTCGGCACCGGAGCCGGTCGTCCCGCCCAGCACCGCCGCGCCGAGCGCGTCCGCGACGCCCACCCCGGCGGCGCCGACGCTGATCCCGGAGGGGACGGCGGAGGACAACCTCCCGTTCTTCACCGAGGTCGTCACAGGGGTGTGGAACGGGCCCGAGCAGGTCGCGGGCCGCGCCTACGTCGACGCCCTGGCCGCTGCCGGTTTCGACAGGGCCGCCATGCAGCTCACCCCCGACCTGACCACGGTCGGCGACCCGGCGGAGAGCATCGAGTTCTCCGTCCGGTGGGGCGAGGAGTGCCTGATCGGGCAGGTCGGGCCGGCGATCGGCACCCCCGTCACGGTGGTGCTCCCGGGGCTGCCGAACGATCAGTGCCTGATCGGGGTGACGCGCCCGATCGACTGGTGAGGTCGGCGGCGCCCGTGCACGGCCCGAGTCCCGGCTAGACTGGACCGGATATGGCTGAGTACATCTACCAGATGGTCCGTGCCCGCAAGGCGGTCGGCGAGAAGCTCATTCTCGACGACGTCACGATGGCGTTCCTCCCCGGCGCGAAGATCGGCATGGTGGGCCCGAACGGGGCCGGTAAGTCGACGATCCTCAAGATCATGGCGGGGCTCGACCACCCGTCCAACGGCGAGGCGAACCTCGCCTCCGGCTACAGCGTCGGCATCCTCATGCAGGAGCCCGAGCTCGATGAGAGCAAGACCGTGCTGGAGAACATCCAGGACGGCGTCGCGATCAAGGCGAAGCTCGACCGCTTCAACGAGATCTCCGCGCTGATGGCCGACCCCGACGCCGACTTCGACGCCCTGCTGGCCGAGATGGGCACGCTGCAGGAGGAGATCGACGCCGCCGACGGCTGGGACCTCGACTCCCAGCTCGAGCAGGCGATGGACGCCCTCCGCACGCCCCCGGGCGACGCCGCGATCGCCCCCCTCTCGGGTGGGGAGAAGCGCCGTGTCGCGCTCGCCAAACTGCTGCTCCAGAAGCCGGACCTGCTCCTGCTCGACGAGCCCACGAACCACCTCGATGCCGAGAGCGTGCTCTGGCTCGAGCAGCACCTGAAGTCCTACAAGGGCGCGGTGATCGCGATCACCCACGACCGGTACTTCCTCGACAACGTCGCGGAATGGATCGCCGAGGTCGACCGAGGCCGCCTGATCGGGTACGAGGGCAACTACTCGACCTACCTCGAGAAGAAGGGCGAGCGCCTCGCCATCCAGGGCAAGAAGGACGCGAAGCTCGCCAAGCGCCTCGCCGAGGAGCTGGACTGGGTCCGCTCCAACGCGAAGGGCCGTCAGGCCAAGTCAAAGGCGCGTCTTGCCCGCTACGAGGAGATGGCGAACGAGGCCGAGCGCACCCGGAAGCTCGACTTCGAGGAGATCCAGATCCCCGCGGGTCCGCGTCTGGGTAGCGTCGTCATCGAGGCGAAGAACCTGAAGAAGGGCTTCGACGGGCGCTCCCTGATCGACGGCCTGAGCTTCAGCCTCCCGCCGAACGGCATCGTCGGCGTGATCGGTCCGAACGGCGTGGGCAAGACGACGCTCTTCAAGACGATCGTCGGTCTCGAGCCCCTCGACGGCGGTCAGCTGAAGATCGGTGAGACGGTCAAGATCAGCTACGTCGATCAGAGCCGCTCCAACATCGACCCCAACAAGACGCTGTGGGAGGTCGTCTCGGACGGCCTGGACATCATCACGGTCGGCAAGACCGAGATCCCCTCGCGCGCGTACGTGTCGAAGTTCGGTTTCAAGGGCCCCGACCAGCAGAAGAAGGCCGGCGTGCTCTCCGGTGGTGAGCGCAACCGTCTCAACCTCGCGCTGACGCTCAAGGAGGGCGGCAACCTGCTGCTGCTCGACGAGCCGACCAACGACCTGGACGTCGAGACGCTGCAGTCGCTCGAGAACGCTCTGCTGGAGTTCCCCGGCTGTGCCGTGGTCATCACGCACGACCGGTGGTTCCTCGACCGCATCGCCACCCACATCCTGGCGTACGAGGGAACCGACGAGAACCCGGACAAGTGGTACTGGTTCGAGGGCAACTTCGAGGCGTACGAGCAGAACAAGATCGAGCGTCTCGGACCGGATGCGGCCACGCCGCACCGTTCGACGCACCGCAAGCTCACCCGTGACTGAGGCTTCGAGGGCGGCGCTGCGGCTGCATGTCCCGATCCCGCTGCGCTGGGGCGACCTGGACGCGTTCAACCACGTCAACAACACCTCGATGCTCAAGCTGCTCGAGGAGGCGCGGGTGCGCGCGTTCTGGGAGCCGGAGCCGGGCAAGCCCGAGGTGTACCCGACCGCGGTCGTGCCGGCCGGAGCCGCCGCGGGCATCCTGACGCTCATCGCGCGCCAGGAGATCGAGTACCAGCAGCCGGTTCCGTACCACCGGGAGCCGCTGGATGTGCAGCTGTGGTTCGGCAAACTCGGCGGGTCCAGCATCGAGGTCTGCTACGAGGTCTACAGCCCGGCGGGAGCCGAGCCCCAGACCCTGTACGCACGCTCTTCGGCCGTGGTCGTCCTGGTGGACGCGGCGAGCGGGCGCCCGGTGCGGCTCTCCGACCGCATGCGCGAGGCCTGGGCTCCGTACCTCGGGGAACCGATCGCCTACGCCCGTCGCAGCTGACCGGACTGCCGCATCCGCGCCGGTCCGGCGTCAGCCCTCCGACGGCACCCGGACCATGACCTCCTGGGCGACGCTGGCCACCAGCAGGCCGTCCCTCGTGTAGATCCGGCCGTTGGCGAGTCCTCGGCCGCCGCGCGCCGTCGGCGACTCCTGCACGTAGAGCAGCCACTCGTCCGCGCGCGCCGGACGGTGCCACCACATCGCGTGATCGAGGCTCGCCACGTTCAGCCCGGGGGAGTACCAGGTGAGTCCGTGCGCACGCAGGATGGACTCCTGGATCGTCATGTCCGAGAGGTAGGCCAGGGCCGCGCGGTGCGCCAGTGGGTCCTCCGGCATCTCGCGCCGGGTGCGCAGCCACACGGCCTGGTGGGGCTGTCGCTCGGCGGGCACGTCCGTGTAGAGCGATCCCGGCACGTGCCGCAACTCGATCGGCGAATCCCGCAGCCGGCGCCTCGAAGACGTGCCTTCGGCGAGCGGGTCCGGGAGGTCGTCCGGCCCGGGAACGCCGGGAGCGGGCACCGCATGCTCCACGCCGTCGTCCTGGGTCTGGAACGACGCGATCATCGAGAAGATCGGCACGCCGTCCTGGAACGCCTGGGTGCGACGGGCGCTGAACGAGCGTCCGTCCCGCAACCGGTCGACCGAGAACGTGAGTCCCTGCGCCGCGTTCCCCGGGCGCAGGAAGTATCCGTGCATGGAGTGGATGGGGCGGTCCTCGCCGACGGTCCGCGACGCCGCGATCACCGACTGTGCGAGCACCTGGCCGCCGTAGATCCGGCCGTACGGCATCGGGTGGGAGACGCCGGTGAAGATGTCCTCGGTGGTCCGCGCGTCGGTGGAGGTCAGCGCCAGGACGGAGAGGAGGGAGGCGACGGGGTCGTCCTCCGAATCCGGGGTCCGCGTCCCGTCGAGTCCCGCTGCGTTCACGCTGTCTCCCTCATTCACCGGCCCTTGATAGTTTAGGTCGGATGTCCCCTCGACTCTTGTTCCCCGATGCCGAAGCCGCAGCCGACGCGCTCACCTTCGCCGGACGGCTCGCCGCGGTGGACCCCGAGGGCAGTGTGCGACTCCAGGGCGCGTCCGGTGTCCTCGTGATGACCGCCGGCGTGCTCGCGCCCCGTGGTCTGCTCGAGGCCATGCCGACGGTGCTCGCCCTGCGCGTGCTGCCCGTCGACCCCGAGCTCGAGTGCGACCTGACCGTCTCCGCGACCGGACTGACCGGGACGGACTCCCGTACCGAGGTGGCGCTCCCGGAGACCGCCGTGCGCGCGGCCTGGGCGGGCGTGTCGCCTCCTCGTTCGGGATGGACGCCCGCGGGTTCCGTCGGGGCAGCGGTTCTGGCGGCCCGGGCACAGTGGGGCATGGCGGCCGTCGCGCACGACCTGCCCGTGGATCCGGGGGAGGACGTCGTCCGCGCCGTGCGCGCCAAGATCTGGGGCGAGCCGGACCCGGACATCGCGGATCTCCCGCGCGGGGTCGCCTTCGCCGCCGTCTCGATGGGGTTCGTCCACGGTGAGGAGGACGCGCCACTCTACTCGGCACCGGGGTGGACGAGGCTGAGTCTCGGTCGCGGCCACATCCTCGTCCGGGGTCCGGTGCGCAGCGGACTCACGCAGGTGCGGGCCACCGGTCGCTGAGGGCCGCTCAGAGGGCCGCCGCCGCCGCGCGTCCCGCGATCCGGCCGGAGAACAGGCAACCGCCCAGGAACGTCCCTTCGAGGGCCCGGTACCCGTGCATGCCGCCCCCGCCGAAGCCGCTCGCCTCACCGGCCGCGTAGAGCCCCGCCACCGGTCCGCCGTCGGCGCCGAGCGCCCGCCCCTGCAGATCGGTCTCGATGCCGCCGAGGGACTTCCGGGTCAGGACGTGCAGCTTCACGGCGATGAGGGGCCCCGCCGCCGGATCGAGGATGCGGTGCGGCGCGGCGGTGCGGACCAGCCGGTCGCCCCGGTACGCCCGGGAGGAGCGCAGCATCGCGATCTGCGCGTCCTTGGTGAAATCGTTCGCCACCTCACGATCACGGGCCTCCACCTCCGCGCGCACCTGCGTGCCGTCGAGGAGGTCACCGCCGGGCAGTACCCGCATCCCGTCGATGAGGGCGTCGAGATCGTTGCGGACGACGAAGTCGGCTCCCCGGTCCAGGAACGCCTGCACGGGTCCGGCGGCGCCCTTGCCCAGCCGCGACCGGACCAGCAGCGGCAGGTCCTTGCCGGTCAGATCGGGGTTCTGCTCGCTTCCGGACAACGTGAACTCCTTCTCCACGATCCGGCTGGAGAGCACGAACCAGGAGTGGTCGTGCCCGGTCGCGCGCAGGTGCGCGAGCGTTCCCAACGTGTCGAAGCCCGGGAAGAGCGGCACCGGGAGCCGGCGGCCGGTCGCGTCCAGCCAGAGCGAAGAGGGGCCGGGGAGGATGCGGATGCCGTGGTCGGCCCATACGGGTGAGTGATTGCGGATGCCTTCGACGTAGTGCCACATCCGGTCGCCGTTGACCAGTCGCGCGCCGGCCCGCTCCGCGGTACCGAGCATCGCGCCGTCGACGTAGGCGGGCACGCCGGTGAGCATCCGCTCCGGCGGGGCGCCGAGCCGTTCCGGCCACCGGGCGCGGACGAGGTCGTGGTTGCCGCCGATGCCGCCGGAGGTCACGATCGTCGCGCCGGCGCGGATGCGGAAATCCCCGACGACCTCCTGGGTTCCGGCAGCGCCGCGCACCGCGTCATCGGCAGCGAGCACATCCCCCTCCGCGCCGACCGCCACGCCGTTCTGCATGGTCAGGGCGCCCACCCGGTGCCGCGGGAGGATCGTGATGCGGCCGAGTCTCTCGGCCTCCTCGACGGCGGCCTGGAACGGTGCCACCACACCGGGGCCGGTTCCCCAGACGATGTGGAAGCGCGGGACGGAGTTCCCGGGACCGGTCGCGGTGTAGCCGCCCCGCTCCGCCCATCCCACGACGGGGAAGAACCGGACGCCCTTGGCGCGCAGCCAGGCGCGCTTCTCGCCGTGCGCGAAGTGCAGGTAGGCCTCGGCCCAGCGCCGGGGCCACGCGTCCTCGGCCCGGTCGAACCCCGCTGTCGCGAACCAGTCCTGCTCTGCGAGCGCCGCGGAGTCCCGGATCCCCATCCGGCGCTGCTCCGGCGAGTCCACGAGGAAGAGACCCCCGAAGGACCACCAGGCCTGGCCGCCCAGGTTCACCCGGGACTCCTGATCGAGCAGGACGACCCTGCGCCCGGCGCCCGCTGCCTCGGCGGCGGCGACGAGCCCCGACAACCCCCACCCGATCACCAGCACGTCGGTCGATACGGGGGTGGGTGCGGCCACGGCTACTCCTTCGTCGGAACGTCCGTTCGTGCCGTCATGGTCATGCCGGGCGCGGTCCGTCCGTCGGCGACGGGGCCGATCCCGGAGGGCTCGAACGTGTTCACCATGGCATAGGCGGCCCGCTCCAGGTAGTCCCAGAGCGTCGCTTCCAGCAGTGGCGGCATCTCGGCCGTATCCACGGCCCGCCGCATGTGCGCGAGCCACCTGTCGCGTGCATCCGGATTGACCGCGAACGGGGCGTGGCGCATCCGCAGTCTCGGGTGCCCCCGGCGCTCGCTGTAGGTCGTCGGCCCTCCCCAGTACTGTTCGAGGAACATCAGCATCCGCTCGCGGGCGGGGCCGAGGTCCTCTTCCGGGTACATCGGCCGGAGCACGGGATCCTCGGCGATGCCTTCGTAGAAGACGCCCACCAGGCGCTCGAAGAACGGGTGGCCGCCCACCTGGTCGTAGAAGCTCACGGAGCCGTCCTGGTCGCTCATGATCCGTCCTCCGCGTCCTTCGTCGTGTGGCGTTCTGGTGCGGGCGGGGCCGGGTGCGTCGCCTCCGTGCCGTCCCGCGGGGAGTCCGGGGCGTCGTGATCCGGCGTGGGGTGCGAGGCCTCGCGTGCCGCCTTCGCGTCCCGCAGAGCCGTCGCCGTGTCCTTGCGGGGCCGCGCCGGCGACTTCACCACGGTGTCGTCCTCGGCAGCGGCCTGCCGGGCTTTCGCGACCTTGCGGGCGGTGCGCTTGGGCTTCCAGACGGGCCGTTCGACCGGCAGGGTCGTCGGGTTGGTGACGGGCGGGTTGGCGCCGCGCACGCGCTGCGCACCCTCGATGCCGCTGAGCACGATCGAGTTCAGCTGCGGCAGACGCACGCCCATGGCGTCCATCGCGCGCTTGAGCCGCATCCGGAGTTCCCGGGCGACGTCGTCCTTCGCGTTGGAGCGGGTCCGCTGCACGAGACGGATGACGAGCGCGTCACCGGAGACCGACTCCAGACCCCAGAGTTCGGGCTGCTCGAGGATCCGGCTGCGCCACTTGGGGTCCTTCGCGAGCGCGCGCGCCGCGTCCAGCATGGCCTTCTCCACCGCCTGGATGTCGACGTCCGCGGGCACGGCGAGGTCGATGATGACGCGGGACCAGCCCTGGGACATGTTCCCGATCCGCGTGATCTCGCCGTTGCGGACGTACCAGAGCGTCCCGTTGACGTCACGGACGTGGGTGACCCGCACCGACACGTACTCGACCACGCCGGTGGCGAGGCCGAGATCGACGACGTCGCCGATGCCGACCTGGTCCTCCGCGACGATGAAGATGCCGTTGAGCACGTCCTTGACGATGTTCTGCGCACCGAAACCGAGGCCCGCACCGATCGCCGCGGTCAGCAGCGCGAAGGAGCCGAGGATGGTCGAGTCGACGGCATTGACGATGAGGATGAGCGCCACGATCACGATCGTCACGCTCGCGATGTTCTGCAGGATGGAGCCGAGCGTCCGGGTGCGCTGGACGAGCCGCACCGCCGCGAGCGGAGAACGGTCCAGGGCCATGGTGTCGGTCACCTGGGCCTTCGACTTCGCGCCGGACACGATCCGCTCGACGATGCGGTGGATCACCCGCTTGAGGATCCACACGGCCAGCAGCGCCCCCGCGATGATCGCCAGGACCACCAGGAGCGTTCTGCCGGCGCCCAGGAAGAACGAGCCGACCGACTCCCAGAACTCGGGGTCGGCCAGTGTCGCGGAGTCCGTGCCTTCGAAACCAGTCATCGTCTCGATGCTATCCACCCGCTCAGGGATGAGGCTGGGAGCCACGGATGCCCCGCCCCGGTCGGGGGCGGGGCATCCGGGTATCGCACTCAGTCCTGCGAGTCGCGCTCCTGCACCGACAGTGCGCGTTCGACGCCGGCGAGGTTCTCCGCGACCAGGCGCCGCAGTGCCGCCGGTGCGTCGGCGTTCTCCGCGAGCCACGTGCGGGTGGCGTCGCGCAGGGCGACGTTCGCCAACGGAGCCGGGTAGAGGCCCACGATCAGGTAGCTGGCGATCTGGTAGGTGCGGTTCTCCCAGATCGGCAGCAGCATGTCGAAGTACGCCGGGACGAAGGGCTCGAGCAGGTCGACGGTCGCGGGGTGGGTGAAACCGCCCGCAGCCGAGCGCACCACCGTGTTGGGCAGATCCGTCCGGTCCACGAGGCTGCTCCAGGCGGCCTGTTTCGCCGCGGCATCGGGCAGCGCAGCCTTCGCCTGAGCGGCGAACTCGCCGCCCTTGGCGGTGTTGTCCGCGGCGAGCGCCTCGTCGATGTCGGCCGCGTTGACCACGCCACCCGCGGCGAGCGAGACCATGAGCGCCCAGGACAGGTCCGCGTCGATCTCCAGGCCGTCCAGGGCGATCTCGCCGGCGCGGAGGGCGCGTACCGTCTCCACCTGCTCCGGCGTCGACGCGGCGCTCGCGAATGCGGTGACGAACTGCAGCTGGCTGTCGCTGCCCGGCGTCGCCTCCTGGGCGAGGGCCCACAGTCCGTCGGCGACGCGCACGCGGCTCTGTGCCCGCTTACCCGGAGCGACGTAGGAGTTCGCCGTCAGCTGGAGTTGTCCGAGCGTGGTCCGGACGGTGGTCGACTCCGTCTCGGCGCCGATGTTCCCGAGGACCAGGTCGATGTAGTCCGACGCCGCGGATTCCGCGTCCCGTGTCTGGTCCCACGCCGCACCCCACACCAGGGAACGGGCCAGGGGGTCGGAGATCTTCGACAGGTGCGCGATGGCGGTGGCGAGGGAGCGGTCGTCCAGCCGGATCTTCGCGTAGGCGAGATCCTCGTCGTTGAGCAGGATGAGGTCGGGTCGACGCACGCCCACGAGCTCCGCCACGTCGGTGCGGTCACCGTCCACATCCAGCTCGATGCGGTGCACGCGCACCAGCTGGTCGCCCTGCAGGTCGTAGAACCCGACGCCGAGGCGGTGCGGGCGGATCGTGGGGTAATCCGCCGGTGCGGTCTGGATGATCGAGAACTTCGAGATCGTGCCGTCCGAGGCCTCGTCGACAGCGGGGGTGAGCGTGTTGACGCCCGCCGTCTCGAGCCACTTCTTCGACCACACCGAGAGCTCGCGGCCGCTGGTCGCCTCGAGCTCGACGAGGAGGTCGCCGAGCTCCGTGTTGCCCCACGCGTGCTTCTGGAAATACGCGGAGACACCGGCGAAGAACTGCTCGATGCCGACCCACGCGGCGAGCTGCTTGAGGACCGACCCGCCCTTGGCGTAGGTGATCCCGTCGAAGTTCACCTGGACGTCCTCGAGGTCGTTGATCTGCGCGACCACGGGGTGCGTCGAGGGGAGCTGGTCCTGCCGGTAGGCCCAGGTCTTCTCCATGGCGTTGAAGGTCGTCCACGCCTCGGTCCATTCGGTGGCCTCGGCGGTCGCGATCGTCGACGCCCATTCCGCGAACGACTCGTTCAGCCAGAGGTCGTTCCACCACTTCATCGTGACCAGGTCGCCGAACCACATGTGGGCCAGCTCGTGCAGGATCGTGACGACGCGACGCTCCTTGACGGCGTCGGTCACCTTGCTGCGGAACACGTAGGTCTCGGTGAACGTCACCGCACCCGCGTTCTCCATCGCCCCGGCGTTGAACTCCGGCACGAACAGCTGGTCGTACTTCTCGAACGGGTACGGGACCTTGAACTTGTCCTCGAAGTAGGCGAACCCCTGGCGCGTCTTCTCGAACACGTAGTCCGCGTCGAGGAACTGCCACAGGCTCTTGCGGGCGTAGACGCCCAGCGGGACGACCCGGCCGGAGGCGCTCGTGAGCTCGGAGAACGTGGCCTCGTACGGCCCGGCCACGAGCGCGGTGATGTACGAGGAGATGCGCGGGGTCGGCGCGAAGCTCCACGTCGCCCGTCCGTCGCCGTGCTTCTTCGGCTCCGGCGTGGGGGAGTTGGACACGACCTTCCACGGCTCCGGCGCGGTGACGGTGAACTGGAAGGTCGCCTTGAGGTCGGGCTGCTCGAACACGGCGAACATGCGCCGGGAATCGGGCACCTCGAACTGCGAGTACAGGTAGACCTCGTCGTCGACCGGGTCGACGAACCGGTGCAGTCCTTCGCCGGTGTTGGTGTACAGGCAGTCCGCGTCCACGACGAGGACGTTCTCGGACGCCAGTTCGTCCAGGGCGATGCGCGAATCGGCGAACGCGGCGACGTCGATGTCGCGTCCGTTCAGCGTGATCGAGTGCACGTCCCGGGCGATGAGGTCGATGAACGTCGCGGCCCCGGGCGTCGCGGTGAACCGGACGGTGGTGGTCGAGCGGAAGATCTCCGGACCCGAGGTCAGGTCGAGCACGACCTCGTACGACTGCGTCTCGACGACCGCGCGGCGCTCCTGCGCTTCGATGCGGGTGAGGTTTTCTCCAGGCACTGCGTTACTCCCGTGGGGTATGGGGTGGGATGCCGATCACCGCGGCTGGCGGCGCCGACGACCCGACCAGCCTACGGTTCGCCGGTCCGATCGCGGTATCGGATCTCGTGATGCGGCGCTCGTTACCACGTGGACGCGCTGTCGGGGAGACCGCCCCCGGGACGAACCTGCAGTGGAAGGATGATCGGGTGACCCCCATCGATTCCCCCCAATCGGCCTCCCTCGCGCCCGACGGCGTGCCCTTCGCCTCCGCGCAGGCGGCGAGCGGGGCTCCCTACGTGGAGGTGCCGACCCCCTACGACGGGATCCTGCTCGCGGGTTTCGGCGGCCCCGAGGGGCAGGAGGACGTGATCCCGTTCCTGCGGAACGTGACCCGGGGACGCGGGATCCCGGACGAGCGGCTGGAGGAGGTGGCCCACCACTACCGTGCTTTCGGCGGAGTGAGCCCCATCAATGCGCAGAACGCCGCGCTCAAGACGGCGCTCGAGTCCGAGCTGGGCAGGCGCGGGATCGCGCTGCCGGTGTACTGGGGCAACCGCAACTGGTCGCCCTATCTGGAGGAGGCGGTGCGGGAGGCCGCGGATGCCGGATCCCGCACGCTGCTGGCGGTCGCGACGAGCGCCTACAGCTCGTTCTCGAGCTGCCGGCAGTATCGCGAGGACTTCGCCCGCGTGCTGACCGAGACCGGCCTGGCCGGCACGGTCACGATCGACAAGGTCCGGCAGTTCTTCGACCACCCCGGTTTCGTGGCCCCCTTCGTCGCGGGGGTGCGCGACGCGATCGCCGGATTCCTCGAGGAGGGGATCGCCCCGGAGCGCGTGCGCGTGCTCTTCTCCACCCACAGCATCCCGGTGGCCGATGCACAGCGTTCGGGACCCCGGGACGTGGACTTCGGACCCGGCGGTGCCTACGCGGCGCAGCACGAGGCGGTCGCGGAGGTCGTCATGGCCGACATCGCGGGCGACGTCCCCGCGGCGGGCGCGGTGCCGTGGGAGCTCGTCTACCAGTCCCGTTCCGGCCCGCCGACCCAGCCCTGGCTCGAGCCCGACGTCTGCGACGTGATCGGGGAGCTGCCCGGTCGCGGCTGCGACGCCGTGGTCATCGTTCCGCTCGGGTTCGTCAGCGACCACATGGAGGTTCTCTGGGATCTCGACACGGAGGCGATGGATGCTGCGGCGGAAGCCGGGATCCGTGCCGTGCGCACACCGACCCCTGGCGTGGACCCCGCGTACGTGTCCGGCCTCGTGGACCTGGTCGAGGAACGTCTGCACGGCGCACCCGCCGCGGACCGTCCGCACCGCACGCCCCTCGGTCCGTGGTTCGACGTCTGCCGCCCCGCGTGCTGCGAGAACGTGCGTGCCGGGTTCAAAACGGCGGCGGCGGGGATCGCCCCCTGAACGATCTCTAGGATTGTGGCCATGCGCATCCACATCGCCACCGATCACGCCGGTCTCGAGTTCTCCACGCAGCTGCAGCACCACCTCGCGGAGCAGGGGCACGACGTGGTGGACCACGGTCCCCTCGACTACGACGCCCTCGACGACTACCCCTCGTTCTGCATCCGGGCGGCCCAGGCGGTCGCGCGTGACCAGGCGGCCGGCATCGAGACCCGCGGCATCGTGTTCGGTGGATCCGGGAACGGCGAGCAGATCGCGGCGAACAAGGTCGCGGGTATCCGCGCTGCGCTGGTCTGGAACATCCCGACTGCCGAGCTGGCGCGGGAGCACAACGACGCGAACGTGATCGCGATCGGCGCGCGCCAGCACACGTTCGAGGAGGCCGTGACCTTCATCGACCGGTTCATCGCGACGCCCTTCTCGAACGACGAGCGCCACATCCGCCGGATCGCGCAGATCGCCGCGTTCGAGCAGGACGGGTCGCTGCTGCCGGACCCGCGGGCCGGGCAGGACCGCCCGGCGGACGTCCTCGCCGCGGACGACACCAGCTTCGATCCGGAAGCGGGCTGATGCCGGAGGGGCATTCGGTCCATCGCATCGCCCGCCAGTTCGATCGCAACTTCGTCGGGCGCCGGGTGTCCGCGTCCAGCCCGCAGGGGCGCTTCGCGGAGGGGGCCTCGCTGCTCGACGGCCGGGAGGCGCTCGCGGCGCGCGCGGTGGGCAAGCAGATGTTCCTCGAGTTCGAGGAGGACCTCTGGTTGCGGGTGCACCTGGGGCTCTACGGCGCGTGGGACTTCTCCGGGGAGATCCTGGTCGACCCGACGATCGCCTCGGCGAACGGGAGGATGGGGCAGACGAATCAGCGCGGCACCGCGCTGGACGAGCCCGTGCTGGACGATGCGGGGGAGAACTCCCTGACCTCCATCGGGGCCCCGCGCCGTGCCCGCGTGCATGTGCGCATGTCGGAGCAGACGACGGGGCTCGCCGAGGAGGGCGCGGAATGGCCACCGCCCGTCGTCGGCCAGGTGCGGCTGCGCCTGCTCACCGAGCTGACCTGCGCCGATCTGCGCGGCCCGACTGCCTGCCAACTGCAGACCCCGGACGAGGTGCAGGCCACGATCGACAAGCTCGGCCCGGACCCCCTCGTGGACGACGCCGTGGCGGGTGAGGAGCGGTTCACCGCCGTGGTCCGGCGCAAGCCCACGGCGATCGGCCTGCTGCTGATGGACCAGAACGTGGTCAGCGGCATCGGCAACGTGTACCGGGCGGAGCTCCTGTTCCGCGCCCGGCTGAACCCGCACACACCCGGTCGCGACGTGCCCGAGGAGACGGTGCGGGGACTCTGGCGTGACTGGTCACGGCTGCTGACGATCGGTGTCGAGACCGGGCAGATGATGACGATGGACGACCTCTCGCCGGACCGGTGGCGGGCGGCCATGGCCAGCCGCGACGACAGGCACTGGGTCTATCACCGTGCCGGCTTGCCGTGCCGGGTCTGCGGAACGGCGATCGTCCTCGAGGAGATGGGCGCGCGGAAGCTCTACTGGTGCCCTTCCTGTCAGGCATGATCGGGCCATGAGACAGAACCCGAGCTTCGTCATGACGGACGTCGGCGAGATCCGTCGGCTCATCGAGCGCAATCCCTGGGTGACCCTGGTCAGCCACACCGAGAGCGGCCTGGTGGCGTCGCACTACGCGGTGCTGCTGGACGACGCCCGGGAGGACCTGACCATCGTGGGACACGTCGGCAAGCCGGATGACATGATCCACGGTCTCGGCCGGGGCGAACTCCTCGTCGTCGTACAGGGCCCGCACGGGTACATCTCGCCCGGGTGGTACGGCGACGGCCCCGCGGTGCCCACATGGAACTTCGTCTCCGCGCACCTGAGCGGCGTCCCCGAACTGCTCGACACGGCGGAGAACCTCCGGGTCCTCGATCGGCTCGTCGACCGCTTCGAGCGGCCGATGCCGCATCCCCGGGGGATGTGGGCGGCTCCGAACGACGCGGACTTCGTGGAGCGGCTCGAGCGCGGCACCACCGGCTTCCGGCTCACCCCCACGCGGGTCGTCGGTAAGCGGAAGCTCAGCCAGAACCGTCCCGGCGAGACCGTGGACCACATCGTCGAGATGCTCCGCGCCGAGGGCCCCCACGCGAATCCCGCTCTGGCCGACGAGATGGCGCGCGCCCGGGCGGCGCGGAGCGGGCTGTGATCGGCGCCACCGTCGACGCGGTCGCGCGCGTGCGGGTCGCCGGGCCCGGGGCGGAGCTCCTCCCCGACGACGGGCTCTACGACGTCCTGATCAGCGACGGACGCATCGCCGACATCGCCCCGACCGGGGCATTGCGCCTGGCCGGCGACATCCTCGACGCGCACGGCGCGTTCCTCGTGCCGGGGCTGTGGGACCATCACGTCCACGTCACACCCTGGGCCCTGGCCTCGGAGCGGATACCGCTGCACGACGTATCGTCGGCAGCGGAGGCCGCGGCACGGATGGCGGGTGCTCCGCCCCTGCGCGACGGCCGTCGGGTGGGGATGGGGATGCGCTTCGCGTTCTGGCCGGACACGCCGAGCCTGGCCGTGCTGGACGCGGCGACGGGCGGCATCCCCACCTACCTGGTCAACGCGGACCTGCACAGCGTCTGGCTGAACTCCGCCGCGCTCGCCCGGGAGGGTCTCGCCACGACCGACGGGGTGCTGCGTGAGGAGGACGCGTTCGAGGTCGCCCGGCGGTTGAACGCCGTGGCGCCTGAGGACGCGGACGACGCCGTGGCGGCGATGGGGACGGCGGCCGCCGCGCGCGGGGTCGTCGGCATCGTGGATCTCGACATGCAGTGGAACGCCGAGTCCTGGATGCGCCGCCTCGCGAGCGGCTTCGACGCGCTGCGGGTCGAGTTCGGCGTCTACCCGGAGCACCTGGAACGTGCGATCGGCGAAGGGCTGCGCACCGGCGACGCCCTGCCGGGCCGGACCGGCCTCGTCGAAGTGGGGCCGATGAAGGTCATCACGGACGGCTCCCTCGGCACCAGGACGGCAGCGTGCTCGCATCCCTACCCGCACGATCCCGCCGACCGCGGGGTGCTGACCGTGCCGCCGGCCGCGCTTCGCGCGCTCATGTCGCGGGCGACCGGCGCGGGCTTCGCCTGCGCGGTGCACGCCATCGGCGACGAGGCCAACCGGCACGCGCTGGACGCGTTCGCCGCGACCGGCGCGTGGGGGACGATCGAGCACGCGCAGCTGGTCTCGCGTACGGACATCCCGCGGTTCGCTCGACTGGGCGTTGCGGCGAGCGTGCAACCGGAGCATGCGCTGGACGATCGTGAGCTGACCGACAGCGTCTGGGCCGCGCAGACCGCGACCCCCTATCCGCTGCGCTCCCTGGCCGATGCCGGTGCGGACGTGCTGCTCGGTTCCGACGCGCCCGTCGCGCCCCTCGACCCGTGGTCGGCGATGGCCGCGGCGGTGTTCCGCACGCGCGGAGCGGCCGACGCCTGGCGGCCTGAGGAGGCGCTGCCGTTTCCGCTGGCCCTCGCGGCGTCCACGCGGGGGGGATCCCGGCGTCCGCAGACGATCGCGGTGGGTGCGCCCGCGGACCTGGTCCTCTGCGCCACCGATCCGCGCACCGCGGACGAGAGCACCCTGCGTGGCATGGAGGTGCGCGCGACGCTCCTCGGCGGCCGCGTCACCCATCTCGCCTGATGCCGGCTCGCATGGTGTCCTCCGGGAGATGCCGGAGATGACGAAGAGGCCCCCGCCGTGGCGGGGGCCTCTTCGTTCAGCAGGGGAGGGTCACTCGGCGAGGTGCGCGGAGAGGAACCAGCGGTCCTTCTCGAGACCGGCGCGGATGCCGATCACGATGTCCTGGCTGGTGAGGTCGATCTCGTCGAGGCCGTCGATGGCGGCCTGGACGTCGACGATCACACCGTCGATCTCGGCGACGACGTGACGGATCATCTCGTCCCAGGGCGTGAAGCCGGCGGGCACGCTCGAGGGCTTGCTCTTCTCGGCGACCGTGCTGAGGCGGGCGTCGACGGGCAGGCCGAGGGCGACGATGCGCTCTGCGGCGAGGTCGGCGTAGGACTGGGCGTGCTCGACGACCGTGTCCAGGAGTTCGTGGATCGCGATGAAGTTCGCGCCGCGGACGTTCCAGTGCGCCTGCTTCCCGTTCACGGCCAATGCCTGCAGCCCCAGGGTCACCGGGGTCAGGAACTGTGCGGCGCCGGCGGCGACGGTGGGGTCCGCGGCGGTGGCGGGGATGGTGAGGTTCTTCGACATGGTGATGCCTCCGTTTTCTGCAGTTCGCCTCTGCTGATGACAACGCTAGTGACACCCCAGAATTCCGCAAGCAAAGTGAGGCTGCGCTAAGCACCGCCGCGGCGCCGCGCGGACGCGTCGATCAGGGGATCGGCGGCCGGAGCAGATAGCGTCGTGGGGTGGCAGCGGCAGAACACGATTCGGTCCCTCAGCGGTTGGACGATCCGGCGCACGCGGTGCGCCGCGAGCCCGTGGGACGTTCCCCGGAGCACGCGGAACCCTCGCGCTTCCTCCCGCACGTCCAGGGGCTTCGTGCGATCGCGGTTCTGCTGGTGGTCCTCTACCACTTCTGGCCCGGACGCCTGCCCGGCGGGTACGTCGGCGTCGACGTGTTCTTCGTGATCTCCGGGTTCCTCATCACCGGTCACCTCATGCGCGAGCTGACCGCGACGGGCACGGTGCGGCTCGGGCAGTTCTGGGCGCGCCGGGCGCGCCGCCTTCTCCCCGCCTCGCTCCTCGTCCTGCTCGTGTGCGCGCTCGTGGCTGCCTCGCCGTACCTGATGCCGGTGTCCGGGCTGCAGCGCGAGATCTCAGAGATCCTCGCCTCGACCTTCTACGTGGAGAACTGGTACCTCGCCTTCACCTCCGCCGACTACCTGAACCACGCCGGCGACCCCTCGATGGTGCAGCACTACTGGTCTCTGTCGTTGGAGGAGCAGTTCTACGTGCTGTGGCCCCTGATCATGCTGTTCGCGGCGTGGGCGGGCGTGCGGTGGTTCGGCGGGCGGACCCGCCGGGTCATCCTGATCACGCTGGCCGTGGTGAGCGCGGCGTCCCTGGTGTTCTGCATCGTCTTCACCCTCACCGACCCGGCGCCGGCGTACTTCGTCACGTTCGGCCGGATGTGGGAGTTCGGGCTCGGGGCGATGCTCGCGCTCGTCCCGGCGCTGCGCATCCGCAACGCGGTGGGCAGCTTCCTGCTCGGCTGGGCGGGGATCCTGGCGCTGGTCTACACGGCGTTCCGCTTCGACGCCTCGACGCCGTTCCCCGGCTACAGTGCGCTGCTCCCGGCCCTCGGCGCCGCGGCCGTCATCGCCGCCTCCAACAGCGAGCGCTGGTGGTACCCCACCCGGCTCCTGGCGGTGCCGCCCATGCGGTTCACCGGCGACATCTCCTACTCGCTGTACCTCTGGCACTGGCCGCTCATCGTGATCGCGCCGTCGGTGCCGTTCTGGGGTCTCACGATCTACCACCGCGTGGCGCTCCTCCTGCTCTGCTTCGTGCTGGCGTGGCTGACCAAGCGCTTCGTCGAGGATCCGTTCCGCGGCTGGAAG
Source organism: Microbacterium caowuchunii (assembly GCF_008727755.1). Taxonomy (NCBI): domain Bacteria; kingdom Bacillati; phylum Actinomycetota; class Actinomycetes; order Micrococcales; family Microbacteriaceae; genus Microbacterium; species Microbacterium caowuchunii. Next base: position 1,495,465 of record NZ_CP044231.1, read on the forward strand.
GTGCTCACCGCTCGACCCGCGAAGGTCTCCCTGTGGGCATCGCTCGTGGCGATGGTGCTCGTCGCGGGGACAGCCGGGGGAGCGTGGGCACTCAACGCGCCGGCCTACCGCGAGGGCGTGGAACAGCTGGCCGAGCTCCGTGAGTCGCCGCCGGAGTGCTTCGGCGCCGCATCCGTGCTCGATCCCTCCTGCGGCGGCGAGCGGGTGAGCACGGCGATCCTGCCGAGCCCCGGCTTCGCGGGGGTGGACAAGCCGGCCGACGAGCAGTGCTTCGTGCAGCTCAACGGTGCCGAGCCCGTGGTCTGCGAATTCGGATCGGACGCGGCGGATGCGCCCACGGTGGCCCTCATCGGGGACAGTCATGCCTTCCAGCTGCTGCCGACGTTCCAGCGCATCGCGCAGGAGAACGGGTGGCGCCTGGTCACGTACGTCAAGGGGGCGTGCCCGTGGAGCGCGACCCCGCTCGCGACGTCGGGCGCCTTCGGGGACGCCTGCACCCAGTGGCGTGAGGCGGTCACCGCCGACCTCGTGGCCGACCCGCCGGACGTCGTCTTCACCGCCGCGATCGCGACGACGCCGTACGCGTCCGCCGGTTTCGCGTCGTCGTACGACGCCGCCGTGGCCGGATACCGCGAGGCGTGGTCGACCATGACGGAGGCCGGTGTCCCGATCGTGACCGTCGTGGACAACCCGGTGTGGGAGACCGACCCCAACAAGTGCCTGCGCACCCGCGACGTCGCCGCCTGCGATGGTGCCCGTGCCGAGGTGCTGGTGGCGGAGGACCCCTTGCGGGAGGCGGCGGAGGGGCAGGAGCTCGTGACACTGCTCGATTTCACCGACGTCTTCTGCGACGAGGACTCCTGCTTCCCGGTCGTCGGGAACGCGAACGTGTACCGCGACCAGGACCACCTCACGGTGACCTTCGCGGACACCCTGGCGCCGGCCTACACGGCCGCGTTGCGCGAGGCCATGGGGCGCTAGGGTCTGAACCATGACCGTCTCCGGCAACGCCTCGATCCTGGCCCTCGGCGATGCGACGCCGAGCATCGCCCCCAGTGCCTTCATCGCGGACGGTGCCCGCGTCATCGGCTCGGTGACGATGGGGGAGCGGTCGAGCGTCTGGTACAACGCGGTCCTGCGGGCTGACGGCGATACCATCACCCTCGGGGCCCGGAGCAACGTCCAGGACAGCGTGAGCGTGCACGTCGACCGCGGCTCACCCGTGACCATCGGCGAGGACGTGTCCATCGGGCACAACGCGGTCGTGCACGGGTGCACGATCGGCGACGGCTCCCTCATCGGCATGGGCGCGGTCGTCCTGAACGGTGCACGCATCGGGGCCGGGTGCCTCGTGGCAGGTGGCGCGGTCGTGCTCGAGGGCGCCGAGATCCCGGACGGCTCGCTCGTCGCCGGCGTTCCGGCGAAGGTGCGCCGGGCACTGAGCGACGAGGAGCGCGCCGGTCTGATCCGGAACGCCGAGGCGTACCTCGCGCACGGCGCGACGCACGCCGCCGCGCGCCCGGTCCCGGCCGAGTCCGCCTGACCCGCCGCGTCCGCCTGACGGCCACCTGCTTCCGGCGGGACCGGCCGCCGCGTGTGCGGTGACCGGTCCCTCTCGTCAGGACCGCGTGCGGATCGCTCGGCGGATGGCGAGGGTGCCGAGTCCGGCGAGCAGCAGTGCCGCCGCGGCGGCGAGCCCGATCAGCGGCTCGACGCCGGTCGCGGCGAGCGATCCCGCTCGGGGTGCTGCGCCGGTGCCCGCGCCCTCACCGGCCGCGGGATCGGCTCCCGGGGCGCCCGGGGTCGGTGCGGGTACCGGCGCGCCGCCCGCCTCGGCCGACCAGGCGGGCGCCGATGTGCCCAGGATGCTCGTGGCGGTGACGGCGAAGCGCTGGCCGTCGGCCGCCGCTCTCGCCGCGGCCGATGCGACGGTGGTGCCCGTCTCGCAGGAGGTTCCGGTCGTCTCGCAGACGATCAGGCCGTTCGCGTCCCGGACCGTGTAGCCCGTGACCGGGAGTGCGGATGCGGAAGCGGACCAGGTCAGTCGCGTGACACCGTCGGCCGTCCTGGCCTCGACGGCATCCGGCGCGGAGGGACTGGCGATCTCCGAGTCCCCGGCGGGGAGGGGGAGTTCCGCCCGCGCGCCCGCGCGGGTGAGGGCCAGACGCAGGTCGCCGTCGCTCGTCACGCGCATCGTGCTGGACGCGAGGACGTCGGCCCCGGCGGCGTCGAGGTCCACCGTCGCTGTGGCGACGTTCTCCACTGCGACCTCGATCTCGTCGCGGGGTGCCCGCTCGCCGACGGTGACGCGCTGCTGGTCCCGCACCTGGGCGGGGCCGTCGCCCAGAATGCGCTGTTCGTCGGTGAGGACGGCGCGCCAGTCGATGGTGTCGAGGGCTCCGGCCGTCGCGCTCACGCGGCTCCACCGTGCCTCGCGGTCACGCGGGGAGAGCTCGGACAGCCAGTAGGCGCGGTCGACCGGCAGGCCGAGGTCCGCCCGCTCGTCGCCGGGCTCCCACCGGAAGACGACACTCGCCGGAGCGTGCTCGCGGGCAGGGGCGGACGCCACGTACTCGGCCGCGTCCGCCCAGCCGATCCGGCTCCCCAGCATCCCGTGGTCGGCGTCCTCGTAGTAGTGCGCGCGGTACGGAACGGCCGCCTCCTGCATGGTCGCATCCCAGATGCGCGTGTTCGCCAGGGCGACGTCGCGGCTGCCGGAGTCGATGAAGGTGCGGACGCTGCCGAGGTTCTCGGCGCGCAGCGGCGCTCCCTCCCGGTCCCGTTGCCCCGCGGTGTTGAAGTATCCCGCGCCCGAGACGATGACCGCCCCGGCCAACACATCGGGATGGTTCGTGACGATGTGCGTGGCGCCGACCCCGCCCATCGAGAATCCGCCGATGACGGTACGGTCGGCGTCGATGAGGAAGGCGGCTGCGCTCCGGCTCCAGACCTCCCAGACGTCGAGCTCCGCCTCGTTGATGTACCAGCTCGACAGGCCGCGACCGAGGGGCATCACGCAGATCGACCCGCGCTCCGCGCACATCGGCACGAAGACGGCGTCGCGGTGCTCGCCGATGAAGGCGTTGTGGTTGCCGTCCCCGCCGTGCAGCAGGATCGTCAGCGGTACGGCCGACTCTCCCGTGTACGACTCGGGGACGAAGACCGTGTAGGGCTGTACCCGCCCGAAGAAGGTGGCCGGCTGCAGGGCCGGTCCGGGGCTGCGGCGTGCAGCCGGGTCCATGCCCTGACCGAGATCGGCGGAGGAGACGTACCAGCGCGTGGAGTAGCCGCGCGGCTGCGGTTCCGGCGTGGACTCCTTCGCCGCGAGGCGTGCCCAGTCGACCGCGATGGAGAACGCGGACACGTCGCCGCCGGTGAGCAGCTCGCTCTGCCGGCGGTTGTTCCACTGGGTGGACGCGTCCGGACCGGACAGGATCGGTTCGTCGGCGATGTCGCGGAATGCCGCGTTGTACACCCGGGTGCCCTCGGACTCTTCCGGGCTCGCCGCGAACGCCGTGCCGCTCTCGTCGGCGATGCCGGCGGCAAGGCGGGTCGTCCACACGCCCTCCACCGGAAGGGTGCTGCGCGGGATGGACACGATGAACGAGCGGGCGGCGTCGTCGACGGTGAGGCGGCCGCCGAGCGTGTCGAGGTCGGTGACGGCGCCGGTTTCCGTATCGGTCCACCATGCGCCCCGTGAGGACACCACGAGGGCGGCATCGATCCCGGAGGACTGCACGCCCGCGGATGCCGGCCAGGTCGCGGTGCCGGTGGCGTCGTCACCGTCGGTGTCGAAGGTCCACGCGGCGATCGGCACGTCGGGGTCGATGAGGGTGTTCCAGTCGACCCGCCAGTAGGTGTGCTCCCCATCGGTGGCCACCGCAGCCCGGAAGACGTCGGCGCCGTTGGCCCCGGCGGCCGCATCGGCGTAGGTGTAGTTCCCGGCGCCGGTGTCGTCGTACAGCCAGTCGGACCACAGCAGGGCGCCGGCGTCGTACCGGCTCGTGCCGGACGTGCGGGAGAACGCGTCGGAGAACGGCCAGCCCTCCGCAGCGGGAAGGGTGGGTTCGTCGGCGTGCGCCGCCGGCGGCGCACTGGCCGGGATCCCGGTCGTGGGCTCCGCACCCGACGCCGGATCGGCGTGAGCCGGCACGGCGACGAGGACGGTGCCGGTCGACAGGATGAAGGCGGCCGAGGCCGCGACGACCCGGTGGGGTGTGGGCGGTCGGCGGTGCGGGCGGGGGAGTGGCGGGGGGACGCGATCCATCGGCTTCTCCTTCGAAGCAGGCGAGAGTATCAAGCAGCTTGATATTCCGACGAAGCTAGCGGCGGAAGGGCCGGGGTGTCAACGGATCGGTCGGTGGAGGTCGGCGAGAGCCGTCGGATGCGACGGGCAGGACGCCGGGGCTCGAACGTGCGCCGGGTCAGGAGCGCACGAGGCGCGCGATGGCGTCGCTGGCTTCCTTGATCTTCTGCTCGGCCTCGTCGCCGCCGGCGCGGGCGGCGTCCAGTACGCAGTGCTTGAGGTGGTCGTCCAGGAGGCCTACGGCGACGGTCTGCAGAGCGCTCGTGAGGGCGCTGATCTGCGTGAGGATGTCGATGCAGTACACCTCCTCGTCGACCATGCGGGAGATGCCGCGCGCCTGACCCTCGATGCGCTTCAGGCGGTTGAGGTACCGGTCCTTGTCACTGATGTAGCCGTGCGGGGCGTGGTGGGTGTCGGTGGTGGTCATGCGAGGTTTCCTTTCCCGCGTGTCGAGGGTCGGTCGTTCTGGCGAGCGGTGCTCTGGAATCCGCGTAGCCGCAGGCTGTTGCCCACGACGAACACGCTGGAGAGGGCCATGGCCGCACCGGCGAGCATCGGGTTCAACAGCCCGAGCGCCGCAACCGGGATGGCGGCGACGTTGTAGGCGAACGCCCAGAACAGGTTGGACTTGATGGTGCCGAGGGTGCGGCGGGAGAGGCGGATGGCGTCGACCGCGCTGCGCAGGTCGCCGCGCACCAGCGTGATGTCGGATGCTTCGATCGCGACGTCCGCGCCGGTGCCCATCGCGAGGCCCAGATCGGCCTGCGCCAGGGCGGGAGCATCGTTGACGCCGTCGCCCACCATCGCCACGACCCTGCCTTCCTGCTGGAGTCCCGCGATCACATCGACCTTGTCCTGGGGGAGCACCTCGGCGATCACCCGGTCGATGCCGACCTCCTGAGCGATCAGGTGCGCGACAGCCGAGTTGTCGCCGGTGAGGAGCACCGGGGTGAGCCCCAGGGCCTTGATCTGCGCGATCGCCTCGGCGCTGGTCGGCTTCACGGTGTCGGCCACGACGATGGCGCCGCGGGCCGCGCCGTCCCAGCCCACGGTGACGACCGTCATCCCGGACTCCTCGGCCGATGCCATGGCGGCGGCGAGCCGCGGGCTCAGGTGCTGCGACCAGTCCGCCAGCAGGGACTCGCGGCCCACGACCACGGCGCGTCCGTCGACGACGCCCTGTACGCCCTTCCCCTCGACGTTGGCGAAGCCCTCGACGCTCGTCAGGGAACCGGTCCGCTCGGTGGCGGCCTTGGCGATGGCCTGCGCGATGGGGTGCTCGGATGCATCCTCGATCGACCCGGCGATGTGCAGCACCTCGTCCGCATCCGTGCCGTCCTCCGTCAGGACGTCCACGACCGTCATCTTCCCGACGGTGACGGTGCCGGTCTTGTCGAGCACGACGGTGTCGACGCGGCGGGTGGACTCGAGGACCTCGGGCCCCTTGATCAGGATCCCCAGTTGCGCTCCACGGCCGGTGCCGACCAGGAGCGCCGTGGGGGTGGCCAACCCCAGTGCACAGGGGCAGGCGATGACCAGGACGGCGACGGCGGCGGTGAACGCGGCGGTGGCCGGGAACCCGGCTCCGAGCCAGGCGCCCAGGACGACGACGGCGACGACGATGACGATGGGGACGAACACTCCCGAGATGCGGTCGGCGAGACGCTGCACCTCGGCCTTCCCGGTCTGCGCGTTCTCCACGAGCTTCGCCATCTGCGCGAGCTGGGTGTCCGACCCGACCCGCGTGGCGCGGACCACGAGCCGACCGCCGACGTTCACGGTGGCACCCACCACGGGGTCGCCCTCCGCGACCTCGACCGGGACCGACTCGCCGGTGAGCATCGACGCATCGACCGCGGATGTCCCGGACACCACGACGCCGTCCGTGGCGATCTTCTCGCCCGGGCGCACCACGAACTCGTCCCCGGTGCGGAGGTCGGCGACCGGGATCTTCGTCTCGATGCCACCGCGCAGCACCGCGACATCCTTGGCACCCAGGTCGAGCAGAGCGCGAAGGGCGGCACCGGCCTGACGCTTCGAGCGCTTCTCGAAGTAGCGGCCGGCGAGGATGAACATCGTCACCCCGGCGCCGACTTCCAGGTAGATGTTGGCCGCGCCGTCGGTGGGCGCCAGGGTGAACTCGAACCCGTGGGTCATCCCGGGCTCGCCTGCGGTTCCGAAGAACAGTGCATACAGCGACCAGAGGAAGGCGGCGGAGGTCCCCAGCGAGATGAGCGTGTCCATCGTCGCCGCCCCGTGGCGCAAGTTGATCCATGCCGCCTTGTGGAACGGATAGGCGCCCCACACGATGACCGGCGCGGCCAGGGCCAGCGATGCCCACTGCCAGTAGGTGAATTGCAGTGCCGGGATCATGGACATCGCGATGATCGGGACGGTCAGGACGATCGAGGTGATCAGGCGGTTCCGCAGCGACCGCAGCTCCGGGTCGTCGTCGGCATCGGGTTCATCGGCGGGCTTCCGGGGGGCGGGCAGCGTCGCCGTGTACCCGGTCTTCTCCACCTCGGCGATCAGCTGCGCGGGGTCGTACCCCTCGGGAACGGTGACGGTGGCCTTCTCGGTCGCGTAGTTCACCGTCGCGCTCACGCCGTCGAGGCGGTTCAGCTTCTTCTCCACGCGCATCGCGCAGGAGGCGCACGTCATCCCACCGATCTCCAGCTCCAGGCTGGGACCGGCGGCGGCGCGGGAGGCCGTCGTGCTCATCAGGGTCCTTCTTTCCACGTCAGTGCGGATGCCCGTCGTCAGTGACCGTGCGGGGCGTCGTCGTGGGGCGTGGGGGCCGCGGCGTCGCCGGGGGCGACGTCGAGCACGAACGGGGCCGAATGCACGCGTCCGTCCACCTGGAAATCGAAGTACAGCAGGTAACGTCCGGCCGTGGGGGTGTTCACCACGAAGGACACCTCGGGGCCGGAGACGGCGCCCGGCTCCACGTCGCCGCCCTGCGGGTGCGCGTGCAGGTACGCCATGTCCCCCTCGCGGAGGGCGACGAGGTGTCCGAACGCTCCGAGGTAGGGCTGAAGCGACGTGACGGGCGTCCCGTCCTGCTCGACCGTCAGGGTGAGCTCGCCGGGCGTTCCGGCGGCGAGGTCTCCGGTGACGACCACGGTGAATCCGTCCACCTGCGTCTCGGAGACCGGCTCGGCGACCACCGGCGCGAACGGGCCGGCGACCTCGACAGTGCGGGTGAGTACCACGCCGGCCGGGCTGTCGCCGGGGGTGAAGTCCGCGTACACGCGGTAGGTGCCCGCCTCATCCCACTCCCACGGCAGCGACCAGACGCCGGTCGTCTCATCGAGATCGGGGTGGACGTGCCGGAAGAGTGCCCCGTCGGTACGCACGACGATCAGGTGCAGATCACGGTCGTGCGCGGTGGTGAACTCTGTGACGGGGTCACCGTCTGCGGAGAGCACACGGAAGGCGAGTTCACCGGGCTCGGCGATGGTCAGCGGAGCCGTCACAGGGGACAGGGAATAGCCGCCCGCAGACGACGCGAGCCCCTGCACGGCGGATGCATCGGCCGTGTCGGTGTCAGCCGTTCTCGGTGCGCTCATCGCATCCCCTTCATTCCATCCGGCGGCGAGACTGTCCGGGACGACCGCGGCGGAGATGCCGAAGGCTCCCGCGAACGCCAGGCCGAGGCCCGCCGTGAACAGGATGAGTCGTCCCGCGGCGTTCATCAGGCGCGAACTGCCGAGTAGCCCGCCTCGTCGACCGCAGCCAGGACGACGGCGTCATCGAGGGGCTCTGTCGAGGTGACGACCAGCCGTCCGGTCGCCGCGCTCACGTCGATTCCCTGAACGCCCGAAATCTGGCCGACCTCTTCGCGGACCGACTTCTCGCAGTGCTCGCAGCTCATGCCCGTCACCCGGTACTCGTTGCTGACCATCGTTCCTCCTCGCTGCGGATACCCCCGGTGGGTATCGCTCGATCACCGAAACGATAGACCCGCCGGGGGTATTCCGAAAGACGCCAGGATCTCCGCCTGCCCACAGTGGAGGGGTGACATCACCCGACGCCGCGCACCTCCGGATCGCCCGCCCCACCGCCGACATGGACGCCGCGATCCGGTTCTGGGTGGAGGGTCTCAGCATGGAGCTGGACGGCCGTCAACCGGGTCACCACGGCACGCTCGAGGAGTTCGCCTTCCTGGGCTGGGACAACGGGTCGTGGCACCTCGAACTCGTGCGGGATCCCGAGATCGTGCCGGCGCCGACCGACGAAGACCTCATCGTGCTGTACCTGGATGGAACGGTGGGCGAAGAGCTGATCGCCCGGATCGAGCGCGCCGGCGGGACGCGCGTCGCCGCGCGCAATCCGTACTGGGACGATCACGGCGTGACGTTCTCGGACCCGGATGGATTCCTGCTCGTGCTCTCCACGCGTTCGTGGCCGTGACCCGTGCCCATGGCACGAATCGGAGAAGCGGGTTTCCGCCCCGGTGAGGAGCGGACCGCCGTCTCGCGGATGATGAGCCCTGATCAGGACTCTTGCAGTGGAGGGGATGACGGGAATCGAACCCGCACCATCAGTTTGGAAGACTGAGGCTCTACCATTGAGCTACATCCCCGCAGCAGAATGAACTGCGGCATCCGTCAGTGTAGCCGAGATCGGAAGGTCGTCCGGACAGACATGCGTCGTCGGCTAGACTTGCGGGGGCCGATTTCGGTGCACGTTCGCGTGCCCGCCCGCCCGGGGCGTAGCTCAGCTTGGTAGAGCGCCCGCTTTGGGAGCGGGAGGTCGCAGGTTCAAATCCTGTCGCCCCGACGTATCGGACCCCCATCGACCCCGGCCTTCAGCCACCGCGCGCTGTCGCGGGAACCAGAGGAGAACAACAGGCATGGTCACCAGCACCGTCGAGCAGCTGAGCCCCACCCGGGTCAAGCTCCACATCACGGTCTCGCCCGAGGAGCTCAAGCCGAGCATCGCCCACGCATACGAGCACATCGCTCAGGACGTGCAGATCCCCGGCTTCCGCAAGGGCAAGGTTCCGGCTCCCATCATCGACCAGCGCATCGGTCGCGGCGCCGTCATCGAGCACGCGGTCAACGAAGGCCTGGACGGCTTCTACCGCGCAGCGGTGGCGGACAACGAGATCCGCGTCCTCGGCCGCCCCGAGGCCGAGGTCGTCGAGCTCCCCGAGCTGTCCGACTTCTCCGGCGACCTGAAGGTCACCGTCGAGGTCGACGTGCGTCCCGAGTTCGAGATGCCCGCCTACGAGGGTGAGACCATCACGGTCGACGCCGTCGAGACCGACGACGCCGCCATCGACGCCGAGCTCGAGAGCCTGCGCGCCCGCTTCGGCACCCTGGTGACCGTCGACCGTCCCGCCGCGAAGGGTGACTTCGTCGAGCTGGACCTCGTCGCCACGATCGACGGCGTCGAGATCGACCGTGCGGAGGGCGTCTCCTACGAGGTCGGCTCGGGCGAGCTGCTCGAGGGCACCGATGAGGCGATCGAGTCCCTCACCGCCGGCGAGGAGACCACGTTCCGCTCGAAGCTCGTGGGCGGCGACCACGCCGGCTCCGAGGCCGAGGTGGCCGTGACCGTCAAGGCCGTCAAGGAGCGCGAGCTCCCCGACGCCGACGACGACTTCGCGCAGATGGCGAGCGAGTTCGACACGATCGCAGAGCTGCGCGACAGCCTCGCGGCCCGCGTCGCCCAGCAGTCCACCTTCACGCAGGGCGCCGCCGCGCGCGACAAGCTCGTCGAGCTGCTGCTGGAGAAGTCCGACATCCCGGTGCCGCCGAAGCTCATCGAGGACGAGGTGAACAGCCACCTCGAGGGTGAGGGTCGTCTCGAGGACGACGTGCACCGCGCCGAGGTCACCGAGGCCAGCGAGAAGCAGTTCCGTACCCAGGTGCTGCTCGACAAGATCGCCGAGGACGGCGACGTCCAGGTCTCTCAGGAGGAGCTGACCCAGTACCTCATCCAGTCCGCCGCGCAGTACGGCATGGCGCCCCAGGACTTCGTGAACGCGCTGCAGCAGGGCAACCAGCTGCCCGCACTGATCGGTGAGGTCGCCCGCAACAAGGCCCTCGCGATCGCGCTCGGTCGCGTGAGCGTCGTCGACACCAACGGCAAGCCCGTCGACCTCGCCGGCTTCGTCGCGGTCGAGGACGAGCCCGCCGCCGAGGAGGAGGTCGTCGCCGAGGCCCAGGAGATCGCGGACGCCGCGGCCGACGCCGAGGCGGAGGAGGCTCCGGCCAAGAAGGCCCCCGCCAAGAAGGCTCCGGCCAAGAAGGCGGCCCCGAAGAAGGACGCCGCTCCCGCCGAGGAGACGCCGGCCGACGAGGCCCCCGCCAAGAAGCCGACGACGCGCAAGGCCGCGAAGAAGGCCGCGGACGCGGAGTAAGCAACCACGCACGAAGGGGCGGATGCTGCGGCATCCGCCCCTTCGTCGTTCCCGGCGGAGCAGGTGCATGCTGCGCCGGGTATGCCCAGGGCGAACACGGGCGAGGCCCCGGGGACCCGCCGGTAGATTCGAAACCAAGACCACCGAAACAGGAGTGAACATGGCCGAACCCCTTGTCGCGACGAGTGTTTTCGACAGGCTGCTGAAGGACCGCATCATCTGGCTCGGATCCGAGGTGCGCGACGAGAACGCGAACGAGATCTGCGCGAAGATCCTGCTCCTCGCGGCCGAGGACTCGAAGAAGGACATCTACCTCTACATCAACTCCCCGGGCGGGTCGATCACGGCCGGCATGGCGATCTACGACACGATGCAGTTCGTGCCGAACGACATCGTCACCGTCGGAATCGGCATGGCGGCCTCCATGGGGCAGCTGCTGCTCACCAGCGGGACGAAGGGCAAGCGGTACATCACACCCAACGCCCGCGTGCTGCTCCACCAGCCGCACGGCGGCTTCGGCGGAACGGCGAGCGACATCCAGACGCAGGCGCAGCTCATCCTCTCGATGAAGCGTCGCCTGGCCGAGATCACCGCGGAGCAGACCGGCAAGTCGGTCGAGCAGATCAACGCGGACGGCGACCGTGACCGCTGGTTCACCGCCGACGAGGCGCTCGAGTACGGCTTCGTCGACCACATCCGCGAACACGCCGCAGACGTCACCGGCGGCGGCGGAACCGCGAACTAGGCATTCGAAGGCGAAAGAGAGAACCGCATGAACACCCCCACCTTCGGAGTCCCGCAGGGGCTGCAGATGCCCTCGAGCCGGTACGTCCTTCCGCAGTTCGAAGAGCGCACGGCCTACGGCTACAAGCGCCAGGACCCGTACAACAAGCTGTTCGAGGATCGCGTGATCTTCCTCGGCGTGCAGGTCGACGACGCATCCGCGGACGACGTCATGGCCCAGCTGCTCGTGCTCGAGTCGCAGGACCCCGACCGCGACATCATCATGTACATCAATTCGCCGGGCGGGTCGTTCACGGCCATGACCGCGATCTACGACACCATGCAGTACGTGTCGCCGCAGATCCAGACGGTCGTGCTCGGCCAGGCCGCCTCGGCGGCGTCGGTCCTGCTGGCCGCCGGTGCGCCCGGTAAGCGTCTCGCGCTGCCGAACGCCCGGATCCTCATCCACCAGCCGTCGATCGGCGAGTCCGGTCACGGGCAGGCGTCGGACATCGAGATCCAGGCGGCCGAGATCCAGCGGATGCGCGTGTGGCTCGAGGAGACCATGGCCCGCCACACGGGTCAGGATGTCGCCAAGATCAACAAGGACATCGACCGCGACAAGATCCTGTCCGCCGAGGATGCGGTCGCCTACGGTCTGGTCGACCAGGTGCTGACGACGCGCAAGCGCACGCCCGCTGCCCTCGGGTCCTGAGACACCCTTGACGACGATGCCCCGACCCCTGTGGCCGGGGCATCGTCGTTCCAGCGCATAAGACGACGTGCCGCACAATTGGCGCAGTTGTCCGAGGGTCGGGTTAGGCTCGGGGGACAGCAGACGTACCCCGGGGGAAGAGAGGCAACATGGCACGCATCGGTGAGAGCGCCGACCTCTTCAAATGTTCGTTCTGCGGCAAGAGCCAGAAGCAGGTCCAGCAGCTCATCGCCGGTCCCGGCGTGTACATCTGCGACGAATGCGTCGAGCTGTGCAACGAGATCATCGAAGAGCGCATGGCCGAGCAGACCTCCGGCGACGTCGCCGAGTTCGATCTGCCGAAGCCGCGTGAGATCTTCGCGTTCCTGGAGGACTACGTCGTCGGCCAGGAGCAGGCCAAGCGCGCGCTCTCGGTCGCGGTCTACAACCACTACAAGCGCGTCCGCTCGCAGGGCACGATCATCTCGGCCGAGCAGCGCGCCGACGAGATCGAGCTGGCCAAGAGCAACATCCTGATGCTCGGCCCGACCGGGTGCGGCAAGACCTACCTCGCGCAGACGCTCGCGAAGCGGCTCAATGTGCCCTTCGCGGTGGCCGATGCGACCGCGTTGACCGAGGCCGGCTACGTGGGCGAGGACGTGGAGAACATCCTCTTGAAGCTCCTCCAGGCGGCGGACTTCGACACCAAGCGCGCCGAGACCGGCATCATCTACATCGATGAGGTCGACAAGATCGCGCGCAAGGCCGAGAACCCCTCCATCACGAGGGATGTCTCCGGCGAGGGAGTGCAGCAGGCGCTGCTGAAGATCCTCGAGGGGACCGTCGCGTCGGTGCCGCCGCAGGGCGGCCGCAAGCACCCGCATCAGGAATTCATCCAGATCGACACCACGAACGTGCTGTTCATCGTCGCGGGGGCCTTCGCCGGCCTGGAGGAGATCATCTCCTCGCGCGTCGGCAAGCACGGCGTCGGGTTCGGCGCACCGCTCCAGCGCAAGGACGAGGGGCCGGACCTGTTCTCCGAGGTCCTTCCGGAGGATCTGCACAAGTTCGGCCTGATCCCCGAGTTCATCGGTCGTCTGCCCGTGATCGCCGCGGTCTCGCCGCTGGACCGCACGGCGCTGATGGAGATCCTCACGGAGCCGAAGAACGCCCTGGTCAAGCAGTATCAGCGTATGTTCCAGCTCGACGACGTGGAGCTCGACTTCGAACACGATGCGCTCGAGGCCATCGCCGACCTCGCGGTGGCGCGCAAGACCGGCGCCCGCGGTCTCCGCGCGATCCTGGAGGACGTCCTGGGGCCGATCATGTTCGAGATCCCTTCGAGCGAGGATGTGGCCAAGGTCGTCGTGACCCGCGCCGCGGTCGAAGAGGGTGCGGCGCCCACGCTCGTGCTGCGCCAGAAGCGCAAGAGCGCCTGAGCGCCCGCGCGCCTGAGGGCCCGAGAGTGACGGCCTAGTCCTCGAGCCCTCGCCGGCGCAGGAGCGGTTCGATGCGTGCGTCCCTGCCGCGGAAGTCGCGGTACGCCTCGAGGGGGTCCTTGGCGCCGCCGACGCCGAGCAGGCGCCGCCGGAACCGCTCGCCGTTGGCGCGGGTGAGTCCGCCGTGCTCGGCGAACCACTCGACGGTGTCCGCGTCGAGGACCTCGCTCCAGATGTACGAGTAGTAGCCGGCGCTGTATCCGCCGGAGAACACGTGCGCGAAATAGGTCGAGGAGTACCGCGTGGGCACGGCGGGGTTGTCGAGGCCGATCTCGGCGAGGGCCGCCGCCTCGAAGTCGCCGACGTCGACGGCATCGATCCCGTCCGGCTCCAGTGAGTGCCAGGCCTGGTCGAGCCAGGCCGCGGCCAGGTACTCACTCGTCGAGAATCCCTGGTTGAAGGCCTCCGAGGCGTGCAATCTCTCCACCACGCCCTCCGGGAGCGGCTCGCCGGTCTCGACATGGCGAGCGTAGGAGGTCAGGATCTCGGGCCAATAGATCCACATCTCGTTGACCTGGCTGGGGAACTCCACGAAGTCCCGGAAGACGGCGGTGCCGGCGAAGTGCGGATAGGTGACGGTCGCGAACAGCCCGTGCAGCGCGTGTCCGAACTCGTGGAACAGCGTCGTCACCTCGTCGAGGGTGAGCAGGGTGGGCATTCCCTCACCGGGCTGCGACACGTTCAGGTTGTTCACGACGATCGGAGTCGTGCCGCGGAGGGCGGACTGCGAGACGATCGAGTTCATCCATGCACCACCCCGCTTCGTGTCCCGGGTGTACAGGTCGAGCACGTACAGGCCGAGGTGGGATCCATCGGGCTCGGACACGTCGAACACCCGGGCACCCGGATGGTAGGCGTGCAGATCCTCGCGTTCCGTGAAGGTGATGCCGTACAGCTCGGTCGCGGCGCGGAAGACGCCGTCCTGCAGCACGCGTTCCGCCTCGAACCAGGGACGGAGCGCCGCGCGGTCCAGGTCGTACTCCGCCGCGCGCACGCGTTCCGTGTAGTACGCCCAGTCGTGCGCCGCCAGGGGGAACGGCACCGGCTCGGCGTCGACGATCGCCTGCAGCGCCTCCTGCTCCCGCCTCGCGTTGTGCGCCGCCGGGGCCGCCAGGCGGTGGAGCAGGTCGCGCACGGCCGCCGGGTCCCCGGCTGTCTCGTCGGCGGTCACGTACGCGGCGTGCGAGGCGTAGCCCAGGAGCCGGGCACGCTCGGCGCGGAGGCGGACGATCTCAAGCAGCACCGCACGGTTGTCGTTCTCGTTGCCCCGTGACCCGCGCGAGCGGGACGCCGTCATGATCCGTTCGCGGCTGCGCCGGTCGGTGAGGGAGGAGAGGTAGGGGTGCCCGGTGAAGAGGGTGAGGGTGACGAGGTGGCGTCCGTCCAGGCCACGGTCCCGGGCGGCCTGCGCGGTGGCGGAGAGCTCGCCGGGGGTGAGCCCGTCGAGGTCCGCCGCATCCTCGAACACGACGGCCAGGTCGTTGGTGTCGGCCAGCAGATTCTTCTCGAACGTGGTCGTCAGCGTGGACAGTCGCCGGTTCAGGTCCGTCAACCGCGCCTTCTCCTCGTCGGCGAGCCCCGCGCCGGCGTGCGTCATCTCCCGGAAGCGGCGCTGCACGAGATAACGCTGCTCGGGGGTGAGCTCCAGGTCGTCCAGGTCCTCGTGGACGGCGGCCACGCGGGCGAAGACCCGAGCGTCGAGCTGCACCGCGTCCTGATGCGCCGACATCAGGGGCGCGAGCGTTTCCTCGATCTCCTGGATGGGCGCGGTCGCATCCGCGGAGGACACCGTGTAGAACGTCCGAGACACCCTGTCCAGCAGCTCACCGCTGCGCTCGAGCGCGACGAGGGTGTTCTCGAAGGTGGGCGCGTCGGGATCGGTGGCGATCGCCTCGATCTCGGCGCGGTGCGCGGCGAAGGCGGCATCGAAGGCGGGCAGATAGTGCTCCGGCCGGATCTTCGCGTAGGGCGGGAGCCCGGACCCGCCGGTGCTCGCGCTCAGCAGGGGGTTCGCCGCATCCGTCGCCATACGGCCACAGTAGCGGCGTCCCCCTGGCCTCGCCGAGGGCAGCCGGTCAGGCGAACTCGTCGTCCGGGTCGTGGCGGACGACGGCGTTCCCCTCTGCGTCGAGAGCGACGATCACGCCGGTGTCGAGCTCGGCGACCGGCCGCCCCTCCAGCCAGGTGAGGGTCCAGCTCGGCGTCGGCTGATGGGTGAGTTGACCTTCCGGAAGGAGTTTCTCCACTGCGGCGATCTGCGACCGCAGTGCGTCGGGGACGGCCGCCGGCGGGGTGGTGAAGGCGGCCCACCGTGTGCCCAGGCGCATCTCAGGCCTCCTGCTCGGCGAACTCGACGCTCTGCACGGCGATGCCGTCCGCGACCGCGAAGGTGAGCTCCGCGATCCGGCCGACGGCCTTGAGGTCGCCTTCCGCGGACTCCAGCGCAGGGGTCATCGCGGCGGGGGCGCCGAGCACCAGGGACGACACGGGCGTCTTCTGCGAGGCCTTGGCCTCCGTCTTGGCGCGGCGGATGCCGATGAGAGCCTCGCTGACCGCACTCAGGACGGCGGGGTCGCCCTCGATCCCGAGAGGCTCGGGCCAGGACGAGACGTGGACCGACTCCTCGTGGAACCACGACCAGGCCTCTTCCGCGGCGAAGGCGAGGACCGGGGCGAACAGCCGCAGGAGCGTCTCGAGCGCGATGCGCAGAGCGAGCGCGGCGGAGGCCTGCCCGCTGTCGGTCTGGTCGTACGCCCGCTCCTTGACGAGTTCGAGGTAGTCGTCGCAGAACGTCCAGAAGAAGGACTCGGTGATCTCCAGCGCCCGGGCGTGGTCGTACTGCTCGAACGCGCGGGTCGCGTCGCGCACCACGCCGTCGAGCGTGGTCAGCATCGAGGCATCGAGTGCGTGCGTGATGCGGGCGCCCTCCGGGACCGGGAACGACAGCACGAACTTCGCGGCGTTCAGCACCTTGATGGCGAGACGGCGGCCGATCTTGATCTGGGTCGGGTTCTGCGGGTCGAACGCGGCGTCCGTCCCCAGGCGGCTGGAGGCCGCCCAGTAGCGCACCGCGTCCGAGCCGTGCTGGTCCAGGATCGCGGCCGGCGTGACGACGTTGCCCTTGGACTTCGACATCTTCTTGCGGTCGGGGTCGACGATGAAGCCGGAGATGGCGGCATCCGTCCACGGCGCCCGGTCGTCCTCGAGCGCGCTGCGCAGGAGCGTGGAGAAGAGCCATGTGCGGATGATGTCCTGGCCCTGCGGGCGCAGGTCGAACGGGGCGACGAGGTCCCACAGCTCGTCGTCGCGCTGCCAGCCACCGGCCAGCTGCGGCGTGAGGGACGAGGTCGCCCAGGTGTCGAAGATGTCGCGTTCGGCGTCGAAGCCGCCGGGCACCCCGCGCTGGTCCTCGGAGTACCCGGGGGGCACGTCCGAAGTGGGGTCCACCGGGAGCTGTCCGGGCTCCGGGACGAGCACGCGGTCGTAGTCCCGCTCGCCGTTCTCATCGAGCGCGTACCAGACGGGGATCGGCACGCCGAAGAAGCGCTGGCGAGAGACGAGCCAGTCGCCGGTGAGGCCGTTGGTCCAGTTCTCGAAGCGCACGCGCATGAAGTCGGGGTGCCAGTCGATCTCCTGGCCGAGGGCGATCAGCTTCTCGCGGAGCGCGGCGTCACGGGCGCCGTTGCGCAGGTACCACTGCCGGGTGGAGACGATCTCCAGCGGGCGGTCGCCCTTCTCGAAGAACTTCACCGCGTGGGTGAAGGGCTTGGAGACCTCCAGCAGTTCGCCGGACTCCTGGAGGAGTTCCACGACGCGCTTCTTGGCGCTGAACACGGTCTTGCCCGCCAGTTCCGCGTAGGCGGCGCGCGCCGCATCCGTCTCGATCACGTCGGGCGCATCGGCGACGATACGGCCGTCCTGTCCGATGATGGTGCGGTTGGGCAGATCGAGCTCGCGCCACCAGATGATGTCGGTGACGTCACCGAAGGTGCAGATCATGGCGATGCCGGAGCCCTTGTCCGGCTGTGCGAGGGGGTGCGCGAGCACGGGTACCTCGACACCGAACAACGGCGTGGACACGGTGGTGCCGAACAGCGGCTGGTAGCGCTCGTCGTCCGGGTGCGCGACGAGGGCCACGCAGGCCGCGAGCAGTTCCGGTCGGGTGGTCTCGATCAGCACGTCGCCGCTGCCGTCGGTCTTGTGGAAGGCGAGGCGGTGGTAGGCGCTGGGCTGGTCGCGGTCCTCGAGCTCGGCCTGCGCGATCGCGGAACGGAAGTCGATGTCCCACAGGGTGGGGGCCATCGCCTGGTACGCCTCACCGCGGTCCAGGTTCCGCAGGAAGGCCAGCTGGCTGACCCGGATGGTGTCGTCGGAGATCGTGCGGTACGTCTGGGTCCAGTCGACGCTCAGGCCGAGCTTGCGGAACAGCTCCTCGAATTGCTTCTCGTCCTCGACGGTGAGGCGCTCGCACAGCTCGATGAAGTTGCGGCGGCTGATCGGCTGCTGGTCGGCCGCACGGCTGGACTTGTTGTCGCCCCCCTCGAACGGGGGAGTGAACTGCGGGTCGTAGGGGAGGGAGGGGTCGCACCGCACGCCGTAGTAGTTCTGCACGCGGCGCTCGGTCGGCAGGCCGTTGTCGTCCCACCCCATCGGGTAGAAGACGGTCTTGCCCCGCATCCGCTCGAACCGGGCCTTGAGGTCGGTGTGCGTGAACGAGAACACGTGACCGATGTGCAGCGAACCGGACGCGGTCGGCGGGGGAGTGTCGACGGAGAACACCCCGGCGCGGCCGGAGGCGCGGGCGGCATCGCGATCGAAGAGGTACGTCCCGCGGTCGGCCCACGCTCCGTCCCACTTGGCTTCCAGGCCCTCGAGGGCGGGCTTGTCGGGAATGGCGGTCATGGGATCTCCTCGCGCGATATGTGCGGCACTGTGTGAGCGTGCCTGAATATGGGATTCGGGGCCCAGTCTATCCGCCCCCGTCCGCCGCCAGCGAAGCCACAGCCCGGTGTCAGCGGTGCTGCCTAGACTTGTCTGGTGCCCATTCTCCCCGTGTCGGAACTCGCCCATAACGCCGGAACGCTGAGTGTCCGCGGTGCCCGCGTCCACAATCTGAAGAATGTGGATCTCGACATCCCGCGCGACTCGATGGTGGTGTTCACGGGCCTGTCCGGCTCCGGCAAGTCCAGCCTCGCCTTCGACACCATCTTCGCCGAGGGGCAGCGGCGCTATGTGGAGTCGTTGAGCTCGTACGCACGTCAGTTCCTGGGCCAGGTGGACCGTCCCGACGTCGACTTCATCGAGGGGCTGAGTCCGGCGGTGTCGATCGACCAGAAGTCGACGAACCGGAACCCCCGCTCGACCGTGGGCACGATCACGGAGATCCACGACTACATGCGTCTGCTCTGGGCGCGGATCGGCGTCCCGCACTGCCCCGAGTGCGGTGAGGTGATCCAGCGCCAGACCGTGCAGCAGATCGCGGATCAGCTCATGGAGCTTCCCGAGCGCACGCGCTACCAGATCGTCGCACCGGTCGTATCGCAGAAGAAGGGCGAGTTCGTCGACCTCTTCAAGGAGCTGAGCGCGAAGGGCTACGCCCGCGCGGTCGTCGACGGGGAGATGGTGCAGCTCGCCGAGCCGCCGACCCTCAAGAAGAGCTACAAGCACGACATCGCGGTGGTCGTCGACCGTCTGGTCGCCGGTCCCGACATCCTCTCCCGCGTCACGGACTCGGTCGAGACGGCGCTCGGGCTCGCCGGCGGCATCATGCAGGTCAACTTCGTGGACGAGGAAGGCGACGACGCCTGGCAGAACTTCAGCGAGAAGCTGGCCTGCCCCAACGGGCACCCGCTGCAGCTGACCGAGATCGAGCCGCGCACCTTCTCGTTCAACGCCCCGTTCGGCGCGTGTCCCACGTGCTCCGGACTCGGCACCCGGATGTCGGTGGACGTCGACCTCATGCTCGGCGACGAGGACCTCTCGATCCGCGAGGGCGTCATCATCCCGTGGACGACGCAGGGCAAGGGACTGTTCCAGTACTACGAGCGCCTCCTCGAGGGTCTCTCCGACGATCTGGGCTTCTCCCTGGACAAGCCGTGGCGGATGCTGCCGCAGGACGTGAAGGACGCCGTGCTGCACGGGGACAACTTCAAGGTCTCCGTGAAGTGGAAGAACCGCTACGGCCGCGAGATGCGGTACACCTCGGGCTTCGAGGGCGTGGTGCCCTACATCGAGCGCCAGTACCAGCAGGCCGAGTCCGACAGCGCCCGCCAGCGCTGGGGCGAGTACCTGCGGGAGGTCCCCTGCCCGGTCTGCAACGGTGACCGCCTCAAGCCCGAGGTGCTCGCGGTGCTCGTGCACGGCCACTCGATCGCCGACGCCTCGCGGCTGAGCCTCGCCGAGGCGCAGCAGTACTTCGCAGAGCTCGAGCTCACGCCGCGCGAGGCCAAGATCGCCGCAGCCGTGCTGCGGGAGATCCGTGTCCGCCTCGACTTCCTGATCCAGGTCGGACTGACTTACCTCAGCCTCTCCCGCTCCGCGGGTTCGCTCTCCGGCGGTGAAGCGCAGCGCATCCGGCTCGCCACCCAGATCGGCTCGGGGCTCACCGGCGTGCTCTACGTGCTCGACGAGCCCTCGATCGGGCTCCACCAGAGGGACAACCGTCGGCTGATCGAGACGCTGCTCGCCCTGAAGAAGCTCGGTAACACCCTGATCGTGGTGGAGCACGACGAGGAGACGATCCAGGCGGCCGATTGGATCGTCGACATCGGACCGCGCGCGGGCGTCGACGGCGGACACGTGGTGCATTCCGGTCCGTACGCGCAGTTGCTCCAGGAAACCGATTCGCTGACCGCCGCCTACCTGTCCGGTCGGCGCCGGATCGAACTGCCCGCCAAGCGTCGCCGGATCGACAAGAAGCGCCAGATCACGGTCGTCGGAGCGCGCGAGAACAACCTCAAGAACGTCACGGCGAGCTTCCCGCTGGGTGTGCTGACGGCGGTGACCGGCGTGAGCGGCTCGGGCAAGTCCACCCTCGTCAACGGCATCCTCTACGAGGTGCTCGCCTCCCGTCTGAACGGTGCGCGCCGGGTGCCCGGCAAGCACACGCGGGTGACCGGGCTCGAGGACCTGGACAAGGTCGTGCACGTCGACCAGGCGCCCATCGGCCGCACCCCGCGCTCGAACCCGGCGACCTACACCGGGGTGTTCGACCGCATCCGCAACCTCTTCGCGGAGACGCCCGAGGCGAAGGCCCGCGGCTACCAGGCCGGGCGGTTCAGCTTCAACGTCAAGGGCGGGCGCTGCGAGGCGTGCTCCGGCGACGGCACGATCAAGATCGAGATGAACTTCCTCCCCGACGTCTACGTGGACTGCGAGGTGTGCCACGGCAAGCGGTACAACCGGGACACCCTCGCCGTGCACTACAAGGGCAAGAACATCGCCGAGGTCCTGGAGATGCCGATCTCCGAGGCTGCGGAGTTCTTCGAGCCCATCCAGGCCATCCACCGGTACCTGCGCACCCTCGTCGACGTGGGGCTCGGCTACGTGCGTCTGGGCCAGTCCGCCACGACGCTCTCCGGCGGTGAGGCCCAGCGGGTGAAGCTCGCGACCGAACTGCAGCGCCGGTCCAACGGCCGCAGCGTCTACGTGCTCGACGAGCCGACCACCGGCCTGCACTTCGAGGACGTCAGTCGCCTCCTCGAGGTGCTCAACGGCCTGGTGGACAAAGGCAACACCGTGATCGTCATCGAGCACAACCTCGACGTGATCAAGTCGGCCGACTGGGTCATCGACCTCGGTCCCGAGGGCGGGTCCGGCGGCGGCACGATCATCGCGACCGGTACGCCGGAGAAGGTGGCGGCGACCGAGGGGAGCCACACGGGGACGTTCCTCGCGGAGGTGCTCGACCTCGGCGAGCGGCGCAAGGCCGGCTGATCGTGGCGTCCGTTCTGCCGTACCGGCCGAAGCAGGGCGAGATCCCCACCAGCCCCGGCGTCTACCGCTTCCGCGACGCGGAGGGCCGCATCCTGTACGTCGGGAAGGCGAAGAACCTCCGCGCCCGGCTGTCGAACTACTTCGCGCCGCTGCACACGCTGCACGAACGCACGCGCCGCATGGTCACGACCGCCTCGTCGGTGGAGTGGACGGTGGTCGGCAGCGACGTCGAGGCGCTCCAGCTGGAGTACATGTGGATCCAGGAGTTCACCCCTCCGTTCAACGTGCGCTACAAGGACGACAAGTCCTACCCGTACATGGCGATCACCCTGGCCGACGAGGCGCCGCGGGTCATCGTGACCCGCAATCGACGGATCAAGGGGGCGAAGTACTTCGGTCCGTATCCCAAGATCTGGGCCGTCCACGACGTCATCGACCTGATGATCAAGGTGTTCCCGATCCGCACCTGCTCCGACTCGTCCTACAAGAAGGCGATGGCGACCGGACGCCCGTGCTTCCCGGGGCAGATCGGACGCTGCGGCGGGCCGTGCTCGATGAAGGTCACGGTCGAGGAGCACCGGGCCATGGTGGACGACTTCATCGCCTTCATGTCCGGGAGCGACCAGCGCTTCACCCGGGCACTCACCGCGCGCATGAAGGAGGCCGCGGCCGCGATGGACTACGAGTCCGCCGCGGGCTACCGGGACAAGCTGCAGGCGATCGAGGCGGTCCTCGGCAAGAGCGCGCTGGTGCTCCCCGACGACACCGACGCGGACCTGTTCGGTATCGCGGAGGACGAACTCGCCGCCGCGGTGCAGCACTTCATCGTGCGCGGCGGCCGGGTGCGCGGGGTGCGGGCGACGACCATCGAGAAGGAGATCGACATCACCGGCGCCGAACTCGTCGACCAGGTGATCCAGCGCACCTACGGCGACGCCGCGCCCGCCGACATCCCGAAGCAGGTCCTGGTGCCGTCCCTGCCCGACGACGCCGACGAGCTGGAACAGTGGCTGCGCGCGAAGCGGGGCAGGAACGTGTCCATCCAGGTCGCCCAGCGCGGCGGCAAGGCCGATCTGATGCGCACGGCCACCATGAACGCCCAGCAGGCGCTGATCCTGCACAAGACGAGGCGCACGAGCGACTACGTGGCCCGGACGCAGGCGCTCACCGATCTGCAGGAGGCGCTCGGACTCACCGAGGCGCCCTTGCGGATCGAGTGCTACGACGTCTCGCACCTGTCCGGAACCAACGTCGTCGCCTCCATGGTGGTCTTCGAGGACGGGCTCCCGCGCAAGGACCAGTACCGCACCTTCGGGATCGCGGAGACGACCGACGACACCGACTCGATCCACCAGGTGCTGTTACGCCGCCTGGCCTACCTGGACCGACCCGAGGAACAGCCGGAGGCGGTCCCGGTGGCCACCGCATCCGACCCCTCGGCGGCGCTCGAGGACGGGGATGTCGTCACGACACGACGGCGCCCGCGCTTCGCCTATCCGCCGCAGCTGCTGGTGGTGGACGGCGGTCAGCCGCAGGTCGCGGCGGCCGCCCGTGCGCTCGAGGACGCCGGGCACACCGAGATCGCGCTGTGCGGCATCGCCAAGCGGCTCGAGGAGGTGTGGCTGCCGGGGGAGGAGTACCCGGTCATCCTGCCGCGTACCTCGGAGGCGCTGTACCTCCTGCAGCGCCTGCGTGACGAGGCGCACCGGTTCGCCATCACCCATCAGCGCAAGCGCCGCAAGCGTGACATCACGAGCGTGCTGTCCGAGGTGCCGGGACTCGGCGAGGCCCGGATCAAGGCGCTGCTGAGGCACTTCGGATCCGTGACCGCGCTGCGGCAGGCGACACCCGAGGAGATCGAGGAGCTGCCCGGCATCGGGCCGAAGCTGGCCGCCTCCGTGCACGAGCATCTGGCGAGTCGATAGGCTGGCCGGACGACGACGGGGGTGGGAGATGCCGGAACCAGGGCAGACGAGCGTCGGTGAGGTGCTCATCGTCACGGGGATGTCGGGAGCCGGACGCTCGACGGTGGCGAACGCGCTGGAGGACCTCGACTGGTACGTCGTGGACAACCTGCCGCCGAAGATGCTGCGGCCCCTGCTCGAGCTGTCGGAGATGGCCGGAGGCGCCGTGCCGCGGGTCGCGGTGGTCGTGGACGTCCGCGGGCGGGAGCTCTTCGAGAGCCTGCCGGAGGTGACCCGTTCGCTCCGCGACGGCCGGCACCTCCGGATCGTGTTCCTCGACGCGAGCGACGACGTGCTGGTGCGCCGGTTCGAGGCGGTACGGCGCCCGCATCCGCTGCAGGCCGCGGGAACGATCGTCGACGGCATCCGGCGTGAACGCGCACGGCTCGCACCGGTGCGCGAGAGCGCCGACATGATCATCGACACCTCGTCGTACAACATCCACCAGCTCACCAGCCGGGTCGCGGAGCTCTTCGCGTCGGCGGACGCCTCGCCGCACACCGTGACGGTCATGAGCTTCGGGTTCAAGTACGGCCTTCCGCCGGACGCCGATCTCGTGGCGGACATGCGGTTCCTGCCGAATCCGTACTGGACGGACGAGTTGCGCGGACTCACCGGTGAGGACGATGAGGTGCGCGAATTCGTCCTCGGGCAGACGGGCGCGCGGGAGTTCCTGGACGCGTACACGGCTGCCCTGGAGCCGGTCCTGGCGGGTTATCAGCGGGAGAACAAGCGTCACTCGATCGTCGCTGTGGGGTGCACGGGCGGCAAGCACCGCTCGGTCGTGATGGCGCGCGAGATCGCCGCCAGACTCGGTCAGATGCCCGGCGTCGCCGTGGGCGTCACACATCGGGACCTCGGGCGAGAGTAGGCTGGAACGTCGTTCCCCCGCCCTGAAACCCCCTGAGGAGTGCCGTGCCCCTGACCGCCGACGTCAAGGCCGAGCTGATTGCCGGCCGTGATCCGCGTCCTACTGCGAGGGTGGCCGAACTGACGGCGATCCTCCGATTCGCCGGGGGGCTGCACTCGATCGCGGGCCGCGTGGCGGTCGAGGCGGAGGTCGACTCCGAGGCGCTCGCGCGCCGCGTCGCCCGTGAACTCGTCGAGCTCTACGGCGTGCGTCCCGAGCTCGCACACGTGCAGGGGACCTCCGGTCGCGCCGGCGGCTCGTACGCCGTCCGCGTGATCGACGGGGGAGAGACCCTGGCGCGCCAGACCGGCCTGCTCGACCAGCGCCGCCGCCAGGTGCGCGGTCTGCCCAACAAGCTCACGACCGGAGCCCGGCACGATCTCGCCGCCATCTGGCGCGGTGCCTTCCTCGCCGCCGGCACCCTGAGCGACCCCGGTCGCTCCGCAGCGCTCGAGATCTCCTGCCCGTCCGGCGAGGCCGCGATGGCGCTCGTCGGCGCCGCACACCGGCTCGGCATCCCGGCCAAGGCCCGTGAGGTGCGCGGCGTCCCGCGCGTCGTCGTCCGCGAGGGCGAAGCCATCCGCTCGGCCCTGCACGAGATGGGCGCGCGCAAGGCCGCCCAGGACTGGGAGCAGCTGCGCCAGCGCCGCGAGGTGCGCGCCGGCGTCAACCGGCTCGTGAACTTCGACGACGCCAACCTGCGCCGCTCCGCGCAGGCGGCCGTCGCAGCCTGTGCGCGGGTCGAGCGCGCGCTGGAGATCCTCGGCGACACCGTGCCCGACCACCTGCGCGCCGCCGGAGACCTCCGTCTGGCGCACCGTGACGCGAGCCTCGACGAGCTGGGCCACCACGCCGACCCGCCGCTGACCAAGGACGCGGTCGCCGGCCGCATCCGTCGCCTGCTCGCCATGGCCGACAAGAAGGCCGAGGCCGAGGGCATCCCCGGCACCGAGTCCGCCGTGCCGGTCGGCGCCGAGGACTGACCTCCCCGCCTCCGCATCTCCTTCCCGCGAGACTGCAGGCTCCCCACGAAACAGACCGTGCCACGCGCGGTCTCGTGAAAAGCCTGCAGTCTCGCGGTCTTTCATCGGGCGGCACAATCGAGCACCGGGAATCAAGCCCCCGGCCGCGGGGTTCGGCCTCACTAGGATGAGGATGTCCCCTCGCCGTGCCGAGGACTTCGGCGCGGCGCCGACAGGAAGAAGAGAACATGGCGAAGTACACGTTGCCCGAGCTCCCCTACGATTACGCTGCGCTCGAGCCGAGCATCAGCGCGACGATCATGGAGCTGCACCACAGCAAGCACCACCAGACCTACGTGAATGGCGCGAATGCCGCGCTGGAGCAGCTGGCCGAGGCCCGCGATTCCGGTAACTTCGCGAACCTGAACCGCCTCGAGAAGGACCTGTCCTTCAATCTGGGCGGCCACACCAACCACTCCATCTTCTGGACGAACCTGTCCCCGAACGGCGGCGACAAGCCAACCGGTGACCTCGAGGCCGCGATCACCGACCAGTTCGGTTCGTTCGACAAGTTCCAGGCGCAGTTCACGGCCGCGGCACTCGGCGTGCAGGGCTCCGGCTGGGCGGGTCTGTTCTGGGACTCGATCGGGCAGAACCTGATCATCCAGCAGATGTTCGACCAGCAGTCGCAGATCGCTGCGGCCACCGTGCCGCTGCTGCTCCTGGACGTCTGGGAGCACGCCTACTACCTCGACTACAAGAACGTCCGCGCGGACTACGTCAAGGCGTTCTGGAACATCGCGAACTGGGAGAACGTCCAGTCGCGGTTCGCCACGGCCCGGGAGAAGACGGCAGGCCTGCTGGTAGTGTCATGACCAGGTGAGGATGCCTCGGAGCCCTCGTTCCGCGGGGGCTCCGGGATCCTCTTCCTCCGAGCCGGCTCACTCACATGTCCGGCTCTTCCCGGGGGTACATCTCGGGTCGGAAAATGCGCTAAGGCGCGACGAGAAAACGGGAGACACCGTGTCTGTCAAGATCGGCATCAACGGCTTCGGCCGCATCGGACGTAACTACCTTCGCGCGGCTCTCGCGCAGGGTGCGGACCTCGAAATCGTGGCGGTGAACGACCTCACCGACAACAAGACCCTCGCCCATCTGCTCAAGTACGACTCGGTCACCGGCCGCCTGGCGGAGGACGTCACCTACGACGCCGACTCCATCACCGTCGGGGGCAGGAGCATCAAGGTGCTCGCCGAGCGCGACCCCGCCAACCTCCCCTGGGGCGAACTGGGCGTCGACATCGTCATCGAGTCGACCGGCCACTTCACCAAGGCGGAGGACGCCAAGAAGCACATCGCCGCCGGCGCCAAGAAGGTCCTGATCTCGGCTCCCGCCTCGGGTGACGACGTCACGATCGTGATGGGTGTCAACGAGGGCGACTACAACCCGGAGACCGACGTCATCATCTCGAACGCGTCGTGCACCACGAACTGCCTCGCGCCGCTGGCGAAGGTGTTCAACGACAACTTCGGCATCGTCAAGGGCCTCATGACGACGGTCCACGCCTACACGGCCGACCAGAACCTGCAGGACGGCCCGCACAAGGACCTGCGCCGCGCCCGTGCCGCCGCGATCAACATCGTCCCGACCTCCACCGGCGCCGCCAAGGCCATCGGCCTGGTGCTGCCGGAGCTGAAGGGCAAGCTCGACGGCTTCGCGCTGCGTGTCCCGATCCCCACCGGCTCGATCACCGACCTGACCGTCGAGGCGGGCCGCGACGTGACCGTCGAGGAGATCAAGGCCGCCTACAAGGCTGCCGCCGAGGAAGGCCCCCTCAAGGGCATCCTGAAGTACACCGAGGACGAGATCGTCTCCAGCGATATCGTCACCGACCCGCACTCGTCGATCTTCGACGCGGGCCTGCTCCGTGTGATCGGCAACCAGGTCAAGCTGTCCGCCTGGTACGACAACGAGTGGGGCTACTCGAACCGTCTCGTCGACCTGACCGAGTACGTCGCCGAGCGCCTCTAAGCGATCATCATGCCTCTGCGCACCCTCGCTTCGCTGGGGTCGCTCGCCGGCAAGCGCGTCATCGTCCGTGCTGACCTCAACGTCCCCTTGCGGGACGGGGTCATCACGGACGATGGTCGCGTGCGGGCGACGCTTCCGACCCTCAACGCCCTGATCAATCAGGGCGCCCGACTCGTCGTCTGCTCCCACCTCGGGCGCCCCGACGGCGAGCCCAACCCGGCCTACTCGCTCGCACCGGTCGCGCAGCGGCTGTCCGA
The DNA here is from genome assembly GCF_008727755.1 of Microbacterium caowuchunii. Classification (NCBI taxonomy): domain Bacteria; kingdom Bacillati; phylum Actinomycetota; class Actinomycetes; order Micrococcales; family Microbacteriaceae; genus Microbacterium; species Microbacterium caowuchunii. Next base: position 1,523,116 of record NZ_CP044231.1, read on the forward strand.
GCTCCTCGGCAAGCCGGTCGCCTTCGCCCGTGACACGGTGGGGGAGTCCGCCCACGAGGCGGTCGCCTCCCTCGAGGACGGCGACGTGACGGTCATCGAGAACCTGCGGTTCAATCCGGGCGAGACGTCGAAGGATGCGGTCGAGCGCCGCACCTTCGCCGAGCAGCTCGCCGGTCTCGGCGACGCACTCGTCTCGGACGGCTTCGGTGTCGTGCACCGCAAGCAGGCCAGCGTCTACGAACTCGCCGAGATCCTGCCGTCGGCGGCAGGCCTGCTCATCGAGGCCGAACTCGACGTCCTCGACCGGCTGACGGAGAACCCCGAGCGCCCCTACACGGTCATCCTCGGCGGCTCGAAGGTCAGCGACAAGCTGGGCGTCATCGCGCACCTGCTCCCGCGTGTGGACACCATCCTCGTCGGCGGCGGGATGCTGTACACGTTCCTCGCCGCGAAGGGCTACCGGGTGGGCGCGAGCCTTCTCGAGAAGGACCAGATCGAGACGGTCTCCGGGTACATGCGCGAGGCCGAGGAGCGCGGCGTGAAGCTCGTGCTGCCGGTCGACGCGGTCATGGCCGCATCCTTCTCCGCGGACGCCGATCACGTCGTGGCCGACGCGGATTCCCTCGAGGACACCGCGTTCGGGGCATCCGGCATGGGCCTGGACATCGGTCCGCGCTCCGCCGAGATGTTCGCCGAGATCATCCGCGGCAGCAAGACGGTCTTCTGGAACGGTCCGATGGGCGTGTTCGAGATGCCGGCGTTCGCCGCCGGCACCAAGACCGTCGCCCAGGCGCTCACCGAGGTCGACGGCCTCTCGGTGGTCGGTGGCGGCGACTCGGCTGCTGCCGTGCGTCAACTCGGCTTCCGGGACGACCAGTTCGGCCACATCTCCACGGGTGGCGGCGCGAGCCTGGAGTTCCTCGAAGGCAAGAAGCTCCCCGGACTGGAGGTCCTCGGATGGTCGGTGTGACCAGAACCCCCCTCATCGCAGGCAACTGGAAGATGAACCTCGACCACCTGCAGGCGGTCGCCCTGGTGCAGAAGCTGCACTGGACCCTCAAGGACGCCAAGCACGAGTCGGACACGGTGGAGGTGGCTCTCTTCCCGCCCTTCACCGACCTGCGCACGGTGCAGACGCTGATCGACGCCGACAAGATCCCGTTCGCTCTCGGCGGCCAGGACCTGTCGATGCATGACTCGGGCGCCTACACGGGTGAGATCTCGGGCGCGTTCCTTGCCAAGCTCGACTGCGCCTATGTGATCATCGGCCACTCGGAGCGTCGCGAGTACCACGCGGAGTCCGACGAGGTGGTGGCGGCGAAGGTCGCCGCCGCACTGAAGCACGGCCTGCGTCCGGTGATCTGCGTCGGGGAGACCGCCGCCGACCTCGAGGAGTTCGGTGCGAGCGCCGTCCCGGTGGGCCAGCTGCGGGTCGCACTCGAGGGCGTCTCCTCGGACGCCGAGATCGTCGTGGCGTACGAGCCCGTCTGGGCCATCGGCTCCGGCAAGGCGGCGACGCCCGAGCAGGCGCAGGAGGTCTGCGCGAAGCTCCGCGAGGTCGTCGCGGACAAGCTGGGCGCGGATGCCGCGGCCCGCACGCGCGTGCTCTACGGCGGGTCGGTCAAGTCCGGCAACATCGCCTCCTTCCTCCGCGAGCCCGACGTCGACGGAGCGCTCGTGGGTGGGGCGAGCCTGGTCGCGGACGAGTTCGCGGCCATCATCCGATTCCAGAAGCACGTCGGCGTGTGACGCGCCGGGAGGCCGGGTTCCGCTCGGCCTCCCGGAGCGTTTCGTCCGGCTGGCTATACTTGATCCTTGTGCGATCCGACGGGTCGCCGGGAAAGGTACGACCACAGTGCAGATCCTCGAGTTCGTGCTCCAGGTGCTCCTCGGCATCACGAGCCTCCTGCTGACCCTGCTCATCCTGCTGCACAAAGGTCGCGGCGGGGGCCTGTCCGACATGTTCGGCGGCGGCATGAGCTCCTCCCTCGGTTCCTCGGGCCTCGCGGAGCGCAATCTCAACCGGTTCACCGTGGTTCTCGCGCTGATCTGGTTCATCTCGATCGTGGCCCTCGGCCTCGTGACCAAGTTCTCCGGATTGGTGTGACCTCATGGCTACTGGTGGCAACGCGATTCGTGGCACCCGCGTCGGTGCGGGACCCATGGGCGAGCAGGATCACGGCTATCACGCCGACCGCGTCGCCGTGTCCTACTGGGACGCGATGGGCAACGAGACTGTGCGGTACTTCGCCGCAGGCATCGCCGAGGAGGAGATCCCGGAGACGATCGACTCCCCGCACTCGGGCCTGCCGGCCGGACGCGACAAGGAGAACCCTCCGGCTTTGGCCAAGAGCGAGCCCTACAAGACGCACCTCGCGTACGTCAAGGAGCGGCGCACCGACGAGGAGGCCGTCCAGCTCCTGGACGAGGCTCTCGAGAAGCTCCGGGAGCGTCGCGGCGGCGTCTGACGACATGACACGAGTAAGGGGCGGATGCTGATGCATCCGCCCCTTACTCGTGTGCGCCGCTCGGTGTCGGGCGGGCCGCGGCGTGCGCGGCGTCAGTAGGTGCTGTCGATGAGCTCGGGCGGGACTTTGCCCGCCGCGGCCTCGTCGACGAAGAAGACCGTGCGCTTGCGGCCCTTCGCGCCGGCCGCGGGCACGCTCTGATAGCTGGCTCCCGCGAGGGCGAGGCCGAGCGCAGACGCCTTGTCCGCGCCGGCGAGGACGAGCCACACCCGCTTGGAGGAGTTGATGACCGGGCGCGTCATGGTGATGCGCTCCGGCGGGGGCTTCGGCGACTCGCGCACCGGCAGGGTCGCACGGTCGGTCACCGTGATCTCCTGGCGGTCGGGGAACAGCGACGCGATGTGCGCATCCGGTCCCACGCCCAGGAAGCAGACGTCGAACGACGGCCAGGCCCCGACGGCGGGATCGGCGAAGCGGGCGAGCTCATCCGCGTATGCCGCTGCCGCCGCATCCAGGTCCAGGCCATCCGTGCTGCCGGCCATCGTGTGGATGTTCCCGGCCGGGATGTCGATGTGGTCGAGCAGGGCCGCGTACGCATCCGTGTCGTTGCGCTCGGCGGAACCGCGCGGCACGAACCGCTCGTCGCTCCACCAGAAGTGCACGAGCGACCAGTCGATCTCCGCTGTGCGCGGATCCGCTGCCACGGCGCTGAGCACCCGGCCGCCCATGGATCCTCCGGTGAGCGAGACGTGGGCGTTCTTGCCCTCTGCGACCCGCTTGGCGATCCGGCTGAGCAGCCGCCGCGCGACGGCGGCGGAGAGGCGGTCGGGGTCCGGACGGACGACGACCTGCTTCTCGACGGTGCTGTCGGTCATGGTGCGTCCTTCGGCGAGGGGGACTCGACGAGTGCGCACCCGTCGGTAACCACCCGACCGTACAGCAGATCGGGGTCCAGCCGCCGGAGTTCCTCCGCGAGGCACTCCCGCAGCGACCGTCGCGGGAAGGCGAGCTCGTGGCTCGGCTGACCCGGCTGGGTCAGGATGGCGGTCGCCGGGCTGGGCCGCTCGAGCAGGATGTCGCCGCCCGCGCGGGTGAGACGCACGGACTTGATCCCGTGCTCCCACTCGTCCGCGTCGAGGTAACGCCAGGTGACGTCGATCCCGAGCTGCAGTGCGAGCCAGGCCGCCAGGAGCGGGGTCGAGGGGGAGTCCTCGCCGCCGAAGACCTCCGCAGCGGTGACCGGCTCGTACGGCGGCTGGTCGAGCACCGCCGCGAGCTGCTCCCGCCAGCGGGTCAGACGCGTCCAGGCCAGATCGGTGTCACCGGGGGCGTAGTGGCCCCCGAGGTCCCGGACCCACTGGTGCGGGTCGTCCTGCGTCGCCGCATCCGTGATCCGCCGCTGGGCGATCCGGCCGAGGGCGGAACGGGACGGCACATCGGGGGTGTCCTCCGGCCACCAGACCACCACGGGTGCGTCCGGCAGGAGCAGTCCGGTCACGAGGCTCTCCGCATTGGAGCCCGCGGCGCCGTGGGCCTGCAGCAGCACGACCTCGCTGGCGCCCGCGTCCCCGCCGACGCGGATCTGCGCGTCCAGCCTGGGCGGGTCGTCGAGCGGGCCGGCCATGAGCACGATGACCCGCATGGGGTGCTCGCGCGAGGCGTCATTGGCCGCCTCGATGGCCTCCTCCTCGATCCCTCGCCGCGTCGCGATCACGAGGGTCAGCACGCGCCCGAGGGCGACCGCTCCACCCTCCTCGCGGACGTTGACGAGTGCTTTGGAGATCTTGCTGACAGTGGTGTCGGGCAGATCGACGATCACGGGCGCCTCCAGGTGCGTCCATCACGGGCCAGCAGCTCGTCAGCGGAGCGCGGTCCCCATGAACCGGGGGAGTACTGCTCGAGCGGACCGCCCTGCGCCTCCCAGAACTTCTCGATCGGGTCGAGGATCTTCCAGCTGAGCTCGACCTCCTCGTGCCGCGGGAAAAGCGGCGGGTCGCCCAGCAGCACGTCCAGGATGAGGCGCTCGTACGCTTCGGGGCTCGCCTCGGTGAAGGCGTGGCCGTACCCGAAGTCCATCGTGACGTCGCGCACCTGGGTGTCGATGCCGGGGACCTTCGAACCGAACCGGATGGTGACCCCCTCGTCGGGCTGGACCCGGATGACGAGGGCGTTCTGCCCGAGGCCCGAGGTCTGGGTGCGACCGAACAGGTGGTCGGGGGAGCGCTTGAAGACGACCGCGATCTCGGTGACGCGGCGTCCCAATCGCTTGCCGGTGCGCAGGTAGAACGGCACGTCCGCCCAGCGGCGCGTGTTGATCTCGAGTTTGACCGCCGCGTACGTCTCGGTGGTGGACGCCGGAGCCATGCCGTCCTCCTCGAGGAAGCCGCGCACCTGCTCACCGCCCTGCCAGCCGCCGCCGTACTGCCCACGGGCCGTGGCGAGGGCCAGGTCCTCCGGCAGGGTGACCGCCGCCAGCACCTTCTCCTTCTCCGCGCGCAGCTGCGTCGCGTCGAAGCTGATGGGCTCCTCCATCGCGGTCAGTGCCAGGAGCTGGAGCAGGTGGTTCTGGATCACGTCGCGGGCTGCGCCGATGCCGTCGTAGTAGCCGGCACGACCGCCGACGCCGATGTCCTCGGCCATCGTGATCTGCACGTGGTCGACGTAGTTGCGGTTCCAGATGGGCTCGTACAGCTCGTTCGCGAAACGCAGCGCCAGGATGTTCTGGACGGTCTCCTTGCCCAGGTAGTGGTCGATCCGGAAGATCGAGTCCGCCGGGAACGCGGCGCGGAGGGAGTCGTTGAGCTCGCGCGCCGACTGGAGGTCGTGCCCGAACGGCTTCTCGATCACCACGCGACGCCACCGGTCCGGCGAATCGGCGGTGTCGTCGACCAGCCCGGAAGCCTTCAGCTGCTGGGCGACGATCGGGAAGTCCTTCGGCGGGATCGACAGGTAGTAGGCGTGGTTGCCCATCGTGCCGCGTTCCACATCCAGCAGTTCCACGGTCTCGCGCAGTCGCTGGAACGCCTCGAGGTCGTCGAACTCGCCCTGGACGAATCGGATGCCCTGCAGCAGTTGCTCCCAGGTCTCCTCACGGAACTCCGTGCGGGAGTGCTCCTTCACGGCGTCGTACACGACGCGGGCGAAGTCCTCGTCCTCCCATTCCCGTCGGGCGAAGCCGACCAGGCCGAAGCCCGGGGGAAGTAGTCCTCGGTTGGCCAGGTCGTACACGGCGGGCATGAGTTTCTTGCGGGACAGGTCGCCCGTCACCCCGAAGATGACCAGCGCGCTCGGTCCCGCAATGCGGTTGAGGCGCCGGTCGTCGGGATCGCGGAGCGGATTGTGCTCTCGCGAGATCTCGGCAGTCATCGGTTGGTAGATCTCCTATTGGGCGGCTTCGAAAAGGGGGAGCACGTCGGCCTGCGCGTCGGTGAGCGTGAGCGTCACCACGGGCCGTCCGTGCTGGGAGAGGACGCTCGCGTCGCCGGCGGCCTGCGCCTCGATCAGCTCGCCGAACGTGAACGGTCGTCCGGGGATCTCCACGTCGACGTCGGTGCGCTGCAGGATCTGCAGGAAGACGCCGTTGGCCGGACCACCCTTGTGGTACTGGCCGGTGGAATGCAGGAACCGCGGGCCCCATCCGAACGTGGTGGGGCGCCCGGAGTCGGCGGCGACGAGCTCGCGCAGACCCTGCAGGTGCTCCAGGCCGATGCGATCGACGTACGCCTGGATGGACACGTAGCCGTCGGCGGGGACCCGGGCCCAGAGGGCGTCGAGCACCCCGGCGACGGTCCCGGAGGCGGCGAGTCCCGGATCCGAGACCCGGACCTCGACCCCGTCCTCGACGAACGCGGCGGGCGCGGGCTCCGGACGTGCGTCCAGCAGGGCGCGGGTCGCGGTCTTCGCCGACTCCACGTCCGGCTGGTCGAAGGGGTTGATCCCCAGCATCCGTCCGGCGATCGCGGTGGCGTACTCCCAGACCACGAACTGCGCGCCGAGCGAGCCGCTGACCAGCACCTCGCCGTGGTGCTGTTCGAAGAGGTGGTCGTGGTGCACGTCGTCGACGAATCGCACGATCTGCAGGTCCTCGGGGACGGTGTCGACCTCCGGCGAGACAGGGAGCAGGACGACCGGGAGGATGCCGGTGCCGTCCTTGCCGGTCGACTCGGCGACGAGCTGCTCGATCCAGTCCGGCAGACCCACCATGTGGGTGCCGTCCGAGACGAGACCCAGCTTGTCCCGGCGCGGCGACCCGCCGGCGATGGCCGCGGCCAGCACGAGGGCGGGATTGCGCACGTCGTCGATCGCCACCTCGAGGAGGGTGGCCTCCGCCTCGTCGAGCAGCTCGTTCAGATCCACTCCGGCGAGGCCCGTGGGAACCAGCCCGAAGGCGGTGAGCGCGGAATAGCGACCTCCGACGGTCGGGTCCGCCGTGAAGACGGTGTAGCCGTCGGCGCGCGCGGACTCCTCCAGCGGGGACCCCGGATCGGTCACCACGACGATGCGGGTGGCGGGATCGATGCCGATATCGCGGAACGCCGCTTCGAAGGCACGCTTGGCCGAGTCCGTCTCGATGGTCGATCCGGACTTCGACGACACCACGAGTGCGGTGCGGGCGAGTGCGTCCGTGGTGTCGCCGTCGATCGCGGCCAGCACCTGCTCGGGCGCCGTCGAATCGAGGATGACGAGCGGAACGCCCGACGTGCCGGCGATCACCTCCGGGGCGAGCGACGAACCGCCCATCCCGGCGAGCACGATCCGCGTGACGCCGTCCGCACGGAGAACGTCGCGCAGCGTCTCGATCTCCGGCACGAGGGGCCGTGAGACCGAGACGGCCTGCACCCAGCCGAGCCGCTGCCCGGCCTCGGGCGCGGCCGCGGGGCCCCACAGGTCCGCGTCGCCCGCGGTGATGCCGGAGGCCACGAGGCTGTCGACGAGACCGGGAAGGGTCTCCTCGACGACCTCGCGGACGTGCCCGGTGAGTCGGATGTCGACACTCATCGGGAGGCCTTCAGCGCCTCCGCGACGGTGTCCTGCAGCTCATGCCAGGAGACGATGAACTTCTCGACGCCCTCGTCCTCCAGCACCTGGGTGACGTCGTCGAAGTCGACGCCGGCGGCGGCGAGGCGGTCGAAGACCTCGTGCGCCGAACCGTAGTTGCCGGTGACGGTGTCCCCGGCGATCTCGCCGTGGTCGAAGGTGGCCTCGAGCGTCTTCTCCGGCATGGTGTTTACCGTGCCCGCGGCGACCAGCTCGGTCACGTACAGCGTGTCCGGCAGCGCCGGGTCCTTGACACCGGTCGAGGCCCAGAGCGGACGCTGCACGTTGGCACCGGCCTCGAGGAGGGTCCGGGCGCGGTCGGTCGCGAACTCGCGCTCGAAGAGCTCGTAGGCGAGCCGGGCGTTGGCGATGCCGGCCTTCGAGAGCAGGTCCTTCGCGGCATCCGTCCCGATGGCCTTGAGTCGCTTGTCGACCTCCGTGTCCACGCGGGAGACGAAGAAGGACGCCACCGACTGGATCGTGGAGATGTCGTGGCCCGCGGCGCGCGCCCGTTCGATCCCGCTGAGGTACGCGTCGATGACCGCCGCGTAGCGCTCGAGGCTGAAGATGAGCGTCACGTTGACCGAGATGCCCGCCGCGATGACCTCGGTGATGGCGGGCAGGCCGGCCTTGGTCGCGGGGATCTTGATGAGCGCGTTCGGGCGGTCGACCTTGGCCCACAGCTCCTTGGCCTGCGCCACCGTCGCGGCGGTGTCGTGCGCAAGATCGGGGGAGACCTCGATCGACACGCGGCCGTCGACGCCGTGGGTGGCGTCGAACACGGGGCGGAAGATGTCGGAGGCTGCCTGGACGTCATCCGTCGTGATCTCGAAGATCGCGGTGTCGACGCTCGCGCCGGCTGCGGCGAGGCTCGCGACCTGCTCGGCGTAGGCCTCGCCCTTCGAGAGGGCGCCCGCGAAGATCGTGGGGTTGGTGGTGACGCCCGAGATGTTCCGGTCCGCGATCAGTGCGGCGAGGTTGCCGGTCGTGATGCGCTCGCGGGAGAGGTCGTCGAGCCAGATGCTGACGCCCGCAGCGGAGAGCTGCTCGGTGGGGGTGCTCATGCGTTGTTCTCCTTGATCGTCTCGCGTGCCGCGGCGACGACGGCTTCGGCGGTGATGCCGAACTTCTGGAAGAGGGTCTTGTAGTCGGCGGAGGCGCCGAAGTGCTCGATCGACACGGAACGGCCCTTGTCGCCGACGATGCCGCGCCAGGGGAGCGCGATGCCCGCCTCGACGGACACGCGAGCCGTGACGGATGCCGGCAGCACCGACTCGCGGTAGGCCTCGTCCTGCTCGGCGAACCACTCCAGGGACGGGGCGGACACCACGCGGGCGTTGACGCCCTCGGCGGCCAGGGTCTCGCGTGCGGCGACCGCAAGCTGCACCTCGGAACCGGTGGCGATGAGGATCACGTCCGGCGTGCCGCCCTTGGCCTCGGCGAGCACGTAGGCGCCGCGTGTGGCCAGGTCGGCCGAGGCGAACTCGTCCTCGGCTGCGGCGCCCTGGCCGCGCTCGAACACGGGGATGTTCTGACGGGTCAGCGCGATGCCGGCAGGTCCCGCGTTGCGACGGAGCATCTCGAGCCACACGACGGCGGTCTCGTTCGCGTCCGCCGGGCGTACCAGCGCGAAGTTCGGGATGGCGCGCAGCGTCGCGATCTGCTCGATCGGCTGGTGCGTGGGGCCGTCCTCACCGAGCGCGACCGAGTCGTGCGTCCAGACGAAGATCGTCGGGATGTTCATGAGGGCTGCCAGGCGCACGGGCGGGCGCATGTAGTCGCTGAAGATGAGGAAGGTGCCACCGAACGGGCGCGTCGGCCCGTGGAGCTTGATGCCGTTGAGGATCGAGCCCATGGCGTGCTCACGGATGCCGAAGTGCAGCACCCGCCCGTAGGGCGAACCGCTCCACTCGTTGGTCGACCACTCCTCGGGGATGAAGGACTTGGCGTCCTTGATGGTCGTCAGGTTCGACTCTGCGAGGTCCGCCGATCCGCCCCAGAGCTCGGGGAGCTCGGCGGCGAGGGCGTTGATGACCAGTCCGGATGCGGCGCGCGTGGAGACGTCCTTGCCGCCGGCGAAGACCGGGAGGGCCTTCTCGATGCCGGCGGGGAGCTCACCGGCGAGCAGACGCTCCAGGAGTGCCTTGCGCTCCGGGTTCGCCTCCGCCCATGCGTCGTAGGAGCTCTGCCACTGCGCCTTGGCCGCCTCACCGCGCTGGACCAGCGAGCGGGTGTGCGCGATGACGTCCTCGGCGACCTCGAAGGTCTGCTCCGGGTCGAACCCGAGGACCTTCTTCGTCGCGGCCAGCTCGTCCGCACCGAGGGCGGATCCGTGGATCTTGCCGGTGTTCTGCTTGCCGGGCGAGGGCCATCCGATGATCGTCTTGAGGATGATGATGGACGGCTTGTCCGTCTCGCCCTTGGCCGCCTCGATGGCGGCGTAGAGCTCGGCGACGTCCTCGACGTACTCGCCGGACTTCTTCCAGTCCACCGTCTGCACGTGCCATCCATAGGCGTCGTAACGCTTGGCGACGTCCTCGGTGAACGCCACGTTGGTGTCGTCCTCGATCGAGATCTGGTTGGCGTCGTAGATCACCACGAGGTTCCCGAGCTGCTGGTGCCCGGCGAGCGACGACGCCTCGCTCGTGACGCCCTCCTCCAGGTCGCCGTCGGAGGCGATGACGTAGATGTGGTGGTCGAACGGAGAGGTGCCGGCGGGCGCCTCGGGGTCGAACAGGCCGCGCTCGTAGCGGGCGGCGTAGGCGAAGCCCACGGAGGACGCGAGGCCCTGGCCCAGCGGGCCGGTGGTGATCTCCACGCCCTTGGTGTGCCCGTACTCGGGGTGACCCGGCGTGAGGGAGCCCCAGGTGCGCAGGGCCTTCAGGTCCTCGAGCTCGAGGCCGAAACCACCGAGGTACAGCTGCACGTACTGCGTGAGCGAGGAGTGTCCGGCGGAGAGGATGAAGCGGTCGCGGCCCAGCCACTGCGGATCAGCGGGGTCATGACGCATGACGTGCTGATAGAGCAGGTACGCAGCCGGTGCGAGGCTCATCGCGGTGCCGGGGTGGCCGTTGCCCACCTTCTCCACGGCGTCCGCCGCGAGAATCCGGGCCGTGTCCACGGCGCGCTCATCGATATCGTCCCAACGCAAATCCGCCACGGGACCGCCTTTCCAGAATGAGGGGATGCGCAGCTCATGCTCCAGCCCCTGCACCACGGCATCGCGGAGGGGGCGGGCGCAGGCGCGCGTGTGGTTTCAGCATAGACTGGAGGGACCTTCCCGCGGGGCGATTGAGGGGTAGATGGACATCACGACGAGTGCGGCACTCGAGGCATCCGGCGTACGTCCGACCCTCGGGCGCAAGATCCGCGCCTACATCACGCTGACCAAGCCGCGGGTGCTCGAGCTCTTGCTGGTCACGACCGTTCCGGTCATGATCCTCGCCCAGGGTGGGTTCCCGAACCTCTGGCTGGTGTTGGCGACCGTCATCGGCGGCTCGATGAGCGCGGGTTCGGCTGCGACGTTCAACATGTACCTGGACCGGGACATGGATGCGCACATGCAGCGCACCGAGGACCGGCCGCTCGTCACGGGTGAGGTCACCCCCCGCGGCGCACTCATCTTCGCCTGGGTGCTGGCCGTCGGATCCACCGTCTGGCTGCTGATCACCACCAACCCGCTCACGGCCGGTCTCTCGGTCGCCGCGATCTTCTTCTACGTCGTGGTCTACACGATGCTGCTCAAGCGCCGCACCGAGCAGAACATCGTGTGGGGCGGCATCGCCGGCTGCTTCCCGGTCGTCATCGGCTGGTCCGCCGTGACCGGATCGCTGTCCTGGTCGGCCGCGATCCTCTTCGTCCTCGTCTTCCTCTGGACGCCCCCGCACTACTGGCCGCTGTCGATGAAGTACAAGAACCAGTACGACGAGGTGGACGTGCCCATGCTCGGGGCGACCCGTTCGGGTTCCCAGGTGGGTCTTCAGGTCATCCTCTACGCGTGGGCGACGGTGGCGTGCTCGCTGCTGCTGATCCCGGTCGGCCCGATGGGCCTGGTGTACACCGCATCCGCCGTGGTCTTCGGCGGCTGGTTCATCTACGAGTCGCACCGGCTGTACAACCGGGCCGTGCGCGGCACCGAGCCGCGGCCGATGCGCGTCTTCCACGCATCGATCACCTACCTGACGCTGCTGTTCGTCGCGATCGCGGTCGACCCGCTCCTGCCGTTCTGATCCGTTCCTGAGAACAGCGGATCCGCCGCGGTCGGGACGACAGCGCGTACGCGGTCCCGATCACGGCGGATCCCCTCATCCGGTCAGCGGGTGAGGTCGGGGCGCTGGTCTGCTCCGCCGGCCCGATCGTCCGTGGCCGCCGAGGCGGTGGCGGACGACGCGGCGGCAGCAGGCGGTGCGGCGTGGGACGGCGTCTCCACGTCGGCATCCTCGTACTGCGCGACCGGGGCGGCCTCGTACTGTGCCGGCGGGGCGACGGACGTGGGCGCTGCGGCGTAGGACGAAGAGGCTGCCGTGGTGCCGGGGGCGGGCTGTGCCGGTGCGACCAGCGAGCGCGCGGCCGCGAGGGCCAGTGCGGCGACGAAGCCGACGAGGCCGGCGCCGACGAAGGCCGCCGCGAAGACGGCCCACGACTGACCGCCGTACACCTCGACGCCGGTCGCCGTCCCGTCCAGGAGCCCGGCCGACATCACCTCGATCTTGTCGACCGTCAGCCAGACGCCGAAGGCGAGGCTGGCAGCCGACCCGACGACGAGAGCCCAGTACGGGATGCTGACGAACAAGCGGGGGCGTGAATTCATGGGATGACTCCTCGGGAGCGCGACAACGGTTGCCGCAGCATCCGCCCACCCTGCCCGGAGCACCCCGACAGCGCCCGTGCGGAACCTATGCGTCTGCTGTGGATGCCGTGGTCTTGAGCTTCAGTACGACGACCGTCATGGCCGCGGCGGTGAGCGCGGCGAGCACCATGTGCGTGCCGACCGCGAGCTCGGGGAGTCCGTTGCGAGCCTGGTAGAGCCCGACCAGGATCTGCACGATCTCCACGCCGAGGAGCGCCGTCACCCAGGTGCGGACCGGCAGGCGCTGCGCCCACGCGGCGAAGGTGAGCACCAGGGTGAGCGCGAAGAGGGCGTATCCGGGCCATGCGTGCACGTGCTCGAGCACCTCGGCGTTGAATCCGTTGCGTCCGGCGTCGGCGTCGCCTGAGTGCGGGCCGGCGCCGGTGGTGAGCACGCCGAACGCGATGGTCAGGGCCAGGACCGGCGTGGTGATGTGCGTGAGGAGCGCGTACCAGCGCGGAACGGCCCGCACCCGGGCGCCGGGAGCGGAGTTCATCCGGACGAGGAACGCGGCGCAGACGCAGACGAGGGCGAGCGAGGCGACGTAGTGGAATCCGACGATGAAGGGGTTGAGCCCCGTCAGCACGGTCACGCCGCCGACGAGCGCCTGTGCCGCGACCCCGATCAGGACGACGAGGGCGAGACGGAACAGGTCGCGCCGTTCGCGCCGCAGCCGCCACACCAGGACGAGCACGATGAGGGCGAGGATCCCGACGAGGCCGGTGAGGGTTCGGTTGCCGAACTCGATGATCCCGTGGATGCCCATCTCCGGGGTGTTCACGAGCGACTCGGGGGTACACGTCGGCCAGGTGGGGCAGCCGAGGCCGGAACCGGTCAGACGGACCGCCCCGCCCGTGGCGATGATCAGCACCTCGGCGACGAAGGACAACCACGCGAACACCCGGATGCGGGTGTCGACCCGGTCCGGCAGCCATCCGCGCAAGCCTCCGGTGCTGGGCGGTCGGGTGGTGGTCTGCGTGTCGGCAGCCATGGGTGCGCCTCCTGGGAGAGGGCCGCGTGTGGGTGGCGCGGCCCGCGGCACGCCCCCCGCGGGGGAGGCGGAACCTGTAGAATCGAGGGGTCGGGAAGCCGCATGCGCATGCACGTGGTCCCCCTGACAGTTTAGGTGCACGCCTGCGCCTTCTAATCGGGCCGGAAGCGGCATTCCCCCTCGCGAACTCCCACGGGGATGAGGAATGCCGGGACGGATGACACCGTTGGGTCCTAAGAGGAGAGTGACACACCATGTCGGATGTGCTGATTGACCGGCCCGAGCTTGCGAGCCTCGGTGTCTACGAATTCGGATGGCACGACCCGGATGCGGCGGGCGCCAGCGCCACGCGCGGCATCTCGGAAGCGGTCGTCCGCGACATCTCCGCCCTCAAGGCGGAACCGGAATGGATGCTGAAGACGCGGCTCAAGGGCTATCAGCTCTTCGGGCGCAAGCCCATGCCCACCTGGGGTGCGGACCTGAGCGACATCGATTTCGAGAACATCAAGTACTTCGTGCGCTCGACGGAGAAGCAGGCCCAGTCGTGGGAGGACCTCCCCGAGGACATCCGGAACACGTACGAGAGGCTCGGCATCCCCGAGGCAGAGCGCTCGCGCCTCGTCTCCGGCGTCGCCGCACAGTACGAGTCCGAGGTCGTCTACCACCAGATCCAGGAGGATCTGGAGCAGCAGGGCGTCATCTTCATGGACACCGACACCGCGCTGCGCGAGCACCCCGAGTTCTTCCAGGAGTACTTCGGCACCGTCATCCCCGCCGGCGACAACAAGTTCGCGGCGCTGAACACCGCCGTGTGGTCGGGCGGATCGTTCGTGTACGTGCCCAAGGGTGTGCACGTCGAGATCCCCCTGCAGGCCTACTTCCGTATCAACACGGAGAACATGGGCCAGTTCGAGCGCACGCTGATCATCGCGGACGAGGGCTCCTACGTGCACTACATCGAAGGGTGCACCGCTCCGATCTACAAGAGCGATTCCCTGCACTCCGCGGTCGTCGAGATCATCGTCAAGAAGAACGCCCGCGTGCGGTACACGACCATCCAGAACTGGTCGAACAACGTCTACAACCTCGTCACCAAGCGTGCGGTGGCACACGAGGGCGCGACGATGGAGTGGGTCGACGGCAACATCGGCTCCAAGGTGACGATGAAGTACCCGTCGATCTACCTCATGGGCGAGCACGCCAAGGGCGAGACGCTCTCGGTCGCCTTCGCCGGTCCCGGACAGCACCAGGACGCCGGAGCGAAGATGGTGCACATGGCGCCCTACACGCAGTCGTCGATCGTCTCGAAGTCGATCGCGCGCGGCGGTGGTCGCGCCGGTTACCGGGGCGAGGTCAGGGTGGACGCGAACGCGCACCACTCGGCGAACACGGTGCGTTGCGACGCGCTGCTGGTCGACACCATCTCCCGCTCCGACACCTACCCGTCGATCGACATCCGCGTCGACGATGTGCAGCTCGGCCACGAGGCCACCGTCTCCAAGGTGAGCGAGGAGCAGCTCTTCTACCTGATGAGCCGCGGGCTCGCCGAAGACGAGGCCATGGCCATGATCGTGCGCGGCTTCATCGAGCCGATCGCCCGTGAGCTGCCCATGGAGTACGCACTCGAATTGAACAAGCTCATCGAGATGGGCATGGAAGGATCCGTCGGCTGATGAGCTCGGCTACACAGGCCCCCGCGGAATCCGCGAAGGGCCACACTGACCCTGCCGCGGCGTTCGTCCCGGTGCAGACCCGTTCCGAGCGCCCGCGCTCGTACGACCCCGCCGATTTCGGCGCCCCGACCGGCCGTGAGGTCAACTGGAAGCACACGCCCCTCGACCGGGCGCGTGCCCTCCTGGAGGACGTCGCAGGCGACGAGGGCGCGGTGGGCATCTCCGTGTCCGGCCCGCTCGCAGCAGCCGGCCTGCGGATCGGCGAGGCGCCCCGCGGTGAGGTGTTCGTCCCCGAGGACGTGACCGCCGCGATCGCGTGGAACCGTTCCGTCGAAGCGCTGTACCTCGCCGTGCCGGCCGGCGCCGAGTTCGACGAGCCGACCTTCGTCGACCTCCGCGGTGCCGGAGGACGGGCGCATTCGCAGATGGTGATCGAGGCGGGTGCCAACTCGCGCGCCACCGTGATCCTGCGTCACGCCGGGGCCGCGCAGTTCGCGCAGAACGTCGAGATCATCGTGCGCGACGGTGCGTCGCTCACCGTCATCAGCGCCCAGGAATGGGACGACGAGGCGGTCCACCTCGCTGCGCACCAGGCGCGCGTGGAGCGCGACGCCACGCTGCGCCACATCGTCATCAGCTTCGGCGGGGGTCTCGTGCGGGTCAACCCGAGCGTCGAACTCGCCGGCGCGGGTTCGCGCGGTGAGCTCTACGGACTGTCCTTCGCGGATGCGGGCCAGCACCTCGAGAGCCAGGTGTACCTCTTCCACAAGGGCGAGCACACGGTCGGGGACGTCCTCTACAAGGGCGCGCTCCAGGGCGACACCGCCCGCTCCGTGTGGATCGGTGACGTGCTCATCGGGCCCGACGCGGTCGGCACGGACTCGTACGAGGCCAACCGGAACCTCGTCCTCACGGACGGCGCACGCGCCGACTCCATCCCGAACCTCGAGATCGAGACCGGCGACATCCGGGGCGCAGGCCACGCGAGCGCCACCGGACGCTTCGACGATGAGCAGCTGTTCTACCTGCAGGCGCGCGGGATCGAGGAGGAGGAAGCACGCCGGATGGTCGTGCTCGGTTTCCTCATGGAGATCGTCCAGAAGATCGGTTTCCCGGAGCTCGAGGCGTCGCTCGTCGAGCGCATCCACGCCGAGCTGGCGGAGGTGGCCGCGCGATGACCGCGACCCGCGTCTGTGCTCTCAGTGAGCTCGAGCAGGACACCGCCCGTCGCGTCGAGGTGGACGGCGTCGCCATCGCCGTCGTGCTCGACGGAAACGGCGAGGTCCACGCGATCGGCGACGTCTGCACACACGGTGACATCTCCCTCTCCGACGGTTTCGTCGAAGGGGAGACGCTGGAGTGCTGGGCCCACGGCTCCGCCTTCTCGTTGCGCACCGGGCAGCCCCTGAACCTGCCGGCCTATGAGCCGGTTCCCGTTTTCGAGGTCACGATCGAGGGCGACGATGTGCTCATCGACCCGTCCGTGACCAAAGCCGTCAATTGAAGAAGGAAGTCTCAATGTCTGTTCTCGAGATCCGTGACCTGCACGTGACGGTGGAGACGGATGAGGGAACCACCCCCATCCTCAACGGCGTGACCCTCACGATCCGTACCGGTGAGACCCACGCCATCATGGGGCCCAACGGCTCCGGCAAGTCGACCCTGGCCTACACGATCGCCGGCCACCCGAAGTACACCGTCACCCAGGGGTCGATCACCTTCGACGGCGAGGACGTGCTCGCCATGACGGTCGACGAGCGGGCCCGCGCGGGCCTGTTCCTCGCGATGCAGTACCCGGTCGAGATCCCCGGCGTGACGGTCACCAACTTCCTCCGTACCGCGAAGACCGCGATCGACGGCGAGGCGCCCCCCATCCGCACGTGGACGAAGGACGTCAAGTCGGCGATGAAGAACCTCCGGATGGACTCCAAGTTCGCCGCGCGCAACGTCAACGAGGGCTTCTCCGGCGGAGAGAAGAAGCGTCATGAGATCCTCCAGCTCGAGCTGCTGAAGCCCCGCATCGCGGTACTCGACGAGACGGACTCCGGACTCGACGTCGATGCGCTCAAGATCGTGTCCGAAGGCGTGAACCGCGCCAAGGAGGAGACCGGTCTCGGCGTCCTGCTGATCACGCACTACACGCGCATCCTCAAGTACATCAAGCCGGACCACGTGCACGTGCTCGTGAACGGACGGGTCGCGGAGGAAGGCGGGCCCGAGCTCGCCGACCGGCTCGAGAGCGAGGGCTACGATCGTTTCCTCGAGCCCGTCGCCGACGCGGACGCGTAGACTCGCGTCATGACCGCGACGCTCACACCCGAGAAGTACGACGAGGTCACCGAGGCTCTCAAGGACGTCATGGACCCGGAGCTCGGGATCAATGTCGTCGACCTGGGACTCATCTACGACCTCGCGTGGGACGACGAGAACGACGCGCTCGTCATCCACATGACCCTCACCTCTGCAGGCTGCCCGCTGACGGACGTGCTCGAGGAGCAGACCGCACAGGCGCTCGATGCCGTCGTCGACCGCTTCCGGATCAACTGGGTCTGGATGCCGCCGTGGGGCCCCGAGCGGATCACGGACGACGGGCGCGACATGATGCGCGCACTCGGCTTCGCGATCTAGATCTAGACCTTCCGGACCGCCGCCGCCCCCTCCCGGGCGGCGGCGCTCCTGTCTTCCCGGACGGACGCTAACCTCGACGGATGACCACCGAACCGCTCCGAGCCCTGCCCCTGGATCAGCTGCGCCAGCGCACGAGTGCGAAGTGGCGCACGTATCCGGACGACGTCCTCCCGCTCTTCGTCGCGGAGACCGATTTCCCGCTCGCACCGGCGATCATCCGCACGCTCGAACGTGCGGTGGCGCTCGGGGACACCGGGTACACCTCCGGGGACTCCGGCGTGCGCGAGGCCTACGCCGCGTTCGCCGAACGGCGGTTCGGCTGGTCCCCGGACCCGGCACGGATGCGGACGACGGCGGACGTGTCCATGGGGAACGTCGAGATCCTCCGCCGGGTGGTCTCGCCCGGCGACCGCGTCGTGGTCACGCCGCCGGTCTATCCGCCGTTCTACGACTGTGTGGCGGAGGCCGGCGCGGAGGTCGAGCGGGTCCCGCTGCGCGAACGTGGGGACGGCTGGGAGCTGGACCTCCTCGGCATCGAGGCGGCGTTCGCCGGGGGAGCGCGCGCCATCCTGCTGTGCAATCCGCACAATCCCACGGGCACCGCGCACTCCCGCGAGAGCCTCGCGGCCCTGGCCGACATCGCGGCCGGGTTCGGCGCGACCGTCGTCAGCGATGAGATCCACGCCCCGCTCGCCAGGAAGGACGCCGGGTTCACGCCGTTCCTGGCGGCCTCCGACGTGGCCGCCCGGGTGGGTTTCACGGTGACATCGGCGAGCAAGGCCTTCAACCTCGCCGGTCTGAAGTGCGCCGTGATGGTTGCGGCCGACGGCCCGACCTCGGACCTGCTCCGGGGGATGCCGGAGGAGGTCGAATGGCGGACCGGGAGCTTCGGCGCGATGGCCGCGGTGGCGGCGTTCGCCCCGGAGAGTGACGCGTGGCTGGACAGCCTGATCGCGGCGATCGATGAGAACGCGCGTCTGCTCGCGGACCTCCTCGCCCGGCACGTCCCAGGCGCCCGGTACCGCATCCCGCCGGTCGGATACCTGGCGTGGGTGGATCTGTCCGCGCTCGGATGGGGCCCCAACCCGTCGGCGCGTATCCTCCGGGACGCACGCGTCGCGCTCCATTACGGTCCGGCATTCGGTGAGGGGGGTGCCGGACACGTCCGCTTCAACCTCGCCTGTTCGCCGGAGGTCCTGACCGAAGCCGTGGAACGGATCGGTGCTCTGGTGACCGGTGGCGAGGAAGAACGGGTTTGAGCGGATAGGCAGGCAAGGCTAACCTTATCGGGTGCCCCCCGCGATCACCGCCGTCCGACCTGCCTACCGCCCCTACGCCGCCCGCGTCGAGGAGGTCCGGACGCTGTCGCCGAGCTTCGTTCGGGTGACCTTCTCCGGCCCGGAGTTCGCGGACTTCGGTCGCTCGGGACTGGATCAGCGCATCAAGGTCGTCATCCCGTTCGCGGACGGCACCATCGCGGACCTCGGCCAGAACGATCCCGTCGCGATCGCCGAGGGCAGCTGGTACACGCGGTGGCGGGACCTGCCCGCGGCCCGGCGCAATCCGTTCCGGACGTACACCGTGCGGCGGTTCGACCCCGCCCGGCAGCGGCTGGACGTCGACTTCGTGCTGCACCACGATCCCGGCCCCGCCGGCGCGTGGGCAGCCTCGGCCACCCCGGGCGACGAGCTCCTCATCATCGGCCCGGACGAGAACAGCCCCCACTCGCACACGGGACTGGACTGGCATCCGGGTACGGCGCGCCGGCTCCTCCTCGCCGGCGACGAGACGGCGGCGCCGGCCATCTGCTCGATCCTGGAGTCGTTGGACGCTTCCGCCGACGTCGACGCATTCGTCGAAGTGCCCACCGCGGCGGATGTCCTGACGCTCGACACGCGGCCGGGAGTCCGCCTCACGTGGGTCCCGCGTGAGGGAGCGCCGCACGGACACCGGCTCATCGAGTCCCTGCAGACCTGGTGCGCCGCATCCGCCGACGTGCTGGCCGCGGCCGCGGCGCCCCGCCCTCAGGAGCTCGCCGACATCGACGTCGACCGGGATCTGCTGTGGGACAGCCCCGAAGAAGGGGAGGGGGAGTTCTACGCGTGGATGGCGGGGGAGTCCGCGACCGTCAAGCTCCTGCGCCGGATGCTGGTCAGCACGCACGGCGTCGACCGCAAGCGGGTCGCCTTCATGGGCTACTGGCGGCTCGGCCAGTCCGAACGGCAGGAATGACTCCGCGGATGCGGCGGGCGGCCCTGCTCGCCGGCGGCTCGGTACTCCTCGTCGTCGCCGTCCTCGGGAGCCTGCTCGTGGGGGCGCGGGAGATCCCACCCGGCGTGGTGCTGGATGCCCTCCTGCATCCCGTGGCCGATGACCCCGACCACATCGTCGTGCTCACCCAGCGTGTGCCCCGCACCGTGATCGGCGCCCTCGCGGGCGCGGCGCTTGCGGTCGCGGGCGGGCTGATGCAGGGGATCACCCGCAACCCGCTGGCCGACCCCGGCCTGCTCGGCGTCAACGCGGGCGCGTCCGTCGCGGTCCTCGCCGCCATCACCTTCGCGGGGATCACGCAGCCGGGCGGTTTCGTCTGGTTCGCGTTCCTCGGCGCGGCGGTCGCGGCGTTCGGCGTGTACGTGATCGGGGGAACAGGCCGGGACGGCGCGGACCCGGCGAAGCTGGCACTGACGGGGGCGGCGATCACGGCGGGTCTCACCTCCGTCTCGATGCTGATCCTCACCACGGATACGACCGCCCTGAACGTGTATCGGTTCTGGTCCGTCGGTTCCCTCACCGGTCGGGGCATGGACGTCGCCCAGTTGCTGGCCGTCCCCATCCTGGTCGGGATCCTCGTCGCTTTCCTGTGCGCATCCAGTCTCGACCTGCTCGCGCTCGGCGACGCCACCGCACGTGGGCTCGGCCACAGCACCACGCGCACCCGGATGCTGGCCATCAGCGTCGTCGTGCTGCTCTGCGGTGCCGCGACCGCCATCGCCGGACCGCTCGTGTTCGTGGGCCTCGTCGTGCCGCACCTGACTCGGGCCGTGGTCGGTACCGACTACCGGTGGATCATCGCCACCGCGATCCCGCTGGGCGCGACACTGCTCCTGGTCGCGGATGTGATCGGACGCACCATCGTCGCCCCGGCCGAGTTGGAGGCGGGGCTCGTCGTCGCGTTCCTGGGCGCACCCGTGCTCATGACGCTGGTGCTGCGCCGCCGGATGGTGACGCTGTGAGCGGCATCGCCGCGGTGCGCGCGCGCGGGCGGCGCCGCACGCTGCGCATCACGGGCGTCGTCGCGGGGGTCGCCCTGCTCGTCGCCGTGGCCGCCCTGATGGTAGGGGACTACGCCCTGACCCCCGGTGGGGTGGCCAGGGCGCTGCTCGGCGCGGGGACGCCGATCGAGCAGTACGTGGTGACCCAGGTCCGCCTGCCCCGGCTCACGATGGCGCTCGTGTGCGGCGCCATGCTCGGCCTCGCGGGTGCCCTCCTGCAGACCCTGCTTCGTAATCCTCTGGCGAGCCCCGATCTGCTCGGGATCAGCGGCGGGGCGAGCGTGGCCGCGGTGTTCGCGACCCTCGTGCTCGGCCTGCCTGCGTGGGGCGTCACCGGCTTCGCCTTCCTCGGCGGACTCGTCGTGGCCGCGATCCTGCTCGGCGCCGCACGACGCCTCGCGGACGGCGGCTACCGGATCGTCCTGGCCGGTGTCGGGATCTCGTTCCTCTGCGCCGCGGTCATCGGCTACCTGATCAAGCGCGCGCAGGTGAACGATGCGCAGTCGGCGTTCGTCTGGATCACCGGCAGCTTCGGGGCGACGCTGTGGCGGGACGTGTTCATCCTGGCCGTGGTGCTGGCGCTGTGCGTACCCGCGGCCGTCGCGGCCGGGCGGGTGCTCCCCGTCATCGAACTCGGCGACCCCTCGGCCATGGGCCTCGGACTACGCCCGGCGCTCGTGCGGACCGGTGTCGTCGCGATCGCCGTCCTCCTCGCCGCCGCCAGCACGGCCTTCATCGGGCCGGTCGCGTTCATCGCGCTCGGCGCGCCCGCCATGGCCCGGAGCCTCGTCGGGCGCGGCTCCCCGGCGCTCGGGACCAGCGCCGTCCTGGGCGCCGCCATCCTCGTCGCGGCGGACCTGATCGCCCAGCACGCGCTGCCCGGGGTGTCCGTGCCCGTGGGCGTCGTGACCGGGGCGATCGGCGCCCCCTATCTGCTGTGGCTGCTGGCCACCTCGAAAGGAACACGCGTATGACCAGCGAGCATGCGGACCTCCCCGTGTTGCGGGCGCGGGGTCTGGCCGCCGGGTACCCCGATCGCCGGGTGATCGAGCAGCTGGACCTCGATGTGGCACCCGGCCGGGTGACCATCATCATCGGCGCGAACGCGAGCGGTAAGTCGACCCTGCTGAGCACGCTCGCCCGATTGCTGCCGCCCCTCGGCGGTGCCGTCACCATCGACGAGGTCGACATCCGCACGGTCCCGCGCCGCGCGCTCGCCCGCCGGCTCGGCATCCTGCCGCAACAGCCGACCGCGCCGGACGGGCTGCGCGTGGGCGACCTCGTCTCGCGCGGCCGGTATCCGCACCGAGGGTTGCTCGGGCGCTGGACCGACGCCGACCAGGAAGCGGTGGATGCCGCGATGCTCGCGACCGGGCTCACCGATCTGGCCGACCGGGCCGTGGGCGAACTGTCCGGCGGGCAGAGGCAGCGTGCCTGGGTGGCGATGGCGCTCGCGCAGGACCCACGCATCCTGCTCCTGGACGAGCCGACCACCTTCCTCGACCTCAGCCATCAGCTCGAGGTCCTGGACCTCGTGCGCCGGCTCAACCGGGTCCGCGGCACAACGGTCGTCGCCGTCCTGCACGACCTCAACCTCGCAGCGCGGTACGCCGACGACCTCGTGGTGATGGCCGAAGGGGGGATCCTCGCCCAGGGGCGGCCCGCCGACGTCCTGACCGCCGAGGTGCTCCGGGTGGCGTTCGGCCTCGAAGCGCTCGTGATGCCGGATCCCCTCACCGGAACCCCCCTCGTCATCCCGATCCCCGACGGCGCCCATGCCGCCGGCGATCCGGCCTGACCCACACGACCCCATCGAAAGGAATGCTCATGTCCCTGACCCGCATCCGCGCCGGCTTCGCGGCGACCGTGGCAGCCGCCGCCGTCCTCGCCCTCGCCGGCTGCTCCGGCGGCGCCTCGAGCCCGGCCGCAACTTCGCCGGGGGAGGCCGGCGCCGACGGCTTCCCGGTCACGATCGCGCACGCCTTCGGCGAGACCGTCATCGAGTCGAAACCCGAGCGCATCGTGACGTGGGGCTGGGGCGCGGCGGACGCCGTACTGGCACTCGGCGAGGTGCCGGTCGCGATCCCGGCGCAGCCGTACGGCGGCGACGAGGACGGGGTGCTGCCCTGGATCGCGGACGAGCTCGAGTCCTTGGACGCGCAGACCCCCATCGTGCTCGATTCGTCGACGAACGAGGTCCCGATCGAAGCGGTCGCCGCCGCCGACCCTGACCTGTTCCTCGCCCCTTACTCCGGCCTCACCGAGGACGAGTACCAGCAGCTGACGGGTCTGGGGATCCCGGTGGTGGCCTATCCCGAGACCGCGTGGTCGACGCCCTGGCGCGACGTGATCACGATCACCGGCCAGGCGCTGGGCGCGGAGGCGGCCGCGGACGAGGTCATCGCCGGCATCGAGGAGGACATCGCCGCGAAGGCGGCGGAGAACCCGGCGTTCGCGGAGAACACCGTCGCCCAGGTGTGGGACACGGCCGGAACCTTCTACGTGTACCTGCCGGCCGACCCGCGGGTCGAGTTCATCGAGGACCTCGGGTTCACGACGGCTCCGAGCGTCTCCGAGCTCGACACGGGTGAGGCCACGTTCTACTACACGCTCGGGTACGAGAACCTCGATCGGCTCACGAGCGACGTGCTGATCGCCTACGCGGACAGCCAGGAGCAGATGGACGCCTTCCTGGCCTCCGACCAGGCCGCGCTGCTTCCGCAGGTCGCCGCCGGGAAGGTCGTGCAGATCGTGGGCGAGGCGGAGGTCGCCTCGATGTCGCCCCCCACCGCGCTCTCCGTCGCCTGGGGTCTCGACGCCTACGTCGACGCCCTCGCGCAGGTCGTCGGCGACTGAGCGGTCCCGTTCACGACGAAGCCCCGACCGGTGAGGTCGGGGCTTCGTCGTCAGCGGGGGGTGATCAGCGCGAGCGGTCCACGGCACGCACGAGTCCCCATGCGGCCGGGACGAGGAGCGCCACCGCCGCTGCCTTGATCAGGCCCGGCACGATGAACGGCAGGACGCCGGCAGCCATCACGCCGGCCACGCTCACCTGCTCGCCGAGGACCAGTCCGAGGATCGCCGCCATGTACGGGACGCCGATCAGGAACGGGACGATGCTCGCCGCGACGAAGCCGAGGAAGGCGAGGACGGGCTTGCGGTCCCAGGCGCGCTGCGCGAACCATCCCGCGACGAAGGCGGCGGGGATGAAGCCGAGGATGAAGCCGAAGGAGGGGGAGAGCACGTAGGCGGGTCCGGCCGCCACACCGGCGAAGACCGGCAGGCCGGCGAGACCGGCCAGAAGATAGGTCGTGAGTGCGGCCGCGCCGCGGCGCGCACCGAGAGCGGCGCCGACGAGGATGACGCCCGCCGTCTGGCCGGTGATGGGGACCGGGCCCACGAAGAAGGACACCTTGGCCAACAGCGCCACGACGGCGACGCCGGTGAGCACCAGCGCAGCATCGACGGCCAGGGCGCGGACGCGGGTCGAGGGGCGCGCCACCAGGTCGGCGAGCACACGGCGGTCGGATGCAGGTACGGCGACGGACATGGATCTCCTAGGCGTCGGGCCCGGTGCATGGAGCGCTGGGCGTCGCGACTCATCCTAGGGCGCGGATCGGCGCCTCCCCGAGTGGGGCGACGCCGGAGGTCACGGTCGTTCTTTGTCCGGATCGTGCATGCGCCGGCTCCGTCCGCTCTCCCAGCTGCGCCCCCGGTAGAATCGACGAGGCCCTTCGGCCACCTCCCCTCCCTGAACGATCGGACCAACGCTGTGCTCGCCGTGCACGACCTCGAGATTCGCGTGGGCGCCCGCGTGCTCATGTCCGACGTGTCCTTCCGAGTGGGAAGGGGCGACAAGATCGGTCTCGTGGGACGCAACGGTGCGGGAAAGACGACCCTGACCAAGGTCCTCGCCGGCGACCTGTTGCCCTCCGACGGTTCGATCGACCGCAGCGGCGAGCTCGGCTACCTGCCGCAGGACCCCCGCACGGGCGACCCGGAGATGCTGGCGCGCACCCGCATCCTCGATGCGCGCGGACTCGGGACGCTGGCGCTGGGCATGCACGAGGCGTCTCTGGCGATGGGGGACGACGATCCCGCGGTGGCCGAGCAGGCTATGCGCCGATACGGCACCCTCACCGAGCGCTTCGAAGGACTGGGCGGTTATGCCGCGGAGGCGGAGGCCGCGTCCATCGCGCACAACCTCTCGCTCCCGGACCGCATCCTCGAGCAGCCGTTGAAGACCCTCTCGGGCGGCCAGCGCCGCCGTATCGAGCTGGCGCGCATCCTGTTCTCGGATGCGGACACGATGATCCTCGACGAACCGACCAACCACCTGGACGCGGACAGCGTCGTGTGGCTGCGTGAGTTCCTCAAGAACTACAAGGGCGGGCTCATCGTGATCAGTCACGATGTCGAACTCGTCGGCGAGACGGTCAACCGCGTCTTCTACTTGGACGCCAACCGCCAGGTCATCGACATCTACAACATGAACTGGAAGAACTACCTGCGTCAGCGGGTGGCCGACGAGGAGCGCCGCAAGAAGGAGCGCGTGAACGTCGAGAAGAAGGCCACCGCCCTCCAGCTGCAGGCAGCACGGTTCGGTGCGAAGGCCTCGAAGGCCGCCGCCGCCCACCAGATGGTCGCGCGTGCGGAGAAGATGCTCTCCGGTCTCGACGACGTGCGCCAGGAGGACAGGGTCGCCAAGCTCCGGTTCCCGAAGCCGGCGCCGTGCGGCAAGACGCCGCTCATGGCGCGGGGGCTGTCGAAGTCGTACGGTTCGCTCGAGATCTTCACCGATGTGGACCTCGCGATCGACCGCGGCTCGAAGGTCGTGGTCCTGGGGCTCAACGGTGCCGGCAAGACGACCCTGCTGCGCATGCTCGCCGGCGTGGACGAGCCGGACACCGGTGTGATCGAGCCGGGCCACGGGCTCAAGGTCGGGTACTACGCCCAGGAGCACGAGAACCTCGACGTGGACCGCTCCGTGCTGGAGAACATGATGTCCGCCGCCCCGAACATCACGGCGACGGAGGCCCGCAAGGTGCTCGGCTCGTTCCTGTTCACGGGCGATGATGTGCTCAAGCCCGCCGGTGTGCTCTCCGGCGGGGAGAAGACCCGTCTGTCGCTCGCGACCCTCGTCGTCTCGAGCGCCAACATGCTGCTGCTGGACGAGCCGACCAACAACCTTGATCCCGCCTCGCGCGAGGAGATCCTGGATGCGCTCGCGCACTACGAGGGCGCCGTGGTCCTCGTCTCGCACGACGAGGGCGCCGTACAGGCGCTCAACCCGGAGCGCGTCCTCATCCTGCCCGATGGTGTCGAAGACATCTGGGGTCGTGACTACATCGACCTGATCACGCTCGCCTGAGCGTTCCGCCGGTCGGCAGCCGACGCGGTCGAACGTCAGGAGTCGGCGCGATCGGGCGTCAGTAGTCGACGCGATCGAGGAGTTCGTCCTCGTCCGCCATGTCCTGATCGGGACGGCGGGCGGCGCGCCCTCGTCGTGACGGCCGCGCCTCATCCCGGGATGCTCGGGCGACGGTCTCCGCGGGTGCATCCGGGTGCGGTGCGTCGTCTTGCGTGCCCTGCGCGTCCTCCGCGCGATGGCGCAGTTCGGTGCGGATGATGTAGCCGATGAACACGAACCCCATGATCGCGAAGAGGATCCACTGGACCGCGTAGGACAGATGTGGGCCCGGGTCCTCGGACGGCGGCGTCAGGGGGACGGGCGTCTCGGACACGGCATCCTCGGCCGCGAGGATGCCGTAGGCGGAGGTCACGGTGGCGGACCCGGTGCTACCCGCGATGAGCGGGAGGTGGATCGTCGGGACCTGTCCGGCCGGCGCGCTGCGGCCGGACGGGGGCAGCGGCTCGCTCGGTCGCAGCCGGACCACGACGGTGATCTCCCCCTCCGGGGGAGCCGGGATGTCGGCGGTTCCTTCCCCGGACTCGGCCGGCGGAACCCAGCCTCGGTCGACGATGACGATGCGGCCGTCGTCGGTGCGGAAGGGCGTGAGGACCTCGAACGCGGAGGTGCCGCCGTGCGGCCGGTTCCGGACGACCAGCTCGTCCTCCGTGAGGTACGTCCCGGTCAGCGCGACGGGCTGCCACTCCCGCTCGGGATCGAAGGACCCGTCGGCCGAGACCGCGACGTCGAGGGCGACCGGGGCGGCGTCGTAGTTCCGTTCGACGAGCGCCAGCTGTGCGCTGCGTTCATCGTTGCGGGAGAACTGCCAATCGGCCAGGAAGACGCAGACGACGGCGAACAGTACGCCGACGAGCCCGTACACGCTCCAGCGGACGGCAGGCGTGGCGGTCTTGAGGTTCATCGGTGGGGCTCCGGATCGGACAGGGGCGAGACATCGATCGGGAACGACCGGGACGTGAGGAAACCCCGCAGGTAGTCGACGTGGGCGTCACAGGCGACCCAGGTCTTCCGGCGCTCCGGGGTATGGATGCGGGGGTTGCGCCATTCGATCCGCCACGCCGCCCCGTCGCGGCAGCCGGCACGTGAGCACGTCGCGTCGCTCACGCCTCCGGCTCCCGGGGAGGAGATTCCTCGAGCCGGATCACACGAGGCTGTTCTGGGGGCGCGGGTCGCGGCTCGGCCGGAGCGGGTGGCCCGGTCTCCAGCATCCGTTCGGGGCGCTGGGCGCGCGAGCTGCGCCCGTCCTGTCCGACGTTGGCAACGACGACGGCGAGATACGGGAGGAAGACCGCACCGGAGGCGAAGATCCAGGTGTACCAGCCGTACGGGGTGATCAGGACCATGGCGACGAAGCAGGCGATGCGGATGCCCATCATCGTCATGTACTTGGCCAACCGCGCGCCGGAATCGTCGCGCGGAGCGCGCGGCAACGATGTGGCCGACTGCGGCGGGGAGGGCTTCTTCACGGTGCATCCAGCCTACGCCGGTACCCCGTGAAGAAGCCCCGGCTGTCAGCTGTAGTCGTAGTACCCGCCGGTGCTCTCGATCATCGTGAAGAACCAGGTGAAGTAGAGGATGACGGCGATGATCCCGAGGATGCTGAGCGCCAGGCCCACCCATCCGACGATGGTGCCGGCGAGGGCCATCCCGCGGCCGTTCTCGCCGCTCGTCTTGAGCTGCTTGAGGGAGATGTGTCCGGTGATGACACCCGCCAGCGCCCCAACGAAGGGCAGGATGACGAAGTTCGCGATGGACGCGATCAGCGAGACGATGGCCAGGACGTTCGTCTTGGGCGCGGCCGGGTAAGGCGTGTAGCCCGAGCCGGGGTACGTCGGGGGCGCGTATCCGGTCTGGCCCGGGTAGCCCTGGGGAGCGGCGTTCTGCTCGCCGTAGGACGGCGGCGGGGGATAGGCGGCGGTCTGCTGCTGGGGCTGCTGGGGCTGCTGCGGGGCGGCGGGCGGAGCAGTCGGCGGAGCCGTGGGCGGCGGGGTCGGCGGCGTGGACGGGTTGGCCGGGGGCGTTGCCGGCGGAACGGGGTTCTCGGGGGTCGGGTCGCTCACGGGGATACCTTTCGTTGACTGTTCCCAGGGTCCCGTTACCATCTGGCGCTGTCAAACGCGGCGGCGCGCACCGCACACCTGGATAGGCTGGGAGACCGCGTCGTCCCCGAACCGAGGAGTACCACCATGTCCACCGAACGCGTCGTGCTGGTCACCGGAGGCAACCGCGGTATCGGCCGTGCGATCGCCGAGCGGTTCGTCGCGGACGGGTACCGTGTGGCCGTGACCGCACGCTCGGGGGAGGGACCGGAGGGCGCGCTCACGGTACGTGCGGACGTGACCGACGCCGCGTCGCTGGATGCTGCGTACACCGAGGTCGAGGAGAAGCTCGGACCGGTGCAGATCGTCGTGGCGAACGCGGGGATCACCCGCGACACCCTGCTTCTGCGGATGAGTGAAGAGGACTTCGACGACGTGGTCTCGACGAACCTGGGCGGTACCTTCCGCGTCGTCAAACGCGCCGCGAAGGGGCTGCTCCGCGCCCGCTGGGGCCGGGTCATCCTCATCTCGAGCGTCGTCGGCCTCTATGGTTCGGCCGGTCAGATCAACTACGCGAGCTCGAAGAGCGGGCTGGTCGGTTTCGCCCGATCCCTCACCCGCGAGCTCGGCTCCCGCGGGATCACGGCGAACGTCGTGGCGCCGGGATTCATCGAGACCGACATGACTGCGGCCCTCCCCGAGGAGACCCAGGCCGAGTACAAGCGCAACATCCCGGCCGGACGCTTCGCCACGCCGGCCGAGGTCGCGGGTGTGGTCGCCTGGCTCGCATCCGACGACGCCGCTTACATCTCCGGTGCCGTCATCCCCGTGGATGGTGGACTCGGGATGGGGCACTGACCCGCTCAGCCCCGTAGCGGCGACATGGCGCCGGCTGTCGGCCGTTCACGTGCCTCCGTCCACGGCGGTGACGATCGCCTCGCCGAGACGCGTCGGCATGGAGTACTGCGGCCAATGGCCCGATCCGAGTGGGATGACGTCCACCTCGACGACCGCGTCCAGCTCGGCGGCATACCGTGGCCACTCGCGCAGCATGGTGCGTAGCTGCGCGTCGTCGAGCGCCCCGGAAAGGATCGTGACCGGAACCCGGTGACGTCGCTCGTCGGTGAGCGGGAGGGGATCGGTCGGTACCCGGCCGGGGACCGACGCCGTCATCGCGACGATCCGTTCCCGGGTCGGCGTATCCAGGTCGGCGGTGTCCGGGGCGTCGAACGTCTCCCAATCCGGGAACGGCACGACGCCGTCGACGAGCGGGAACTCCGAGATGCTCCCGCCGTCTGCGGGCAGGACCGTGTCCACGAGCACGACGCGGGCGACACGATCCGGTCGTGCGTCGACGGCGCCCCAGGCGACGTTGCCGCCGCCGCTGTGCGCGACGAGCACCACGGGGTCGGCGCGGCGGTCGATCTCCGAGGTCACGGCATCCACCCAGTCGGTGATGCCGATGTCGGCCGACTCGGGGGCCGGGAGGCCGAGCCCCGGCATCGTGAGCGGGACCGGTCTGTGACCGGCGTCTTGCAGCGTGGGGAGGACGTCGTTCCAGGAGGAGGCGTCCAACCAGAGTCCGGGGATCAGCAGGATGTCCATGGGCGAACGCTACGCCGTGGCGCCGACATCCGCCTCAGTCGGAACGGCGCGTACCTGGTGGCTCGGTCAGTGCGCCGTGCCGGAGGGGAGCGGGGCGGGGTGGCGGTGCGCTCAGGCCCACGCGCCACGCCGGACGGGATCGAGCTGTGCTCAGAACGGTGGCGGATCGGCGAAGCGCGTCCGTGGCGGGGTGGGCTTCGGAGGCGGGCGGACTGCTCCCTCGCACCCGGGTCGTCGAGATCCGGCACGAAGTGCACCGTCGGTGCGGGCGGTTGGTCGATGTAGCTGTGCCCGAGGGGCGAGGTCCATTCGAGGAGCCCGTCGCCCAGTTGCCGGACTTGCCAGGCGGTGAATTGCTTCATGGAGTGGTGGCGCTGGCAGAGCTCCGCGCTGTTGTCCACGCAGGTCTTCCCACCCTGGGCGTGATCGAGGGTGTGATCGGTTTCGCAGCGGATGGCGGGTACCCGGCAGCCCGGGAATCGGCAGTGCCTGTCGCGGGCCTGGAGGAAGTTCCGCAGCGGAGCCTCCGCGAACCTCGTGTCGGTGGCGAGCACGGCACCCGAGACCGGGTGCGTGAGCACGCGCGTCCATGGTTCCGGGGTGGCACCGGCGAGCGTGCGTGCCGTTTCGGCGTCGATGGGTGCCCGTCCGACCAGGTCGGCCGGGTGTTGGTCGGCACCGAGAAGGGTGAGTGCGGGGACGACGACCTGGACTTTGGCGCGGATGGCGCCGAGGGTGCCGGGTCCGTCGTCGGTACGGGTGGGGTCGGCTCCGGGCTGTGCGGTGAGCAGCATGTCGAGCAGGAGGTCCGCACGGATATGGTCGAGGGATCGACTGTCGGAGGCCAGGATGTCGTCCTGCGTGGGCGAAACGGGAGACACGTCGGATGCTCCGGCTGCAGCGCGGCCCCGGACTCGCGCCTGCGCCGCAGCGCGAGCATCGATCACCTCGCCGCCCTGGGTGGTGACGCGATCGTAGACGGCCTCGATCAGCACGGTCGGGCCGATGATGTTCAGTCCGGACAGGCCGTCCCGTAGGGGGAACGTGGTCACGCAGCGGTCCTCGCGCGCCTCGGCATGCCGCTCGGTGAGACTGCGTGGGTGCAGGCGTTCCGCGACGATGCCGAGCTCGCCGCGCAGTCGGCCGGCGACCTCGTCTTCACACCGCGGCAGTGCGATCTCCTCGAACGCGGCACGCGCGTCGGGCGGCAGTGGCCCGCCGAGGTCGGTGATCAGCAGCACATGTGCGCGCGTGATCCGACCGTCCTCCCACGCGTCCATGGTGGCGGGGAATCCGTCCACGACGACCGCAGCGTCGCGCCGATGCGGCGCTGTACGGACCTGTCGGTGCTGCGCGTGACCGCGGCGATCTCCGCCGCGATCGCCCGCAGTGCCATGTCCCGGCTCTTCACCTGTGCGGACGCGCCCCGGGACTGTGCCTGGGCGAGCGTCAGCGCCCGAGCGAGACCGCGCGTCACCCGTGCCTGCGCGGCCTCGATCTCAGCCTGCGCCGACTGGACCTCGTGCAGGATCCCGGCCAGCGTCGCGGCATCCGCATCGCCGAACCCGATCCTGCCGTGTGAGGTCATGCCCTCACTCTACGAAGGGGGTCCGACATCACCCGGGGACGGTCCGTCCGCGCGCTCCCCCGTTGTCAGGGGAGGAGCGGGATCACGTCGCGCAGGTCGGCGCGCCCGATGACGAGGTCGGCCTGCGCCCGGACTGCGGGCTTGGCGTTGAACGCGACCCCCAGGCCCGCCGCTGCCATCATCCGCAGATCGTTCGCCCCGTCGCCCACGGCGATCGTGCAGCGCGGGTCGATGCCGTACTGCGTCGTCCACTCACGCAGCGCCCGAGCCTTGCCCTCCGCGTCGACGATCTCTCCGAGGACCTCACCGGTGAGCAGCCCGTCCGCGGCCTGCAGCCGGTTCGCCCGCCATACGTCGACGCCGAGCTCCGGTGCCAGGCCGTCGAGGATCTCGTGGAACCCGCCCGAGACGACGGCCAC
The DNA here is from genome assembly GCF_008727755.1 of Microbacterium caowuchunii. Lineage (NCBI taxonomy): Bacteria > Bacillati > Actinomycetota > Actinomycetes > Micrococcales > Microbacteriaceae > Microbacterium > Microbacterium caowuchunii. The sequence goes on from NZ_CP044231.1 coordinate 1,555,116, forward strand.
GATCCCGCCGCGCTCGTGGACGGCGGCGATCAGTTCCCGGACACCGGGGGTCGGTTCGACGCGATCCCTGACCCGTGCGAAGGATGAGGTCGGTACGCCGCGCAGCTCGGCCACGCGGCTGCGGAGACTCTCCGCGAAATCGACCTCGCCGCGCATCGCGGCCTCGGTGGCTGCGGCGACCTCCGCTCCACGCCCTGCTTCATCAGCGAGGAGCTCGATCACCTCGTTCCGGATGAGGGTGGAATCGGCGTCCAGGACGACGAGGGACCGGACGGGGGAGCGCTGCACACCTCCACCGTAGCGAAGCCCGGCACGCCTGTTCGCCCACCGTGTCGCGGAGCGGCATCAGGCCTCGATCCGTATGCCCTTCCCGACCACGGTGATGCCCGAGTCGGTCACGGTGAACCCCCGGGAGAGGTCCCGTTCCCGGTCCACGCCCACGGTCGCGCCGTCCGCCAGCACCACGTTCTTGTCGAGGATCGCCCGATGGATGCGGGCGCCAGCGCCGACCCGCACGCGTTCGAAGAGCACGGAGTCGGTGATGGTCGATCCGCCGCCCGCGAGGGTCCAGGGGCCGACCACGCTGCGCTCCAGATGGGTTCCGGACAGGACGGAGCCGAGCGAGACGATCGAGTCGATCGAGTTGCCGATGCGGCCGACCGCATCCCGTACGAACTTCGCCGGCGGGGAGTTCACCAACTGCGAGTGGATGGGCCACTGCATGTTGTAGAGGTTGAAGACGGGCAGCGTCGAGATCAGATCGAGGTGGGCGTCGTAGAACGACTCGATCGTGCCGACGTCGCGCCAGTACGCCCGGTCGCGGTCCGTGGATCCGGGGACGTCGTTGCGGATGAAGTCGTACACGCCCGCTTCACCTCGGTCGACGAAGTAGGGGACGATGTCGCCGCCCATGTCGTGGTTCGAGGTGGGGAGCTCCCCGTCGGCCATCACGGCCTCGATGAGCGCATCCGTGTCGAAGATGTAGTTGCCCATGGAGGCCAGCACCTCGTGCGGGCTGTCGGCCAGCCCCGTCGGGTTCTGCGGCTTCTCCAGGAACTCGCGGATGCGGGTCGGATCGTCGGGCTGCACGTCGATGACGCCGAACTGATCCGCCAGACCGATGGGCTGACGGATGCCGGCGACGGTGGCGCGGGCGGACGACTCGATGTGGGCGTCCAGCATCTGGCGGAAGTCCATCCGGTACACGTGATCGGCCCCCACCACCACCACGATGTCCGGCTTCTCGTCGTTGATCAGGTTGAGGCTCTGCAGGATGGCGTCGGCGGAACCGGAGAACCAGCGCTTGCCGAGGCGCTGCTGCGCCGGCACCGAGGCCACGTAGGCGTCGAGCATCGGCGACATCCGCCACGTCTGGGAGATGTGCCGGTCCAGGCTGTGCGACTTGTACTGCGTCAGGACGACGATCTGCTGCAGGCCCGAGTTGATGAGGTTCGAGATCGCGAAATCTATCAATCGGTACTGCCCCCCGAAGGGGACGGCGGGCTTGGCCCGATCGGCGGTGAGGGGCATGAGACGCTTGCCCTCGCCGCCGGCGAGGATGATCCCGAAAACCTTTGGTGTGGCCGGCATTGCCCCAGACTATTGCCCACCCAGGGGGTGTACTAGCGTCCTTGACATGCGTGTGGACATCATGACGAAAGAGTATCCGCCCGAGGTCTACGGCGGCGCAGGTGTGCACGTCGCGGAGCTCGTCAAAGCACTGCGCGAACGCATCGACGTTCGCGTGCGGGCCTTCGGCGCGCCACGGGACGAACCGGGCACCACCGCGTACGGCGTGCCCGTGGAGCTTCGCGACGCGAACCCCGCAGTCCAGACGCTCGGCACCGACCTCGAGATGGTCGGCGACGTCGCCGGAGCGGATGTCGTGCACAGCCACACCTGGTACGCGAACTTCGCGAGCCACCTCGCCTCGCTCCTGCACGGCATCCCGCACATCGTCTCGGCCCACAGCCTGGAGCCGCTGCGGCCATGGAAGGCCGAGCAGCTGGGCGGCGGCTACGCCGTGTCGAGCTTCGTGGAGAAGACGGCGTACGAATCGGCGGCCGCCGTCATCGCGGTGAGCGGAGGCATGCGGGCGGACATCCTCCGCAGCTATCCGCAGGTGGACCCCGCGAAGGTCCATGTGATCTACAACGGGATCGACGTCGAAGCGTGGCATCCGGTCGAGGACCCCGAGGTGCTGACCGCCCTCGGGATCGATCCGGCCCGTCCGTCGGTCGTCTTCGTCGGGCGCATCACCCGGCAGAAGGGCCTGCCCTACCTCCTGCGCGCCGCGCGGATGCTGCCGCCGGACGTACAGCTCGTGCTGTGTGCGGGCGCGCCGGACACTCCCGAGATCATGGCCGAGGTCGAGACGCTGGTGCGCGAGCTGCAGCAGACCCGCGAGGGAGTGGTGTGGATCGACCGCCACCTGCCGCGGCACGAGCTGTGCGCCGTGCTCACCGCGGCCACCACGTTCGTCTGCCCCTCGGTGTACGAGCCGCTCGGCATCGTCAACCTGGAGGCCATGGCCTGCGGCGCCGCGGTGGTGGGGACGGCGACCGGGGGTATCCCGGAAGTGGTCGCGGACGGCGTCACGGGACGCCTCGTCCCGATCGACCAGGTGCAGGACGGCACGGGCACCCCCGTCGACCCGGACGTGTTCGTCGCGGATCTCGCCCGGGTCCTCACCGAGGTGGTGGCGGATCCGGCACGTGCCCGCGCGTACGGCGAGGCCGGCCGCCGCCGGGCGGCGGAGGAGTTCAGCTGGGCGCGGATCGCGGAGCAGACCGAGCGTCTCTACCGCTCGGTGGCCGACGCGCGGTGACCCGCGCCGCGCGGCATCCGCGTGCGGCGGCCCGGTAGGCTGGGTCGCATGCCGCAGGTGCTGGATTTCTCCGACGTCGTCGTCCGCCGCAACGCCAAGGACATCGTTTCGCACCTCGACTGGCGGGTGGACGATGATCAGCGGTGGGTGGTGCTCGGCGCGAACGGCGCGGGCAAGACGACCATCCTCCAGCTGGCGGCGAGCCTCGATCACCCCACCTCCGGCGTGGTCACCATCCTCGGCGAGCGGCTGGGGCGCACAGACGTGTTCGAGCTCCGTCCGCGGATCGGGTTCGCCTCGTCCGCGATGGCGAAGCGGATCCCGGCGGAGGAGACCGTCCTCAACGTCGTGCTCACCGCGGCGTACTCCGTGATGGGGCGCTGGAACGAGGAGTACGACCGTATCGACGAGCGCCGTGCGCTGCGCGTTCTGGCCGAGTGGAAGCTCGAGCACCTGGCGGACCGCACCTTCGGGACGCTTTCCGACGGGGAGCAGAAGCGGGTGCAGATCGCCCGTGCGGTGATGACCGACCCCGAACTGCTCCTGCTGGACGAGCCGACCGCGAGTCTCGACCTCGGCGCCCGGGAGGAGCTGCTGGAGCTCCTCGGCGGATACGCACAGGCCCCGACCACTCCGGCGATGGTCATGGTCACGCACCACGTCGAGGAGATCCCGGTGGGATTCACCCATCTGCTCCTGCTCCGAGCAGGCGCCGTCGTGGCGGCCGGACCGATCCCGGAGACCCTCACCGCGGAGAACCTCTCCGAGGCGTTCGGAATGCCCATCACGGTGAGCGAGGACGGCGGCCGGTACGCGGCACGCGCCGCGCGCTGACCGGATGCGGGTGATCCGCCTCCGACCTGATAGACTCGACCCTTGGTGCGTCACGCACCGAAGATTTATTTCTGACGCACACTCCTGCAAGGAATCCCCATGAAGACTGACATCCACCCCGGCTACCACGCCGTCGTTTTCCGCGACCTGGGCTCCGGTGAGACCTTCCTCACGCGTTCCACCGTGACCAGCGACAAGACGGTCGAGCTCGACGGCGTCGAGTACCCCGTCATCGACGTCGAGATCTCCTCCGCGTCGCACCCGTTCTACACGGGCAAGCAGCGCATCATGGACTCGGCCGGTCGCGTCGAGAAGTTCAACCAGCGCTTCAAGAACTTCGGCAAGTAATCCCGCCGCCTCGAAAGCCCCGCTCCGGCGGGGCTTTCGTCGTTCCCGGACACCCCGGAGCGCGCCGTCAGCGGATCGGCCAGCGCCCGTCGACGGGATCCGCCGCGTCGATCCGCCCGATCTTGACGAAGTAGGCGGTGAGGCTCTCCGCCTGCTCCCGCGCCCAGCCGATCTGACGGGTGTGCAGCTCCGCCCCGGCGGCGGGGAGCCGGCCACCGTAGCGCTCCGCCAGGGCGAGCGCCACGCGTCCTGCCGCGACGGCGTCGGCGGCGGCCTCGTGCGCTCCGATGAGTTCGACGGAGTAGTGCGCGGCCACGAGATCCAGGGTGCGCTTGCCGCGCCGGTACCGATCGACCGCGCGATCGAGGACGAGGGGGTCGATGACGGGGGCGGGAGCGTGGATCGGCTCCGTGCCGTGACGCTCGGCTTCGTACTTGAGCAGGGAGAAGTCGAACGGAGCGTTGTAGGCGACCACCGCGATTCCGCGCTCGAAGAGCGCGCGCAGAGCGTCGACGATCTCGGCGACGACCACCGGGGCGGGACGGCCCTCGGCGCGAGCCCGTTCGGTCGTGATCCCGTGGACGGCGGTCGCGCCCGCGGGGATGTCGATGCCGGGGTCGGCCATCCATGCGCGGGACTCGAGCACGTTCCCCTCCCGGTCGAGCAGCCCGACGTGCGCGGTCACGATCCGGTCGGTGCGGACGTCGATCCCGGTCGTCTCGAGATCGAAGACGCCGATCGTCTCCGCCCACTCCGGCCGATCGAAGAGTTCGAGAGTGTCCATCGGCCCCGGTCCCATGCCGTTCACGGTACGCGAGGGGACGGACATGCCTGCCGGGCCACGCCGAGGTTCGCTCGTAGACTCGAGAGGTGAACGCACCGCACCCCTACGCCGAGCTGCTCGCCGAGATCCCCGTCGAGCGGCGCACCGTGCAGGTGCTGGGTGCGGAGACCGTCTACTGGGTGTACGGCCAGGCGGATGCGGAGACCACGCTGCTCCTCGTGCATGGGTTCCGCGGGGACCATCACGGCCTCGAGCCCGTCGTGGCGCACCTGCCCGGCGTCCGGATCGTCTCGCCGGACCTGCCCGGATTCGGGGAGACCGCCGCCCTGCCCGGGCGCGAGCACACCATCGAGGACTACGCCGCCTGGCTCACGGCGTTCGCCGCGGCGGCAGCGCCCGGGGCGATCGTCCTCGGCCATTCGTTCGGCTCGATCGTGGCCGCCGCGGCCGTCGCCGACGGTCTCGCCACCCCGCGCCTGATCCTCGTCAACCCCATCGGCGCCCCCGCCCTGGAAGGACCGCGCGGTGTGCTGACCAGGCTCGCCGTCCTGTACTACCGGGCGGCCGCGCGGCTTCCGGCGCGCGCGGGGGACGCGCTCCTGCGCAACGGGGTCATCGTCCGGGTCATGAGTATGTCGATGGCCAAGACCCGCGACCGGGAGCTCCGCCGCTTCATCCACGACCAGCACGACACCTACTTCTCCCGTTTCGCGGATCGCGACGTGCTGCTGCAGGCCTTCCTCGCTTCCGTGTCGAACGACGTCCGGGCCTCCGCTGCGCGGATATCGGTCCCGACGCTCCTGATCGCCGCGCAGCGCGACGACATCACGCCCATCGAGGCCGAGCGCCGGCTCGCGACGATGTTCCCGGACGCGTCTCTCGTGGAGATCCCGGATGTGGGGCATCTCATCCACTACGAGACGCCGGCCATCGCCGCCGATGCCATCAAGAGGTTCCTCGCGCCCTCCGGCGCCGATATGCGTTGACGTTCATACGGTTCCCGCAGTTGCCGGAGTCGCAGTAGCGCTTGGAGCGATTGCGGGAGTGGTCGACGTACACCGCCGCACAGTCGTCCGCTTCGCAGACGCGCATGCGGTCATTCTCCCCGGAGCGGATGACGTCGACGAAGGCGAACGCGGCCTCGACCAGCATGCGCGTGGCCAAGGGAGCGGCGTCGTCCGTGGCGTGGATGTGCCAGTCCAGGCCATCGTGCCGGACGAGCCGGGGGAGGGCCCGTCCATCCTGGAGCATCCCGTTCACCAGCGGCGCGGCGTCGTCGCGCGGGGTCTCCCACAGCTCACGCAACCGAGGACGGATGGCGCGCACCTCAGCGAGCTCCCGGTCGTCGCGACGGATCACGCCGGAGTACGGATGCGCGGTGAGCAGCCGGGTCATGTCCTCGTGTGTCACCAACCGATCCGCCGGGTCGGGGCCCGTGCGCGGCAGCGTGTTCACGAGGTCCGCCGCCATCTCCAGCGCCGCCCGAGTGTCATGAGTGAAAACCACGTTGACTCCTGACCGTCGTCGTCGATACAGTCACGAGCGTAACCCGCATTCACCCCTGACATCCGAAGGTGTCCCATGGCGCACCAGACCGCGCCCGTGCCGATCGTGCGGGCTCCGAAGACCTCCGGTGCGCCGCTGGCCCCGGGTCTGCTCGTCGGGCTCGCTTCCGCGCTGGCGTTCTCATCGAGCGGTCCGCTCGTCAAGCCGCTGCTGGAAGCAGGCTGGAGCCTGGGGGCGGCGCTGCTCATCCGGATGTCGCTCGCGGCGCTCCTGCTCTCCCCGGCGCTCGTGCTCGCCGCGCGCCGTCACCCCGGTGTCCTCCGCCGACGCTGGCGGCTGATCGTCGGATTCGGGTTGACGGCGGTCGCCGGATGCCAGATCTTCTACTTCGCCGCGATGCAGCGGATGCCGGTGGCGGTGGCCCTGCTCATCCAGTACCTGGCACCCGTGCTGCTCGTCCTGCTGGCCTGGATCCGTACCCGCCGCCGGCCGTCGGGGCTGGTGCTCGCGGGTTCGGTGATCGCGATCGCGGGGCTCGTCCTCGTGGTCGACGTCTCCGGTGCGCGCTTCGATCCTCTCGGGACGTTCTTCGCCCTGCTCGCCGCGTGCTGCGTGGGGGCGTACTTCCTGCTCGCCGAGCGCTCCGGAACCGAACTGCCGCCGCTGGCCCTCGCCGCCGGCGGACTGGCGGTCGGTGCGGTGTCGATGATCGTCCTCTGCGGCGTCGGGATCCTCCCGTTCGCCGTGACGCTGGGTGCGGTGGAGATGCTGGGCGTCCAGGTGCCGGCCTGGATCCCGATCGTGTGGGTCGGCGGGGTCGCCACGACGCTGGGCTACGCCCTGGGCGTGCGGGCCGTACCCCTTCTGGGATCGCGCGTGGCCTCGTTCGTCGGCCTGTCCGAGGTGCTGTTCGCCCTGGGCTTCGCCTGGCTCCTGCTCGGCGAGGCGCCCGGCGCGGCTCAGATCCTGGGCGGGGTCCTGATCGTGACCGGTGTCGTACTGGTGCGACTGGACGGCCGCTCCGCGGCGGAGCCCCGCGGCGAGGCCGTCAGCGTTCCGGTCGTGCCAGGTCCATGAGCGGGGTCACCCGGTAGGGGATCACCTCGTCCATCACGAGCGACGTCTCGGTCCGCTCCACGCCGTCGATCGCGAGGATGCGGGCGTCCGTGTCGAACAGATGCTGTGTGTCGCGGCACGCCACCCGGACCAGGAGGTCGACCGCGCCGCTCAGTCCGTGGGCCTGCAGGACCTCCGGGACGAGCGCGAGGTGCTCGCGGATCCGGGGAAGCTCGTGCTGGCGGACCATGACGCTGATATATGCCTCGATGGGGAACCCGAGAGCGCGCGAGGACAACGCCCGCTGATAGCTGAGGAACGCCCCCGCCTTGTCCAAGCGCGCCATCCGCGCCTGCACGGTGTTGCGGGAGAGTCCCAGCCGGTCGGAGAGGGCGACCACCGTGGCACGGTGGTCCTCGGCGAGCGCGCCCAGCAACTCGAGGTCGATGCGATCAAGACGTGACACGATGCTCAACTGTAGCACCATATACCCGGCCATGCTTCTACATCTTGCTCAATGATCCGCGGGACGGTTGAGCTACCTGTTCAGCGGGCCTAGTGTCGGCCGCATCGGCGATGACGCCGGTATCGGAACGGATGCTGCTCACGAGGCGGGTCCGATGCGAAGGGACGACGATGGTGTACACCCTGGCCCCCGTGACCGCCCCGGTCGACTCCGTCGAGGACGTCGCCCGGCTCCTCTCGCCGGACGGTACCCGCCTGCCCGACCGGCATCTCGACGCCTGGGTCGCCGACGTCGATCCGCCCGCGCTGCGCGGGCTCTACCGCGATATGGCCGTGCTGCGCCGAGTGGATGCGGAAGGCGTCGCCCTGCAGCGGCAGGGCCAGCTCGGTCTGTGGCCCCCGTGCCGGGGACAGGAGGCGACCCAGATCGGCTCCGCGCGGGCCATGCGGCGCGAGGACTTCGCCTTCACGAGCTATCGCGAACTCGGGGTCTTCCTCACCCGTGGGGCGACGCCTGCGGATGTGGTGCTCACCTGGCGCGGGGAGACCCACTCTTCGATGGACCCGGCGCAGGTGGGGGTCGCCATCCCGCAGATCATCATCGGAGCGCAGACGGTGCACGCCGTCGGGTATGCCATGGGAATCCAGCGCGACGGGGCGGAGGCCGCCTCCATGGCGTACTTCGGCGACGGCGCGATGAGCGAGGGCGACGTGGGTGAGGCGATGGTGTTCGCCGCCACGTTCGCAGCACCGGTGGTCTTCCTCTGCACGAACAATCAGTGGGCGATCTCCGAGCCCGTCTCCCTGCAGTCGAGGATCCCGCTGTCGCGGCGTGCGCCCGGGTACGGCATCCCGAGCATCAGGGTCGACGGCAATGACGTGCTGGCATGTCTCGCCGCCACCCGCTGGGCGCTGGACCGTGCCCGTACCGGCGCAGGCCCCGCCTTCATCGAGGCTGTGACCTACCGGATGGGACCGCACACGACCTCGGACGACCCCACCCGCTACCGGGACGCCGCGGAGCTCGCGTTCTGGGAGCAGCGGGACCCGTTGGCACGCGTGGAGGCGCACCTGCGCGCCATCGGAGAGTTCGACGACGTCTTCCGGGACGAGGTCGCCGCCGCAGCCGACGAGTTGTGCGGGGCAGTGCGGACGGCGTGCCTGGACGCCCGCACGCCGGAGCCGCTGACGATGCTCGACGACGTCTACGCCGAGCCGCACCCCGCGCTGGATCTGCAGCGCGAGCGACTCGGCGCCTACCTGGCGTCGTTCGCCGATGATGGGGAGGCGAGGGCATGACCACCCTGACGATGGGCAAGGCGCTCAACGCGGCCTTGGACCGCGCACTCGCCGATGACCCGAAGACGCTGCTCATGGGTGAGGACATCGGCCGTCTCGGCGGCGTCTTCCGCATCACGGACGGTCTGCAGGCGCGGTACGGGGCGGACCGGGTGGTGGACACTCCGCTCGCCGAGGCGGGCATCGTCGGCACCGCGGTCGGACTCGCCTACCGCGGCTACCGGCCGGTGGTCGAGATCCAGTTCGACGGATTCGTCTACCCCGCCTTCGATCAGATCGTGTGTCAGGTCGCCAAGCTGCACTACCGCTCGAACGGGAGGGTGCGGATGCCGCTCACCATCCGGATGCCGTGGGCGGGAGGCGTCGGCGCCGCGGAGCACCACTCCGAGTCTCCCGAGGCGTACTTCGCGCACACCGCCGGTCTGCGCGTCGTGGTCCCCTCCACACCCCAGGACGCCTACACGATGATGCGTCAGGCCGTCGCCAGCGACGACCCGGTGGTGTTCTTCGAACCCAAACGCCTCTACCACGTGGCCGGCGAGGTGGATCTCGATGCCCCGCTCGCGGATGCGGCGCCGCTCGGCGTCGCGCGCGTCGTCCGGCCGGGCACCGACGTGACGGTCGTCACCTACGGCGGACTCGTCCCCGTCGCGCTCGACACCGCTGCCGCGGCGGACGCGGAGGGGGTATCCCTCGAGGTCATCGATCTACGGAGCCTGTCGCCCTTCGACCTGGACACGGTCGCGGCCTCCGTGCGCCGCACCGGCCGGCTCGTCGTCGCGCATGAGGCGGCCGGGGAGGCAGGGCTCGGCGCGGAGATCGTCGCGCGGGTCGTGGAGACCTGCTTCGACGCGCTCCGGGCAGGACCGGTCCGCGTGACCGGGTACGACATCCCGTATCCGCCGGCGCGGTTGGAAGCACACCACGTGCCCGACCTCGACCGCATCCTGGACGGGGTCGACCACGTCCTCGGGCGTCCGAGCAGCTTCTCGGCGGTGACCCGGTGACCCGCGACTTCGCACTCCCGGACCTGGGCGAGGGGCTGCGGGACGCGGAGATCAGGGAGTGGCACGTGGCCGAGGGCGACACGGTCACCCTGAACCAGACCCTCGCCGAGGTCGAGACGGCCAAGGCCGTCGTCGAGTTGCCTTCCCCGTATGCCGGCGTGATCCGCGGACTCCATGCGCAGGCCGGTGACGTCGTCCTCGTCGGGGCACGTCTCGTATCCATCGAGACAGGGGAGGAGGAAGCCGTCGAGAGCCCGCCGGCGGAACCCGCCGACGACGCCGCCGTCCCCAACCTCGTCGGGTACGGCGCCGCTGCGGCGGGACGGACGGCACCCCGCCGCCGTCCCCGCGTATGGGCGGCGGAAGCCGGAGCCCCCGCTCCGCCGTCGCTCTCGGGAGGCGTGGTCTCGCAGGAGCCCGAGGCGGCGGCACCGGTCGCCCCGAGCGCCGCGCCGCGGACGGATCGTCGGATCCCCATCCGCGGGGTGCGTCGCCATACGGCGGAGGCGATGGTGCGCAGCGCCTTCACCGCGCCCCACGCCACCGCCTTCCTCACCGTGGACGCGACGCCCACCGTGGAGATGCTCGCGCGGTGGCGGGAGGACCCGGAGCTCGGAGCCGCACGCATCGGGCTGCTCGCTGTCGTCGCCCGCGCCAGCGTCCTCGCGCTGCGTCGCACGCCGGGGCTGAACGCCTCCTGGGATGCGGACGCCGAGGAGATCGTCGAGCACGGAGCGGTGCACCTCGGGGTCGCGGCTGCGACCGAGCGGGGACTGGTCGTGCCCGTCATCCGGGATGCGGACCTGATGGGTACGGGTGAGCTCGCCGCGGCGCTGCGGGACCTCGCCGACACCGCACGGGCGGGGCGATCGGCGCCGCGGGATCTGAGCGGCAGCACCTTCTCGCTGTCGAACGTGGGCGCGCTGGGTCTGGACGGCGGTACGCCGCTGCTCAATCCCGGGGAGTCCGGCATCCTCGCCGTGGGAGCCGCGCGTCGCATCCCGTGGGAATCGGAGGGGCGCATCGCCCTCCGGCACGTTCTCACGCTGAGCCTGTCCTTCGACCACCGCATCGTGGACGGAGCCGAGGCCGCACGCTTCCTCCGGGACGTGGGCGGGGTGCTGAGCGAGCCGGGACGGGCGCTGCTGGCCGGGTAGCCGGACTCAGCCGGAGGTCGTCGGCGGTGGGGGAGTCGCGGTGTGCTCCGTGAACAGGCCCTTCCCGTGCTTCGCGAGGATCTCGTAGGCGTCCTGGTAGGTCTGCGGCTCCGGGTGGTCACGATGACCGTACCTGGCGAGCAGGAGACCGAGCAGTCCCTTCGCGGGTGAGGTGAGGGGCTTGGTCGAGGAGACGAGTTCTTCGAGCTGGTCCTCGTCGAGGAGCGGAGGGACGTAGGCGGGCGCCACGGTCGGCCAGGTGGACGGCTCCCGCGGCGCGTCGAGGTTGGTCACGGAGAAGAGAGTGCGCGCGCCGCGGTCCCGGTCGGTCAGGGGTTCCAGCCCGTGCAGCTCGCTCAGCGTCGCGATCACCGCGGCATGGTGCATCTCGTCGTGGATCACGGTCCCCGCCCTGGTGTACGCGGAGACGGCGATGGTGGGGACGCGGACGCCGAGGCGGTCGAACCGGAAACCCATCTCGCCGGGCTGCTGCGCCGCATCGGGTGTGGTCGCCCGCGGCGGGGGGACGTGGTCGTACGTCCCGCCGTGCTCGTCGAAGGTGATCAGCAGCAGGGTGTTCAGCGCGTTCGACCCGTCCGTGGCGTCCGCGGTGCGGATCGCGTCGTAGACGCTCGCCACGAGCGCCTCACCCGCGCGTACGTCGGAGACCGCCGAGTCGAAGACGGCCGACCCGTCCACGTCCTCGCCGCGGAGGACTCCGAACGGCGGGTGGAAGTCGTTGTGGTTGTACACCATCCGGGGCTCGATGAACGCGTAGGCGGGCAGGGTTCCGTCCGCGGCGTCCCGGAAGAAGTCCGCCATGTAGGCGAAGCGACCCGTGCGCCAGTACTCCTCGAGCATGGGCGCGTGCAGCACGCCGGTGAGCGACACGAGCTGCTGCTCGTCGAAGTAGATCCGCCAGCTGATTCCCGCGTCTTCCAGGCGGTTGAAGATCGTGGGGTGGGCGGGGGCGTCCAGCCACTTCCCATACCCGCCGTCGCCGCGGTTCGTGACGAAGCCGTGGGATGTGGAGGCGTGGAAGAACGACCTGTTGCAGTAGGTCTGGCTGGGCACCGCGCAGTGCCAGTGGTCGAAGACCGCGAACTCGCGGGCAAGCGTCGAGAGCACCGGCAGCATGGCGGGGGAGAAGCCCCCCATGATGACGTCCGTCTCCGCGTCCGTGGGCTCCCGGCCTTCCGTGGTGCGGCGGTAGTTCGCGATGTAGTCGCGGACGAAGCCGCTCATGGTGGGCGGGACGTCTCCGGACGGGGCGTTGAACGGGGCGCGCACCGGCGCCCGCCAGTCCGTCTCGTTCGACGCCGGGGCGACGGTGCCGAACAGCTGCGTGTTCACGTGCGGGTACGTCTCGCCGGGGTCGGGCTCCGGGGAGCACATGATGTCGTCGGTGGAGCCCGAGTACACGTGCGCGGGCACCGCGCGTCCGTCCGGCGTGAGGTTGCGGTACTCGCCGAACGCGAGACCCTCGAACGTCTCCCCGTCGGACAGGGTGGCCGGCGTGTAGAGGTGGCCCAGGAGATTGTCGAAGGACCGGTTCTCGCCCATCAGCACCACGATGTGCTCGAACCCGGGGCGCGGGGCGCGACGACTGCGGTCGGAGACGGCCGTGGCCGCCATCCCTGCCCCGCCGGCGAGTGCGAGTCCGCCCAGCGCCCATCCGCCGACGCGGAGGAAGTCGCGGCGGGACGGAGACGGCCGTTCCGCGGCGCCGGGGGCGGGATCGTCGCGCGGGCTCATCGCGTCACAGGCTACGGCATCCCGGCACGGGGCCCTTGCCGGGGCGGATCGGGAGGACTACGGTCGATTTGGGTTACGACGCAGTAACCGGAATCGATGCCACGAGGCAGAGGCGGAGTCCCATGAACGCGCAACTCTCCGACGAGGAACGACAGCTGGCGACGCTGGTCCGCGAGTTCGCCGAGGAGGTCGTCGCGCCGCAGGCCTATGAGGCGGACCGCACGAAGACCCTCTCCATGGACGTGGTGGCGCAGATGGGGGACCTCGGTCTGTTCGGGCTGCCGTTCCCCGAGGACGTCGGCGGACAGGGCGGGGACCTCTTCGCCCTCGGGCTCGCCATCGAGGCGCTCGCCCGCGTCGACCAGTCGATCGCGATCACGCTGGAAGCCGGCGTCGGCCTCGGCGCGATGCCGATCCACCGCTTCGGCACGCCGGCGCAGCAGCAGGAGTACCTGCCTGATCTGCTCAGCGGCCGGGCACTGGCCGGCTTCGGTCTGACCGAGTCGGAGGCCGGTTCGGACGCCGGGGCGACGCGGACCACCGCCCGCCTGGACGGCGGCGAATGGGTCATCGACGGGACGAAACAGTTCATCACGAACTCAGGCACCCCCATCACCCGGTTCGTCACGGTCACCGCAGTCACCGGAACGACCGGGGACCGCAAGGAGATCTCCACCATCATCGTGCCGCGCGGCACTCCCGGCTTCGAGGTCGGACCCGCGTACGACAAGGTGGGCTGGCATGCCTCGGACACGCATCCGCTGAGCTTCGACGGAGCGCGCGTCCCCGAGGCGAACGTCCTGGGGCAGCGCGGCCGCGGGTTCGCGCAGTTCCTGCAGATCCTCGACGAGGGCCGTGTGGCGATCGCCGCGTTGGCGACCGGAGCCGCGGAGGGCTGCCTCGAGGCGGCGGTGGACTACGCACGTTCGCGCACTGTCTTCGGTGCGGCGCTCTCGACCCGACAGAACGCCCAGTTCACCCTCGCCCGCATGCAGACGCGCGTGCACACGGCGCGTCTGGCCTGGTACCACGCGGCCCGGCTGCGGGACGCGGGCCGGCCCTTCGCGACCGAGGCGGCGATCGCCAAGCTGGTCTCCGGTGAGGCGGCCATGGACAACGCCCGCGACGCCACGCAGATCTTCGGGGGCAACGGGTTCATGAACGAGCAGCCCGTGGCCCGCCACTACCGGGATTCGAAGATCCTCGAGATCGGTGAGGGGACGACGGAGGTCCAGTTGCTGGTCATCTCCCGCGCCATGGGGCTGGGCGGCTGAGCGGCGCTGCTCAGGCCGCGGCGTAGGACAGAAGGCTCAGCCGACCGTCCTCCCACAGCAGATGGTGGGCGGAGCCGTTGGCCAGCCGTTCCCCCGGAGCGGGGAACTCGTCCGCGCTGGCGTGCCCGATCACCTCGCGGATGAGCGCGCCGTGGGAGACCACGACCAGGGTGCCGTCGGCGAAGTCCGCCTCTCGCGATGCGTCGGCGAGTGCGAGGGACAGCCCTCCTACGGCGCGTTCACGCAGGTCCGCACGGGACTCCGCATTCGGTACCGCGGCGCTCCACCAGTCGCCCCAGCGGCGGGCGAACTCGGTCGTGTCCAGCCCCTCGGCATCTCCGTACGCTCGCTCCCGCAGTTCCGGGTACAGCCGCGGCACACCGAGGCCGAGCCGGGTCCCGATGATCTCGGCGGTCTCGCGGGCGCGGGACAGATCGCTCGCGGCCAGGCGAGCGGTGGCAGGGTCGATGCCGTCCTGCAGGAGGGCGGCCGCGGCGGCGGCCTGAGCGCGTCCCGTGTCGTTGAGCGGGATGTCGGTGGAGCCTTGGATCCGCCGGGTGAGGTTCCAGTCGGTCTGGCCATGCCGGATGAGGATGAGTCTGGTCACACAGTTCTCCCGTTGTCGGGTCTGAAGGGTCAGCGCAGCGCGGGGAGCGCGGTCGCGAGGGCCGCGAGCACTTCGCTCGTCCCCGCATCGACCTTGACGGTCGCGCGCGCATCCACACGGGTCTCGCCGCGGTTGACGATGACGACGGGAAGCCTACGACGTCGAGCGCGCTCGACCAATCTGATCCCGGAGTTCACGACGAGCGAGGAACCGGCCACGAGGAGGGCGTCGCTGGCGCGCACCAGCTGCTCCGCCTCGCGGAACTTCTCGGCCGGGATGAACTCGCCGAAGAACACGACGTCCGGCTTGAGTACGCCGCCGCACACGCTGCAGGCGGGGATACGGAACTCGTCCGCGACCTCGGCTGCGACGTCGCCGTCCGGCCCCAGTGGCAGGTCCCCGTCGGCGGCCGACAGCCAGGGGTTGTCCGCTTCGACGCGGGCGGCGAGATCCCGCCGGTCGAACACCTGGCCGCACTGGAGGCAGCCCACCCGGCGCATCGTGCCGTGCAGCTCGACGACGCGACGGCTGCCCGCCCGCACGTGCAGGCCGTCGACGTTCTGGGTGATCACGCCGGTGGTCACCCCCGCGAGTTCCAGGTCGGCGAGCGCGCGGTGCCCGGCGTTGGGCTCCGCTGCCGCGAAGCGGCGCCAGCCGAGATGACTGCCCACCCAGTAGCGGCGTCGGGCCCTCTCGCTCGCGATGAAGTCCTGCGCGGTCATCGGCGTGCGCGTGGGCGCGCCCTTGCCCCGGTAATCCGGGATCCCGGAGTCGGTGGACACCCCCGCCCCGGTCAGCACGGCGACACGGCGCCCGGCGAGCGCGGCGATCGCGCGTTCGATCAGGGCGGACGTGGCCGCATCGGTATCCATCAGGACTGGCACACTACCTCCTGCTCCGAGCCTAACGCCCGGGGCTTTTCCGGGATGTTCCGCGGATGCCGGCGATCGCCGGGTGCGCGGGCTGGTTAGCTGGATACCCGGGAGGAACGATGCACATCGAACGGGTTCCGGATGCGGACGACCCGCGGCTGGCCGACTACCGCGATCTCACCGACGTCGCACTGCGGCGGGTGAGTGAGCCGGCCGGCGGTCTCTACATCGCCGAGTCCGCGAAGGTCATCGCGCGCGCGCTGCGTGCGGGGCACGTGCCGCGTTCTGTGCTCGTGCAGGACAAGTGGCTCGACGAGGTCTCGGCGCTGCTGGCGGACGTGGATGCGGACGTACCGGTCTACGTGACCACCTCCGAGATCGCCGCGCAGCTCACCGGTTACGTCGTGCACCGGGGGGCCCTCGCCGCGATGCACCGGCCGGCTCTGCCGGATCCCGCCGATGTCCTGCGCCACGCGCGTCTCGTGGTCGTGCTCGAGGACATCGTGGATCACACCAACGTCGGAGCCGCCTTCCGCGCGGCGGCCGGCCTCGGCGCGGACGCGGTCCTGGTGACCGAGCGATGCGCGGACCCGCTCTACCGGCGCAGCGTGCGGGTGAGCATGGGGACGGTGTTCCAGGTGCCCTGGACGAGGCTTCCGGCGTGGCCCGAGGCATCCGTCCTGCTGCGCGAGGCGGGGATCCATGTCGCAGCCCTCGCTCTCGCGGACGATGCCGTCGCCCTGGACGCATTCGCGGCCGCGCGGCCGGACCGGGTGGCGCTCATGATGGGGTCCGAGGGGGACGGACTGTCCCGCGGCGCGCTGGCGGCGGCGGACACGATCGTCACCATCCCGATGTCCGGGGGCGTCGATTCGCTGAACGTGGCCTCCGCAAGCGCCGTGGCGCTCTGGGCGCTGACCCACCCGCCGCGCTGAGCTCAGCCTTCGGCGGGCGGCGTGGCCGCGCGCCGGACCGCCATCGGGGCGGGCTCGGGCCGCTTCGCGGTCACCGTGTCGCCCGATGACTGGTGGCGCAGGCGGCGCAGCACCCACGGGGCGAGGTGCGTGCGCGCCCAGACCAGATCGCTCCGGCGTGCGGCGCGCCAGCTCGCCTGGGGGAGAGGCTCCGGTTGCATCGGGGCGAGGTCGTTCGGGACGTTCAGGGCGCGCAGCGCCATCCGCGCGACCTCGTGGTGCCCCAGGGTGTTCAGGTGCAGCCGGTCGTCGGCGAAGAACCGCATGTCCTGGATCTCCTTGAGCGCCCACTGATCGGCCACGACGCACTCGTACTTCTCGGCGATCGCGCGGAGGTTCTCGTTGTAGATCGCGATCTTCCCGCGGAAGCCGCGGAACACCGGCGAGAAGTTCATGTCGATGCCGGTGAAGATCAGGATCGTGGCGTCGCTCGCGCTGAGCCGGATGATGGCGTCTTCGAACTGCTGCGAGATCTCGTCCGGATCCGTCCCCGGGCGGATCACATCGTTGCCGCCGGCGCAGATGCTGATGAGGTCGGGATGCAGGTCGAGCGCGGGCTCGACCTGTTCCGCGACGATCTGCGCGATGAGTTTGCCGCGGACGGCGAGGTTCGCGTAGGCGAAGTCGTCCACCGATTCGGCGAGCACCTCGGCGACACGATCCGCCCACCCGCGGTTGCCGCCGGGTGAGTCGGGCGAGGGATCGCCGATGCCCTCGGTGAAGGAGTCGCCGATGGCGACGAAACGCCGCCACGGGTGCGGAAGCGCGTTCTGGACCCGCAGACTCCCGTTCTCGGATGAGGCCGCATCCTCGAGGGAGGACGCCGGTCCCTGTGCGTCGGAACGGTCGGTCGGATCACTCGTCGTCATGGCTTCACCTCCCGGTCAGCCTAACGTCCGCTCCTGGGTGCGCCAGGGTCCGGGGGCCCGGCCACGTCGCCTATCGTGGATTCTCGCGAACGAGAGCGAAAGCGGAGGTGATGTCGTTGAGCGAGGACGACCAGATCGTCATCGCCGACCCCGCCGACCCCGCGCAGGAGCGCGGCCAGATCGGCAGTTTCGCCGCAGAGCACCTGTCGCCCACGTACCCGCAGCGCGCCCCCTGGGGCACCGCGCAGCGTCTGCGTGCCTGGCAGGCCGAGGCGCTGGATCTCTACTTCTCGCTGGACGGGCCGGACGGCGCGGGAAAGGGGCCGCGGGACTTCCTCGCGGCGGCCACACCGGGTGCCGGTAAGACGACGTTCGCGCTGCGCTTGGCGACGGAGCAGATCCGACGCGGGGTGGTCGACCGGATCGTCGTGGTCGCCCCGACGGAGCACCTGAAGACGCAGTGGGCGGACGCCGCGGCACGCGTCGGCATCCGACTGGATCCGAACTTCAGCAACCGGCACGCGATGCCCTCCCGGCAGTACCACGGCGTCGCGGTCACGTACGCGCAGGTGGCGGTCAAGGCCTCGGTGCACCAGAACCTGATCATGGACAAGCGCACCCTGGTCATCCTGGACGAGGTCCACCACGGCGGCGATGCGCTCAGCTGGGGTGACGCGCTGCGGGAGGCGTACTCCCGTGCGACACGACGGCTGCTGCTGTCGGGGACGCCGTTCCGTTCCGACACCGCGCCCATCCCGTTCGTGGAGTACCACCCCGACCGTCACGGTGTCCGGGTGTCGCGGACGGACTACGCCTACGGCTACCGGCGCGCCCTCGAGGACGGCGTCGTGCGTCCCGTCCTGTTCATGGTCTACGCCGGTCACATGCGGTGGCGCACCAAGACCGGCGACGAGATGGAGGCGCAGCTCGGGCAGGACAACACCAAGGACATCACCTCGCAGGCGTGGCGCACCGCGCTGAGCCCGGACGGTGAATGGATGTCGGCGGTGCTCCGTTCGGCCGACCGCCGGTTGTCGGAGGTGCGCACCACGGTGCCGGACGCGGGCGGTCTGGTGATCGCCACCGACCAGACGGCCGCGCGCGCGTACGCGGCGCTCCTGGAACAGATCTCCGGCGAGACCCCCACGGTGGTCCTCTCCGACGAGGCCGAGGCATCCTCGCGCATCGAGCAGTTCTCCGCATCCGACAAGCGCTGGATGGTGGCGGTGCGCATGGTGTCGGAGGGCGTCGACGTGCCCAGGCTGGCCGTCGGTGTGTACGCGACGTCCGCATCGACCCCGCTCTTCTTCGCGCAGGCGATCGGCCGCTTCGTCCGGGCGCGGCGCCGGGGCGAGACGGCGAGCGTCTTCCTCCCGAACGTCCCCCAGCTGCTCGAGCTCGCCAACACCATGGAACGCGAGCGCGACCACGCCCTCGATCGGGAGAGCGACGCCGAGGACATGTGGGACGCCGAGGAAGACGCCATGAACGCGGCGGAGCGGGAGGACAAGGCATCCGACGCCCTGCTCGAGGAGGGGTCGTACCAGGCGCTCAACGCCAACGCCCACTTCGACCGCGTGCTCTACGACGGCAAGGAGTTCGGCCAGCTGGCTGTGCCCGGAACGCCGGAGGAGGAGGAGTTCCTCGGGCTCCCGGGACTGCTCGAACCCGAGCACGTGCACGAGCTGCTGATGCAGCGGCAGGCCCGGCAGGGACGCCACCGTCAGGTGCGGGAGGCACGGGAGAGCGCCGGCGAAGGCACCGCCCCCGAATCGACGCTGCCGGCGCCCCTCCACCGCACACTGAAGGAACAGCGGCAGCTCCTGAACAGCCTCGTCGGGCTCTACGCCCGGCAATCGGGCGAGCCGCACGGCCAGGTCCACGCCGAGCTGCGGCGGCTGTGCGGCGGACCCGCCGTCTCGCACGCCACGGTCGCGCAGCTGCAGTCGCGCATCGAGCTGCTGCGCTCGCGCGTGCGGTCCTGACCCGGCTGCCGGTTCGGTGCCCCGAACCCCGCTGAGCAGCGCCGGTGGTTAGCCTCGAGGGGACGGTCCTGCCCGGACGTCGGAGAGGAAGCCGTGACGAACAGTCCCGCGCCCACGCCCCGCGAGCGCAAACGCTGGGCGCAGTACCTCGTGAACGAGCGCGCGGAAGCGACGGTCTACCGGCGTCTGGCCGCGCGGCGCACGGGGGAGGAGCGGGACATCCTGCTCGCCCTCGCCGCCGCGGAGGGACGGCACGAGGCGCATTGGCTGACGCTGCTCGGTTCCGAGCCGGTGCGCCTGCCGCGGCCGAACACCCGCACCCGGTTCCTGGGCTGGCTGGCGGAGCGTTTCGGATCGATCTTCGTGCTCGCCCTCGCTCAGAACGCCGAGAACCGGTCGCCGTACGATGACGACCCACACGCCAGCGCCGCCATGCGTGCCGATGAGAAGATCCACGCCGAGGTGGTGCGAGGGCTCGCGGCTCGCGGCAGACGTCGACTGTCCGGGTCCTTCCGGGCTGCCGTGTTCGGCGCCAACGACGGCCTCGTGTCGAACCTGGCACTGGTGATGGGGGTGGGCGCGACGGGTGTGGGCTCGCAGTTCGTCCTGTTCAGCGGCATCGCGGGCCTCCTGGCCGGGGCGCTGTCGATGGGGGCGGGAGAGTTCGTCTCGGTGCGTTCCCAGCGCGAACTCCTCGTCGCCACCGAACCCAGCAACGACGCGGACAGCGTCCTGCCCGATCTGGACCTGGGCGCGAACGAGCTGGCTCTGGTCTACCGTGCACGGGGACTGGATGAAGAGGCGGCGCTCGCCAGGGCCCGCAGGGTCGTCGAGGTCGCACAGGCCGCCGAACGGGGCGTGCCGTACCGCCTGCCGACAGCGGCGATCGACGTGCACGAGACGGTCGGCAGCGCATGGCAGGCCGCGCTGTCCAGCTTCCTGTTCTTCGCGTCGGGAGCCGTCATCCCGGTGCTGCCCTGGATGTTCGGGATGGCCGGACTGTCGGCCGTCATCCTGGCGCTGGGGCTCGTCGGGATCGCGCTGCTCGCGACCGGGGCGACGGTGGGACTGCTCTCCGGTGGACCGCCGTGGCGACGCGCTCTGCGCCAGTTGTTCATCGGGTTCGGTGCGGCCGCGGTCACCTACGCCCTCGGACTGGTGTTCGGCGTCAGCGTGGCGTGAGTCCGCGACGCGGGCGGCCGGGGAGCCGGTCAGGCGCGCTTCGAGCGCATCGCTTTGACCTGGGTCACCGAGGGGTCGGCGGCGAGGGCGCGGTACTCGTCGGAGCCGAGGGGCACGACGGCGACGCGACCCTCCGCGTCGTGATGGATGCCCCACCCGTACCGCTTGCCGAGCGGGGATGAGCGCAGGCACGCCTGGTCCTTGGCGAAGAAGGCCTCGCGTGCCTCGGCGCGTTCCTCCGCGTCGATGGACTGCCTCGTCGCGTGCACCTCGAAGAGCACATCGTCGCTCGTGTACTCGTAGGGGTGCTCCGAGACGAGCGCGTACTGCAGTGCGGCCACGGTCGGTGCCTTCCCGGTCGACGGCGGCGGCTCCGCGGCCTCGACCGGGCAGTCCTCGGCGACCTGGATGAACGTGCCCCGGTAATTGGTGCTTCCCATGGCGCCAGTCTTGTCGCGCTGTGCGGCGCGCGATAGAAAAAAGACGACAGGTCTGCCGCGCGGTGGGGGAGAAGGTGATGCCGTGAGCGTCCCAGGGGCGGGGGAGCGACCGATCGCCGCGGGGGAACGGACCGGGGTGCTGTACCCGGATCGACTCGCGAAGTATGCGGCGGGCTGGATCAGGCCGGACTCCACCGTGTCGGCGGTCGTCGATCACTACTGGCATGTCTCCTGGGCTCTGGGTGAGGATGAGCGGTTGGACCAGCCGATCATCGACCTGCCTGCAGTGACCGCGACCGTGGAGGAAGGGGACGTTCCTGGTCCGCTCATGGTCACCGGAGTGCACGGGCGGGCATGGCGGCGCACCCTCCACGGCAGCGGTCATGTGTTCGCCATCCGCCTGCGACCGGCGGGGCTGGCGGTACTCAGCGACCTCACCCCCACACGGGTCGCCGACGCGACCGACCCGGTCACCCCCGATCTCGACGCGCGCCTGCACACGTCGATGCTCGCCATCGCGGCCGGTGCAGATCCGGCCGAGCGAGCGTGCTTCGCCGACCTGATGGTCATGCAGGCTCTCGATGAGCGCCCGCCTTCCCCGTCTGCATTGCTGGCCAATGACGTGCTGGATGCGTTGCGTGAGCGGGTGCATCACAGAACCGGCCGTCCGCTCGCGGAACGGTTGGGACGCAGTGAGCGGACGATTCAGCGTGCCTGCATGGAGACCCTGGGGCACGGCCCGAAGTGGCTGAGCCGCCGCATCCGTCTCCAGGAGGTTGCCCTCGCCCTGGCGACCCGCCCCCACGACGATCTGGCCGCCGTCGCCGCCGACCTGGGCTACGCGGATCAGTCACACCTCACCCGCGACTTCCGCACCGCGACGGGCCTGACACCCGATGCCTACCGCCGGGCGACACCCGGCGCGACGGTATAGCCCGCCCTTCGCCGCCCGCGGACAACGACCAAAAGAAGAAGGCCCCGTCTCCGGGGCCTTCTTCATCTGTGCGCGAGGGGGGACTTGAACCCCCACGCCCTATACGGGCACTAGCACCTCAAGCTAGCGCGTCTACCTATTCCGCCACCCGCGCATCTGGGTGTATTTTTTGGTTTCGCAACCGAGAAATGACGATATCACGTCCCGGACGACGCGGTGAATCGTCGCGGGATCTCGCGTGTGTCGACGGCTCTGGAAACGCGGGCGCGCGCTGCCGGCCGGTAGCCTGAATCGCATGGCCGACAGCACCGCGAACCGGGCGGAGACGCTTCCCGAAGTCGCCCGCATCGCGCGAGACCTCATCCGGATGGACACCACGAACTACGGCGGGGGCCGCGCCGCGGGGGAGCGGGAGGCGGCGGAGTACGTCGGGGCGTACCTGGAACAGCTGGGTCTGGAGCCGGAGTATTACGAACCCGTCGCGCGCCGTACGAACGTGCACGTGCGGATCCCCGGACGTGACCGCGATCGACCTGCGCTGGTGGTGCACGGGCACCTCGACGTCGTGCCCGCCGTCGCAGAGGACTGGAGCGTCGACCCCTTCGGTGGTGAGATCCGCGACGGGATGCTGTGGGGCCGCGGTGCGGTGGACATGAAGGACATGGACGCCATGATCCTCACCTCGGTCGCCGACATCCTCCGCAGTGGTGAGCAGCCGCCCCGGGATCTGATCGTGACGTTCTTCGCCGACGAGGAGAACGGGGGCGTGGAGGGATCCGCGCTGGTCGTGCGCGACCGTCCGGAATGGTTCGCCGGGGCGACGGAGGCGATCAGCGAGGTCGGCGGGTTCTCCATCGACGTGGGCGAGCGCAGGGCGTACCTGCTCCAGGTGGGGGAGAAGGCCCTGCTGTGGCTTCGCCTGGTCGCCCGCGGCGCCGCCGGGCACGGCAGCCGTGTGCACCCCGACAACGCGGTCACCCGGCTCGCCGAGGCGGTCGCCGCGCTGGGGCGCACCGAATGGCCGATCCGGCTCACCCCGACGACTGCGCGGTTCCTGGATGCGCTGGCGGCGCTCACCGATGGGGACCCCGGGGACCCCGACGCCCTGGCTGACGCGGTCGGCCCCGCCGCGGGCTTCCTGAAGGCGACGCTGCGCACCACGACGAACCCCACCGGGCTGACCGCCGGATACAAGCACAACGTGATCCCGGACCGAGCCGAAGCGCTCATCGACGTGCGGGTGCTGCCGGGAACCGAGGACGCCGCGTTGGCCGACATCCGCCGGATCGTCGGGGAGGACATCGAGATCGAGACCGTCGTGCGCGACGTCGGATTGGAGACGGCGTTCTCCGGGGATCTCGTCGACGCCATGGTGGCGTCCCTGGGCAGGCACGATCCGGACGCGCCGGTCATCCCCTACCTGCTCGGCGCGGGGACGGACAACAAGTCGCTGTCCCGGCTGGGCATCACCGGGTACGGTTTCGCGCCGCTGCGCCTCCCGCGGGGGCTCGACTTCACGGGTATGTTCCATGGGGTCGACGAACGCGTTCCCCTGGACTCCCTCGTCTTCGGTCAGCGGGTGCTCACGGACCTGCTCCGCACCTGCTGACCTCCCGAACCTCCCACCATCTCCCGAAGGGCCGTTGATGCTGCACTTCCTCGAGGCGCTCCTGCTCGGTTTCGTCCAGGGGCTCACCGAGTTCCTCCCGGTGTCCTCCAGTGCGCATCTGCGCATCCTGGGAGCCTTCTTGCCCAGCGCCGAGGATCCGGGTGCAGCCTTCACCGCCATCACCCAGATCGGCACGGAGGCGGCCGTGGTGATCTTCTTCTGGCGCGACATCGTGCGGATCGTCTCGCACTGGTTCCAGTCACTGTCCGGCCGCATCCCGCGCAACGACCCGGATGCGCGGATGGGGTGGCTCATCATCATCGGATCGATCCCGATCGTGGTGCTCGGACTGCTGTTCCAGGACCAGATCGAGGGTGTGTTCCGCTCGCTCTGGCTGGTGGCCGGAATGCTGATCTTCTTCGGCGTGCTGCTCGGGATCGCGGATGCGGTCGGTGCGCGCCGACGCAAGCTGAAGGACATCACGGTCGGCGACGGGGTGGTCTACGGCCTGGCGCAATCCCTGGCCCTGATCCCGGGCGTCTCCCGCTCGGGCGGGACCATCACGGCGGGTCTGTTCCTCGGCTACGAGCGGGCCGCCGCCGCCCGTTACGCGTTCCTCCTGGCCATCCCCGCCGTCTTCGGCAGCGGGCTGTATCAGCTGTTCAAGGTCGTCAGGGAGCCCGAGATCGACCCGCCGTTCTCGCTCTGGGAGACCGGCGCCGCGACCGTCGTCGCGTTCTTCGTCGCACTCGTGGTCATCAAGTTCTTCATGGCGTGGATCTCCAAGCGCAGCTTCCTGCCCTTCGTGATCTACCGCGTCGCCCTCGGCGCGTTCGTCATGGTGATGCTCGCGACCGGCGTGATCCCGGCCTGATCCACGGTCCGCGACCGCGGCGGATCAGCGGCGCGGGTCGTCCCGCCCGGGCTTGGACGGTCCGTCGCCGCGACGCTTCAGGTACTGCTCGAACTCGCGGGCGATCGCGTCGCCGGACGCCTCCGGGGAGTCCCAGGTGTCGCGGGTGCGCTCGAGCTGACGGATGTACTCCGTCATCTCCTCGTCGTCGGCGGCCGCCGCGTTGATGGATTCCTCCCACGCGGTGGATTCGGCCGCGAGGTCGGCGCGGGGCACCTTGGCGCCGGTGATGTCCTCCAGCCGGTCCAGGAGCGCGAGCGTTGCCTTGGGCGACGGCGTGTGCCCGGCCACGTAGTGCGGCACGCTCGCCCAGAGGCTCGCGGAGGGGATGCCGGCGGCGTCCGCGACGTGCGCGAGCACGCTCATGATGCCGACCGGACCCTCATAGGTGCTGCGCTCGAGGTCCAGCGACGTGCGCAGTACCTCGCTGTCACTGCCGGCGAACACCGAGATCGGGCGGGTGTGCGGCACATCCGACATCATCGAGCCGAGCGCGACGATCCCGGTGATGTCCTCACGCAGGGCGACGTCGACGATCTCGGCGGCGAAAGCCTGCCAGGCGCGTGCGGGCTCGACACCGCTCAGCAGCCACAACTGGGTGCCGCGGGTGGGCGTCACCGGCCGCATCAGCGTCGTCTCCGGCCACTTCATGAACCGCTGGCCGTCCGCGTCGAGCGCGACGTGCGGCCGGGTGTACTGGTAGTCGAAGTACAGCTCGGGGTCGACGGAGAAGACGGTCTCGTACTCGCCCTGCTCGCGCAGGAGTGCGAGGGCGGAGGACGCGGCTTCGCCGGCGTCGTTCCAGCCGTCGAAGGCGGCCACCAGTACCCGGCGCCCCAGTCCTTCCACGTGATCCTCCTCCTGCCCGCGAAGCGGTCCACTCCAGGATAGGCGAGGGGCGGTCCCGCGGCGCCGGTGCACGGGCTCCGATCCGCGCCTCGTTAGCATGGGACAGTGACAGCCCCCCTTCCCGCCGCCGTCCTCTGGGACATGGACGGCACCCTCGTCGACACGGAACCGTACTGGATGGCAGCGGAGCGCCCGCTGGTGGAGTCCTACGGCGGCACCTGGTCCCACGAGCAGGCGCTCGGACTGGTCGGGCTCGGTCTGGAGGACGCGGCGAGGATCCTGCAGGAGGCGGGGGTGCGACTCCCGGTGGCGGAGATCGTCGATCTGCTCACCGAACGCGTGATGACCTCACTCCGCGAACAGGGCGTCCCCTTCCGCCCCGGCGCCCGGGAACTGCTCGCGCAGTTGCGTGCCGCGGGGGTCAAGACCGCGATCGTGACGATGTCGATGCGCCGGATGGCCCGCACGGTGGTCGACTTGATCGATTTCGACGCGTTCGACCTCATCATCGCGGGCGACGACGTCGCCCGGCCGAAGCCCTTCCCCGACCCCTACCTGCAGGCCTGTGCGGCGCTCGGCGTCGCACCCGCGGACACGGTCGCCATCGAGGACTCCCCGAACGGCCTGCGCTCGGCCGTCGCGGCCGGGACCGTCGCCCTCGGCGTCCCGCACATGGTCTCGCTGACCGGATCGGGAGCGGCGGGCCTCTGGCCCACCCTCAGCGGTCGCAGCGCCGCGGACATCGCGGAATTCCACGCCGGGCACACCCGGCATCCGAGAGAGGACCCCGCCCAGTGAGCGGAACCATCGCCGCGCCGCGCGGCCCCTTCCGAATCGGCGACCGGGTGCAGCTGACCGGCCCCAAGGGCCGGCTGCACACCGTCACGTTGCGTGAGGACGGCGAACTCCACACGCACCACGGGGTGCTGCGCCACGCCGACCTGGTGGGTCTGCCGGACGGTTCGGTCGTCGCCAACAGCGGAGGGCACGAGTACCTCGCGCTGCGTCCGCTCCTCCGCGACTTCGTGATGTCGATGCCGCGTGGTGCGGCGATCGTCTACCCCAAGGACGCCGCGCAGATCCTCGCGCAGGCGGACGTCTTCCCGGGGGCCGTGGTCGTGGAGGCGGGTGTCGGCTCCGGCGCCCTCGCGCTATGGCTCCTCCGAGGGATCGGCGGCACCGGCCGCCTCGTCTCGTTCGAGCGGCGCGAGGACTTCGCGGAGGTGGCGCGCGCGAACGTGGAGACCTTCCTGGGCGAGCGTCCGGAGAACTGGGACCTCATCGTCGGGGACCTCGTCTCGGCACTGCCCGAGACGATGGCTCCCGGCAGCGTCGATCGCGTCGTCCTGGACATGCTCGCCCCGTGGGAGTGCATCGACGTGGTCGCCGAGGCGCTCGCGCCCGGTGGTGTCGTGATCTGCTACATCGCGACCGCGACGCAGCTGAGCCGGGTCGCCGAGTACCTGCGGGCGACGGGTCTGTTCACCGAGCCCGAGGCCAACGAGACGATGGTCCGCGGCTGGCACGTGGAGGGGCTCGCGGTGCGACCGGATCACCGGATGGTCGCCCACACGGGTTTCCTGCTCACCGCACGGCGCCTGGCCCCGGGAGCGGTCGCGCCGGAGCAGAAGCGACGCGCCTCGAAGACGAGTTACGGCGACGAGGACGTCGAGCTCTGGACACCCGGGGCGGTCGGGGACCGGCAGATCACGGACAAGAACCTCCGCAAGCGGGTGCGCGAAGCACAGCGGGCGGCGGAGGCGGCGAAGGCCGCAGCGGGGACCG
Organism: Microbacterium caowuchunii; assembly: GCF_008727755.1. Classification (NCBI taxonomy): domain Bacteria; kingdom Bacillati; phylum Actinomycetota; class Actinomycetes; order Micrococcales; family Microbacteriaceae; genus Microbacterium; species Microbacterium caowuchunii. Next base: position 1,582,447 of record NZ_CP044231.1, read on the forward strand.
CCGGAGAGATCGGGCAGCCCGAGCCGAGCGCATAGACTGATCCGGTGCGTAGACTCCCCGCCGCCGTCGCTGCCCTCGGACTCGTCTCGGTCGCCCTCGTGGGCTGCTCCTCGGTCCAGACCCCCACGTGCGACCGGCAGACCGTTCCCGGCAACCTCGCGAACCTGATCTCGGTCAGCGGAGAGGGGGAGAGCGTCCCGGACGTGTCCGTGCCGACCCCCTTCACCTCGGCCGGGCTCCGCTACGCGGACATCGTCACGGGCGAGGGGACCCAGGTGGTCGATGCGAACCAGCTCGTCGACATCGGCATCACCCTCGTGGACGGTGAGACCGGTCGCACCCTCGTCACCCAGGGGTACGACGGCGAGGCCGCCGTCGGCACGGTGGCGCTGTGGGACTCGTCGGTCCCCGGTCTGGCGGATGCGCTCCTGTGCGCGGGTGAGGGCTCCCGCATCGCGGTGTCCTTCTCCCCGGAGCAGCTCGCCGATGCCGTGCCGGTCGCCAAGGCCGGCGGCGGATCCGTCGTGGCCGTCGTGGATCTCCAGAAGGTGTACCTGTCCGCAGCGAACGGCGCGGACCAGTTCAACGAGAGCCACGGGCTCCCGTCGGTGGTGCGGGATCCCGCGGGACGCCCCGGCATCACCATCCCGGATGCGGCCGCTCCCACCGAGCCGGTCGTGCAGGTGCTCAAGAAGGGTGAGGGTCCCGTCCTCGCTCCCGGCGACGTCGCGCGGCTGAACTACCTCTCGGTCGACTGGGTGACGGAGCGGGTCTCGCAGACCACCTGGGACGACTCGCCGCAGCCGCTGCCGATCACCGAGGGCGACGACGTCATCGTCAACGCGCTGATCGGTCAGCCGGTCGGGTCCCAGCTGATGATCATCGTCCCCAACGGCGAAGGGGCCGATGCCGGCGCCGATGTCTACGTGATCGACATCCTCGGCGTCGACTCTCCCGCGGGCTGATACCGCCTCGCGCACCGCGGCCTAGGATGGGCAGGTGCCCAAGAACGACGCCGTGCGCAGCGCACCCGAGGAGCGTCTGGTGAACCTGGTCGTGGCCCTCATGGCCACCGAACAGGGACTCACCAAGGAGACCATCCTGTCGTCGGTCTCGGGCTACCGGGAACAGTCCGAATCCGGCGCCTCCAAGGACGCGCTGGAGAAGATGTTCGAGCGCGACAAGGAGAACCTGCGCGGTCTCGGCGTTCCCATCGAGACCCTCGGCGACTATGCCGACCCGGATGATCTGCGCGAGGCGCGCTACCGGGTGCCGACGGCCGAGTACGCGCTGCCCGCCGACATCCGGTTCACGGCGGCGGAGATCGCCCTGCTCAACCTCGCCGGCAGCGTGTGGAGCGAGAGCTCCATGTCGGATCAGGCACGCAGCGGGCTCCGGAAGATCCGGGCGCTCGGCAACACCGTGGACGAGCGGATCATCGGCTACGCCCCGCGGATCAGCGTCCGCGACCACGCTTTCGCGCCCCTGCAGCGCGCCATCGAGCAGGCCAGGGCGGTCACCTTCCCCTATCTGAAGCCGGGTGAGCGCACGCCACGGATGCGCCGCGTGCGCCCGCTCGCCCTGGTGGAGTACGAGGCGCGGTGGCACGTGCTCGGCTTCGACGTGGACGCCGATGCCGAGCGCACCTTCCTGTTGTCCCGCATCACCGATGCCGTGACGCCGACGCGGGAGTCCTTCGATCCGGCCCTGCGTGCGGGCGCGGGGGAGCGCGCCCTGCAGGGGTTGCGTGCACTCGCGCTCTCGCAGACGGCGCTGGTCGAGGTGCACCCGGGAACGGAGGCCGCGCTGCGCCTGGGCCGCCGCGCGACCCCGGCCGCGCAAGGACTGCGCGTGCCGTACGTCGACGTGCACGTCCTCGCGGACGAGCTGGCCTCCTACGGACCCGAGGTCCGGGTGGTGGAGCCCGAGCGCCTGCGCGAACTGGTCATCGACCGCCTGCGCGCGGTCCGGGACCGCAACGGGGGCGAGCGATGAACGCGGCGCGCCATCTCCCCGCTACCGAGCGGGCGGCGCTCATCATGCAGCTCGTGCCCTACCTCCTCGAGCGCGGAGACGTGTCCGTATCGGAGGCGGCGGCCGCCTTCGAGGTGTCGCCCGCGCAGATGCGCGAGATGGTCGAGAAGCTGACGGTCATCGGCCGTCCCGGCGACGGCGGATACTGGCAGCTTCCGAACGACCTCTTCGACATCGACTGGGATCTGCTGGACGAGCAGGACAGGATCGCCCTCACCCACACCGTGGGACTCGAGCAAGCCCCGCGGCTCACCGCCCGTGAGGCGGCCGCCCTGCTCGCCGGGCTTCAGCTGACCGGATCCCTGCCGGGCTTCGTGGACAGCGAGATCGTCACCGGTCTCCTCGCGAAACTCGCCCGCGGCGCCGGAGCCGCTCCGGCCGACGTCATCGTGGCGCCCGCCCCCGTCGACTCGGCCCGGGAGACCGTGGATGCGGCGCTGCGCACCGGCGTGGCCGTGTCTTTCACCTACAAGGCGCCTGATGCCGAGCCCACCACGCGCACCGTGGATCCGGTGAAGGTGCACATCGCCGATGCCCAGTGGTATCTGCAGGGGTGGTGCCACCTGCGCCAGGGTATGCGCACCTTCCACCTCGACCGCGTGAGCGACCTCGCCCTCACGGACACCCCGATCGAGCACGCCGGGGAACCGCTGCCCGCTCTGTTCGACCCGGACGCCTTCGACGTCATCGCCCGCATCCGCTTCCCGGAATCGGTCGCCCCTCTGCTGGGGGACTACCTCGACCACGCCACCCTCGAGACGAGTCAGGGCATGTGCGTCGCGACGATGCGCGTCGCGGACGAGCACAGTCTGCGCCGACTGGCCGCACGGCGGGGTGGGGACGTCGAGATCCTCGAACCCCTCGCCGCTCGGCGCGCCGCCGTGGAGTGGGCGGAGGCCGGTCTGGCGCAGTACGCGACCCGCTGAGCGGCGCTCGGGCGGGCTCCGGCCGCAGGGGTTAGACTGGACGTCACGCCCGCGGAAGGAATGCGAACATGCTCCAAGGACTCACCGGATGGCACTTCCTCGTCATCCTCCTGGTCATCCTGCTGCTGTTCGGCGCGGCCAAGCTCCCTGCCCTCGCCAAGAGCCTGGGCCAGTCCGCCCGTGTTTTCAAGGGCGAGATCAAGGAGATGAAGAAGGACGACGCGGCCGATGACGCCACCGCCCCCTCCACCTCCGCTGACCCGCAGCTCGGCACGACGGTCCTCGGCGATTCCTCGTCCCGGCCGAACGGGACCGACTCTCCGCAGCGCTAGCCGTCTGTGACGACCGTCGGACGCTCCCGCGTGGGTCGACGCGACCCGTCGCGCCGCGACGGACGGATGACGCTGGGCGAACACCTGATCGAGCTGCGCAAGCGGCTGATGATCGCTGCGCTCGCGCTCGTCGTGGGCATGGTCGTCGCTTTCTTCGTGACCGACCCGATCATCCACCTGATCACCGAACCGATCCGGACGATCGCCGAACGCGACGGCGACGCCGCCAAGGTCGAGCTGATGTTCAGCACGGTCAGTTCGGCGTTCGACCTTCGTCTTCGCATGTCCTTCGCGATCGGCCTGATGTTCTCCGCGCCGATCTGGATGTGGCAGATCTGGGCCTTCGTCATGCCCGGGCTCACGAAGAAGGAGGTCCGGTACACCTGGGGCTTCATCGCCGCGGCGGTGCCGCTGTTCTTCGCCGGCTGCTACGTCGGGCTGGTGATCATGCCCCACATCGTCGAGCTGATGGCCTCGTTCGTCCCGGACGGCGGTGCGTCGTTCTACGACGCCGCGTACTACTACGACTTCGTCTTCAAGCTGCTCATCGTGGTGGGGATCGCCTTCGTCCTGCCGGTCTTCCTGGTCGCGCTGAACCTCGCCGGAGTGATGAGCGGGCTGGCGATCCTGAAGGGGTGGCGCGTGGCCATCCTCATCTCCGTCATCTTCTCCGCCCTCGCCACGCCGGCCGCCGACGTCGCGTCGATGCTGCTGCTGGCCGGGATCATGACCGTCCTCTACTTCGCCGCCGCCGCGCTCTCCCTCCTGTTCGATCGCCGACGCCGCAAGCGCGACGCGGCTCTGCTGGACGGAACACCCTGATGAGCACGCCCAGCCCCGCGGAGCGGTATGCGCGCGCCACGAGTGCACAGCGCCATCCGGAGACCGCGGCGTTCGCGGCCATGCAGCGATTCACCCTGGACCCCTTCCAGATCGAGGGATGCGAGTCGTTGGAGGAGGGCCGCAGCGTCCTCGTCGCGGCGCCCACCGGAGCCGGCAAGACGATCGTCGGCGAGTTCGCCATCCACCTGGCCATGACGACCCCGCGGGACAAGGCGTTCTACACGACGCCCATGAAAGCGCTGTCGAACCAGAAGTTCCGCGAACTCGTCGAGGTGTACGGCGCCGAGAACGTGGGCCTGCTCACGGGCGACACGAACATCAACGGCAACGCCCGGATCGTCGTGATGACCACCGAGGTGCTCCGCAACATGCTCTACGCGTCCTCGTCGGCGCTGCGGGATCTGCGGTTCGTCGTCATGGACGAAGTGCACTACCTCGCCGACCGTTTCCGCGGTGCCGTGTGGGAAGAGGTGATCATCCACCTCCCTGCCGACGTCCGCCTCGTGTCGCTGTCGGCGACCGTGTCCAACGCCGAGGAGTTCGGCGACTGGCTGGACACCGTGCGCGGCGACACCGACATCATCGTCTCCGAGACCCGGCCGGTGCCGCTCGAGCAGCATGTGCTCGTGCGCGGGGATCTGCTCCCGCTCTTCGACGACCGGGCGGGGGTCGCGACCGCCCAGGTGAACCAGGAGCTCATGCGGATCCGGTCCGCGAACGGCCGCACGTTCGAGCAGAACCGGCAGGCGATGCAGAACCGCCGTTCGGACGGGCAGCATCGCCGGCCGCACAAGGGCGGACAGCGCCCCCTGCGGCCCGCCGCGGCACGCCGGGCGGAACGTATCGACCGTCCTGAGGTCATCGACCTGCTGGCACGGGCCAATCTCCTCCCGGCCATCTTCTTCATCTTCAGCCGTGCAGGTTGCGACGGCGCCGTCCAGCAGGTGCGTCGCTCCGGTCTGCGCCTGACCACGGCGCCGGAACGCCGGGAGATCCGGGAACTCGTCGAGGAGCACACCCGGGCCCTGCCGGAGGAGGACCTCGCCGCTCTCGGGTTCTGGGAGTGGCGCGAAAACCTGGAACGCGGGGTGGCGGCGCATCACGCGGGGCTGCTGCCCGCGTTCAAGGAGATCGTGGAGGAGCTCTTCCGCCGGAAGCTCGTGAAGGTGGTGTTCGCCACCGAGACGCTCGCGCTGGGCATCAACATGCCCGCGCGGACCGTCGTCCTGGAGAAGCTCGAGAAGTTCAATGGGGAGGCGCGTGTCGCCATCACCTCCGGCGAGTACACCCAGATCACCGGACGCGCAGGACGGCGGGGGATCGACGTCGAGGGGCACGCGGTCGTGCAGTGGACGGAGGGGATGGACCCCCAGGCGGTCGCCGCACTCGCGTCGCGGCGGACCTATCCGCTCAACTCCAGCTTCCGCCCGACCTACAACATGGCCGTGAACCTCATCGACCAGTTCGGCCGGAGCCGTGCCCGCGAGATCCTGGAGTCCTCGTTCGCCCAGTTCCAGGCCGACCGAGCGGTCGTCGGTCTCGCCCGCCAGGTGAAGGCGGCCGAGGAGTCCCTGGCCGGGTACGCGGCGGCGATGACCTGCGACCGCGGCGACTTCGCCGAGTATGCGGAGATCCGCGGCTCCCTGAGCGACCTGGAGAAGCTGAACCGCAAGGACGCCACCGCCCCGCGGGCGGTGCGGGATGCCCGGCAGCGCGAGTTGCAGTCGCTGCGACGTCGGATGCAGCGCCACCCCGCGCACTCCTGCCCCGACCGCGAGCAGCACGCGCGGTGGGCCGAACGGCACCGCAAGCTCAAGCGTCAGGTCGACAAGATGCGCTCCCAGATCGAGGCGCGCACCGGCACCGTCGCGCGAGTGTTCGACCGCGTCGTCGAGGTGCTCACGGAGCTCGACTACGTCCGGGTGGAGGAGGACGGCACCACCGTGCTCACCGCCGCCGGCCGGACGATGCGCCGTATCTACGGGGAACGCGATCTTCTCGTGGCGGAATCCATCCGCACCGGCATCTGGGATCGACTGGATGCGCCGTCCCTCGCGGCGCTCGTCTGCGCCCTCGTCTATGAACCGCGGCGGGACGAGGCCGGCGCCGGAGAGCGCGGCCTTCCGCGGGGAGCGTTCCGCGTCGCGCTGAGCGAGACCGAGGCGCTCTGGCAGCGGCTCGACGACCTGGAACAGGACCACCGGTTGCCCGGGTCGGAGCCCCCCGCGATCGGGCTGTCGCAGGCGATGTACTCGTGGGCGCGGGGTTCCCTGCTCGACCGCGTACTCCTCGAGGCGGACATGGCGGCGGGGGACTTCGTGCGATGGGCGAAGCAGACGATCGATCTGCTCGACCAGCTGTCGCTGGTGGCCGACGCGCCGCTCGCATCGACGGCGCGTACTGCGCTGGACGCCGTGCGTCGCGGGATCGTCGCTTACACGGCCGTCTGAGCGCTCTGGCAGCCCCGCGCCTTTAGGCTGGGCAGGTGACCTCAGACCGCCCGCTGCTGCCGCTGTGGGCCGCCTCCCTCGCCGCGGTCGCCGCCGGCCTGCTGATGACACTGGCCTTCCCCGCGGTGGGCTGGTGGCCGATGGTGTTCCTGGCCGTCCCGCTCAGCCTCATCTCGATCATCGGCCGGCGCTGGGGCGGTGCGCTGCTGGTGGGTTTCCTCTACGGTGCGGCGTTCTTCCTCGTGAACGTGTCCTTCACCGCCCGGTATCTCGGGCCGGTTCCGTGGCTCGCCCTCTCCCTGCTCGAGGCGGCGTTGACCGCGGTCGCCGGACTCCTGCTGATGTGGGCCTATCGCTGGACGCCGCGGGTGCTCCCGGGGCGCTGGGGCCGGCTCATCGTCCTCCCGATGCTGGTCGCGGGGCTGTGGACGTTGCGGGAACAGTGGCTGGGCTCGTGGCCGTACGGCGGGTTCCCGTGGGGCCGTATCGGGGTCACGCAGGTTTCCGGCCCCCTCGCCCCGGTCGCCTCCTGGGTGGGGATGTCCGGGCTCACGTTCCTGGTCGTCCTCTTCTGCGCCGCGGCTATCGAGTACGTCCGGCTCGGACGGGCCCGGGACCTGCGCACGGCGCTGCCCGCCGTCGGGCTTCTGCTCGTTCTCATCGTGGTGCCCGCGTTCCCGACGACGGCGGCGGGCAGCATGCGCGTCGGCTCCGTCCAGGGGAACGGACCGGCCGGCTATTTCGATCAGCGCGCAGCGGGGGACCTGCTGGACGCTCAGTTGTCGGCGACCGTCCCGCTCATCGGTGAGGACATGGACGTGCTGCTGTGGCCGGAGGGTGGGATAGATTCCGACCCGACCGCCAGGGCTGCGACCGCCGCCACCCTGGACGCGCTGTCCGAACGACTCGACGCGCCCCTGATCGTGAACGCCGCGACGACGCGGGGGGACGAGTTCTTCAACACATCGATCCTCTGGCGCGCCGGCGAGGGCGCCGTCCAGACCTACGACAAGATCCACCCCGTGCCGTTCGGCGAGTACGTCCCCGATCGACCGGTCTTCGAGGCACTGGCGCCCGACCTGATCGGTCTGATCGGACGCGAGTACACGCCCGGGAGGACGGTTCCCGTGTTCGACGTGGACGGCGTGGCGGTGGGCCTGGCGATCTGCTTCGACGTCATCTACGACGACGTCATCTGGGCCGCTGCGGACGCCGGCGCCGAGGTGTTCATGTTCCAGACGAACAACGCCGACTTCCGTGGCACCGACGAGAACCTGCAGCAGCTCGCGTTCGCACGGATGCGGGCGGTGGAGACGGGACGTGCGGTGGTGAACATCTCCACGGTCGGCACGAGTCAGGTCATCGCACCCGACGGCTCCGTGATCGACGGGCTGGCCGCCGACGAGGCCGGGGCGATGCTCACCGACGTCCCGCTGCGTACCGGGCTGACGCCCGCCATGGTGATCGGGCCGGGCGTGCACGTCGTGCTGGGCTGGGGAAGCCTTCTCGCGCTCGGGGCCGTGGGGCTACTGGCCCGCCTGGGGGTGTCGCCGGAACGCAAAACGGCGCCGTCCCGTCAGAGGAACGGCGCCGCGCGTTGATCGTCAGGCGGTCTTCTTCTTCGTGACGTCCTGACCGGCACCACGACGCTCGCGGATGAAGGCGAGCCGCTCCTCGAGGAGCTCTTCGAGCTCCGGGATGGTGCGACGCTCGAGCAGCATGTCCCAGTGGGTGCGGGCGGCCTTCTGGTCGCTGTGGTCCACCGTCACGGTCGAGCCACCGACGCGCAGGACGGCCTCGCCGCCACAGGTGCGGCATTCCCAGGTCTGGGGGGCCTCTGCGTCGGCGGCGAACGTCAGTGTGGACTCTTTACCGCAGACGCTGCACACGTAGGTGTGCTGTGTGCGCTCATGGAAAACGACGCCCTCTTCGCTCTGTAGGCTCTGGGCGCCGAGTCGGATGCCGCGGAGACTGCGGTCTGCCATTTTGTGGTCCTCTCGTCGCGTGTATCTCTCGGTATAACGCGTCGAGTTGAGAGGATCATCCGAAGGGAGCCCACCCGGTCGGAACTCACAGATGATGCTCAGGCCCGAGGGTGCAATCGTTCGATAGCGAGGTCCGCCCGATCGGTGACGATCCCGTCGACACCGGCCGCGACGAGCCGGCTCATCTCCTCGGGATCGTTCACCGTCCACACGTGGATCTCGACCCCGGCCCGATGCGCCGCGGCGACGAGCCTCGGCGTGAGGACCCGCAGCGCCCCCCGGCGCTCGGGGATCTGCAGCGCGTCGAGCCCGGCCAGGGCGCGCACGGTGAGGCGGGCTGAGCGGGTGGCGACGGCACCGAGGATACGGGCGACCGAGCCGGAGCCCGGCGAGGTGGCCGGCAGCAGGCCCGGACGTCGGGCGGCGGCCGCGGCGAGCGCGCGTCGTCGCCGGTCGTCGGAGAAGCTCGTGAGGAGCACCCGCTCCGCGTGGGCGGCGACGATCGTCCCGGCGGGGACGGCGGCGCCCGGCGCCTTGACGTCGATGTTGAAATGGAGCTGCGGGAAGGCCTCCAGTGCCTGCTCCAGGGTGATCAGCCCGCCGAACGGTCCCATGATGCGCTCGAGGTCTCCCGACGTCACCTCCGCGATGGGGCGTGGATCCCCGGTGACACGGGAGAGATCCGAGTCGTGGAACAGCACCACGACCCCGTCACGGGTCACGTGGCAGTCCGACTCGACGTAGGTCGCCCCCGCGGCGTGGGCTGCGGCCACGGCGGCGAAGGAGTTCTCGGCGATGCCGTCCGCATCGGGGGTCACCAGCCCGCGGTGTGCGAGCACGCGGGGGAGGGGCGCGTCGAGGAAGAAGGGGTGGGTCACGCCATCCGACGCTACCCGCCCACGCGGCCGGGTGGCACGTGATTGGTAGGGTCGGAGGGCGTCGTCGTCCCTCCCACGCCCGGCGCGCGTCGTCCGGCGCCCCTCGACATCTGGAGTCTCCGTGCCCGAACACCTCACCCCGCTCGAACCCGGCTCGCTGGCCGGGAAGACCGCCCTCGTCACCGGTTCGTCCCGCGGCATCGGCGCGGACACCGTCCGCTACTTCGCGCAGGCCGGCGCGAACGTCGTCATCAACTTCCGCAACAAGGCCCCCCGCGCCGAGAAGCTCGCCGCGGAGCTGCGCGGACTGGGTGTGCAGGCGCTCGTCGTGGGGGCGGACCTCACCGACCCGGACTCCGTCGCCGCCCTGTTCGCCGAGGTGCAGCGGGCATTCGGTTCGCTCGACATCCTCGTCCTGAACGCCTCCGGCGGAATGGAGAGCGGGATGGCGGAGGACTACGCGCTCATCCTCAACCGCGACGCGCAGGTGCGCGTCCTCGAGAACGCTCTCCCGCTCATGACGGAGGGCGCCCGCGTGGTGTTCGTCACGAGCCACCAGGCCCACTTCATCCGCACCACTCCGACGATGCCGGAGTACGAGCCGGTCGCGCGTTCGAAGCGAGCCGGCGAGGATGCCCTACGCGAGCTCATCCCGGAGCTCACCGAGCGCGGGATAGGCCTCACCGTGGTGTCCGGCGACATGATCGAGGGGACCATCACGGCCACGCTGCTCGAGCGTGCCAACCCCGGTGCGATCGCCTCCCGGCGGGAGGACGCCGGCAAGCTCTACAACGTGGCGGAGTTCGCTGCGGAGGTCGCACGTGCCGCCCTGGACCCGGTGCCGGCCGACAACACCCGCCTGGTCGGGGACACCGGCTCGTTCGTCGCGGAGTAGCCCGCTCCATGACGAAGCGCCCGGGCCTTCGCGGCCCGGGCGCTTCGTCATGGCAGGGGCTCGGTCAGTCGCCGCTGCCGAACGTGAAGGCCCGGACGACCTGGATGATCCCGATGACGACCAGCGACGCACCGACGAACACCCACAGCAACGCCACGTAGAGCGGCGAGAACAGCAGGACGATTCCGGCGAGGATGCTGATGATCGCGAAGAACACGGTCCAGCCCTTCGACCCGGCGTCGCTCAGCGTCGTCAGCGAGACGACCCCCTCGACGATCCAGGTGATGCCGAGGAAGATGCCCACGAAGAGGGCGAGGAAGACCGTGGTGTCCGTCAGATTGACGAGGGCGATGATGCCGGCGGCGATGAACAGCAGGCCCAGGACGATGAAGCCCACCCGTGCCCACCCGCCGCGGGTCTTGGAGAAGATGGCCAGTCCGGCGTACACGAGGCCGGTCGCGATCGCGTAGACGGCGATGATGGCCGTGCCCACCGCAGCGGTCTTCAACGGCCACACGAGGATGAGGACACCGACGACGAGGGCGATGACGCCGCCGACCCCCAGAGCCGTGCGGATGCCGTTGACGGCTGTTTTCTCGAAGGAGACGTCTGACATGGCGAGCGCTCTTTTCTGTGATGAGGCTGAGAGTGTGCTCACCCTAGCGCGGCGTCGGCGCGGGAGGTGGTACATCCGCGCGTGCGCCACACGGCGAAGCGCCGCCCCCATCGGGACGGCGCTTCGCCGGGAACGGTTCGTCTACTTCTTGTTCTTGCGCGGGACGCGGTTCTCCGCGCTCACCATCCAGGAGAGCTGTTCCAGACGCTCCAGGACCGCGTGCAGGATGTCGGCGCTCGTAGGGTCCGCCTCGTCGACCTCGTCGTGCACCTCGCGGCAGGTGCCGGTCACCGCATCCAGCCGCTCGGTCATCAGGTCGATGACCTCGGTCGTCGCGATCTCACCCTGGGGGAACTCCGGCAGCGTCGTGGTCTGCGCGACGACGTCGCTGCGTCCGTCCGGAAGGGCATGCAGCGAACGCATGCGCTCGGCGACCGTGTCCGCGAACGTGCGGGCCGCCTCGATGATCTCGTCGAGCTGCAGGTGCGTGTCGCGGAAGTTCGTCCCCACAACGTTCCAGTGCGCCTGCTTGCCCTGCAGTGACAGTTCGATGAGGTCCACCAGGACCCGCTGCAGATTGTCGCTGAGTTCCTCCGTGGCGCGGAACCCGCGCTCCGCGTTCTGCTCCTTCGTGAGCTCGGCGCCGGAGCCCCCGCGTGCCGGGCGTCGGCGGTTCGTCGGGGCGTCGCCGGATGCCTTACCGGCGGTGGATGCGGTCTTCGTGGCCATCGGGGTACTCCTTCGTTCGGGACGGGATCCACGCTAGGACGACGGCCCCGACGGCGACCTCGCCCTTGCTAGGCGGCGGGGGAGGTGATAGTCGCCGCAGTCCGTTACACGCGGCGGTCGTTCTGCACAAGGGTCGCGGCACCGGTCGCCAGGATCCTTAGCGTGGAACGGTGATCTCCGACCCGAACTCCGCCCCCGACGCGGCAGGGGAGCCGCTCGATTCGTATGCGGCCATCGGTGACGGCCGGACGATCGCGCTCATCGGACGACGCGGTCAGATCGATTGGCTCCCCGTGCCCGACATCGCCGCTGAGCCGGTGTTCGCACGCCTCCTGGACGACGACGCCGGCGGCTGCATCGAGCTCGAACCCGAAGGCGAGTACCGGATCCGCCGCCGCTATCTGCCGGGCACGAATGTGCTGGAGACGACCTTCACCACGGCGAACGGGGTGGCCCGGGTCACCGACGCGCTCGTGGTCGGCGTCGCGGGGCGGCTGCCCTGGTGCGAGCTCGCGCGGCGGGTGGAGGGGGTGCGCGGGCACGTCGAGTTCTCGTGGCGGGTGCAGCCGGGGACGATGCTGGGAACCGTCTCGCCCTGGGTGGAGATGACCGAGCGCGGCGCGGTGATCCGCTGCGGGGACGTCACGGTGGGCGTCGTGGGCGCAGACCACGGGGCGGAGGACCCGGAGCCCGCAGGGACGAGGGTCGCCGTCCGGGGGGCTTTCCGCACCTCCACAGGATCCCGTCACATGCTCGTGGTGGCTGCTACGCACGACGAGCCGTTGCGCGTCCCGGACCCGGCCAAGGTGGACGAGGGGATCGACCGGACGGTCGCGAGCTGGCGGATGTGGTCGAAGGAGTTCTCCTACGACGGACCGTGGGCGCCGGCCGTCCATCGCAGCGCTCTGGCGCTCAAGCTCCTCATCTACGCGCCGTCCGGCGCCATCGTGGCGGCGGCGACCACCTCTCTGCCGGAGACGGGGCGGGGTGGCAAGAACTGGGACTACCGGCTGGCGTGGGTGCGAGACCTCGCCTACACGGTGCACAGTCTCGTTCGCTTCGGTCTGCGGGAGGAGACGCACGCGGCGCTGTCGTGGCTGAGTCGCGCCATCCGCCGGCACGGTCCCGACCCCTTCGTGTTCTACGGTCTGGACGGCGCGCCCACCAGCGTGGTGCACCGGCGCGAGGCTCCCGGCTGGCGCGGCATCGGGCCGGTGGTGGTGGGCAACCCCGCGCAGGGTCAACTGCAACTCGGCGTGTACGGAGACGTGTTCCAGGTCTGCCGCTCCTACGTGGACGCCGGGAACATCCTGGACCGTGCCACCGGGCGGTTGCTCGCCGTCCTGGCCGACAAGGTGTGCGATCTGTGGCGCAGTCCGGACTCGGGCATGTGGGAGCTTCCGGAAGAGCGCCACTACACCTCGTCCAAGATGGGCTGCTGGCAGGCGCTGAACGATGCCGTGCACCTCTGCGAGCGAGGGCAGGTCCCCGGTACGGGCGAGCGCTGGGCGGCGGAACGCGAACGTATCCGGGAGTGGATCGGCGCGCACTGCTGGGACGAGGATCTCGGCAGCTATGTGATGGCACCGGGGAGCGCGGATCTGGACGCCTCCGTCCTGCTGCACGCGCCGAGCGGCTTCGACCGCGGCGAGAGGATGGCCCGCACGATCGACGCCATCACGCGAGGACTCGCCGATGGGGACCTCGTCTACCGGTACAGCGGCGTCGCCCAGGAGGAGCACACGTTCGTGGCATGCGCGTTCTGGCGGGCCTCCGCACTCGCCTGCGTCGGACGGGTGGAGGAGGCCACCCGTCTGATGGACCGACTGGTCGAGCGCGGCAACGATGTGGGGATCCTCCCCGAGATGATCGACGCCGACGACGGCGCGTTCTGGGGGAACCTGCCGCAGGCGCTCAGTCACCTGGCGCTCATCAGCGCGGCACTGACCATTCGCGACGTCGAGGACGAGGCGAGGTCATGACGGTCGAGGTGTTCCGGGACGCGGGGGCGACTCTCGTGGAGAGCATCTGGTGGGACCCGAGGACCGACGAGGTGGTTTGGGTGGACATCGTCGCCGGGACCGTGCACCGCGGGCGGTGGGATGGCGCCACCGATGGCTCGGACGATCGCGTGGTGACGCTCGACGCACCGGTCTCGGCGGTGCAGCCGGGCCCGGACGGCGGATACGTCGCGACCTCCGGAGAACGCATCCTGTCCCTGGATGCGGCCGGTCGGCCGCGCGAGGTGCTGGCGGAGGTGCGCCACCCCCGAGCCGGAATCCGGTTCAACGAGGGGAAGGTCGATCCGTTCGGGGCGTTCGTGGTGGGCACGATGGACGCCGACGGCCATCCGCCGGCGGGAGCGGTCTACCGGTTGAGCGAGGACGGACTGTCCCTGCTCCGCGGCGGACTCGGTATCGCCAACGGGATGGAGTGGGTGCAGGAGGGGCGGACCTTCCTCCTCACGGACACCTCCGTCGGCATCGTCTACCGCGCCTCCTACGACGGTTCCGGCACGCTCGGGGAACTCACGCCGCTCCTGGAGGGACATTCCTTCGACGGACTCACCCGGGCGGAGGACGGCACGCTCTGGAACGCCGTCCACGGCGACGGCGTCGTCCTGCAGTGGAGCGGTGCAGGGGAACTGCGCTCCAGCATCCGGCTCCCCGCACCGCAGGTCACCTCGGTGGCCTTCGCCGGGCCGGGCCTCGAGCACCTGCTCGTCGGCAGCTCCCGGGAGAACATGAGCGACGCCGACGTCGAGCGCCGGCCGATGAGCGGCGCCATCTTCCGCATCGCGGGCGTCGGCCGGGGCTTCGCCCCGTACACGTTCTCGAGTCCGGACCCGTCCGAGCTCGCCCGCATCCGACCAGACACACCGAAAGGACGACTGCCATGACGCGCGACCAGTACACCTTCACCGACCCGACCCAGCTCTACGCGGACATCGAGCCCCGCACGCAGCATCAACCCGAACCCGGGCTGGACGCCGAGCTGACTCCGCACGCCGACCTCGGGGAGGACACCTATCGGGGCACCGGGCGCCTGCAGGGGCGCAGGGCGCTCGTCACCGGAGCGGATTCCGGGATCGGCGCGGCGACGGTGATCGCCTTCGCCCGGGAGGGCGCGGACATCGTGCTGTCCTACCTCCCCGAGGAGGAAGAGGATGCGCGACGCATCGTCCAGATCGTCGAGGCGGCAGGAGTGCGGGCCGTCGCGGCGCCCGGCGACCTCCGCGATCGGGAGCACTGCCGCGCCCTCGTCGAGCGTGCGGTGGCCGAGCTGGGCGGTCTCGACATCCTCGTCAACAACGCCGGCAAGCAGATCTTCAACGAGGACATCACGACGCTCCCCGACGAGCAGCTGGCCGACACGCTGACCACGAACGTCTCGGCGATGTTCTGGATCACGCAGGAGGCGGTCCCGCACATGCCGCCCGGCTCGACCATCATCAACACCACTTCCGTCCAGGCGTACAGTCCGTCCCCGATGCTCGTGGACTACGCGACCACGAAGGCCGCGATCAACGCCTTCACGAAAGCGCTCGCCCAGCAGCTGGCGCCCCGGGGCATCCGGGTCAACGCGGTCGCACCCGGCCCGATCTGGACACCGCTGCAGGTGACGGACGGCCAGCCGCCGGAGAAGATCGAGGTCTTCGGTGAAGAGACACCGCTCGGCCGGATGGGACAGCCCGCGGAGCTGGCACCGGCCTACGTCTTCCTCGCATCACCGGAATCCAGCTATGTGCTCGGCGAGACCCTGAACGTCAACGGAGGGATGCCGACCCCCTGAGCCGGGGGTCTCCATCGGGGCGCCGTCGTCGTTGTCCCCGGTCTGCCGTACGATCGGGGCGCGGACCGGAGGGACCATCATGACCGACAACGCCGACGGCGGCGCCCGGCACATCGCCGATGCCCACGACACCATCCGAGTCCGCGGAGCGCGCGAGAACAACCTGCGCGACATCACCGTGGAGATCCCGAAGCGCCGCCTGACGGTGTTCACGGGTGTCTCCGGCTCGGGGAAGAGCTCGCTGGTGTTCGGCACGATCGCCGCGGAGTCGCAGCGGATGATCAACGAGACCTACAGTGCGTTCGTGCAGGGCTTCATGCCGTCGCTCGGTCGCCCGGACGTGGATGTGCTGGAAGGTCTAACGACCGCCATCATCGTCGACCAGGAACGGATGGGGGCGAACGCGCGTTCCACCGTCGGCACGGCGACCGACGCCAACGCGATGCTGCGGATCCTGTTCAGCAGACTCGGGCGACCCCACATCGGTTCGCCGCAGGCGTTCTCCTTCAATGTGGCCTCCGCTCGGGGTTCCGGGGCTCTGCAGGTCGAACGCGCGGGAGCCGGCACGCCCGTGCCGGCGTCGTTCCGGATCATCGGTGGAATGTGCCCGAGGTGCGAGGGGATGGGCAGCGTCACCGACATCGACCTCTCCCAGCTCTACGACGAGACCCTGTCGCTGTCCCAGGGAGCGATCACCGTGCCCGGCTACACCGCGGACGGGTGGATGGTGCGCATCTACGCCGAGTCCGGGTTCCTGGACGCGGACAAGCCCATTCGCGACTACACGGAGGCCGAACGCCACGACTTCCTGTACCGCGAACCGGCGAAGGTGAAGATCGTCGGTACGAACATGACGTACGAGGGCCTGGTGCCCCGGGTCCAGAAGTCCTTCCTCGCCAAGGATCGGGAGGCCATGCAGCCGCACATCCGCGCGTTCGTCGACCGCGCGGTGACCTACACCACCTGCCCCGACTGCGGCGGCACCCGTCTCAACGAGGGCGCCCGCTCGTCCCGGATCGCGGGGGTGAACATCGCCGAGGCGTGTGCGATGCAGATCAGCGATCTCGCGGAATGGGTGCGGTCGCTGGACGAGCCCTCGGCCGGCCCGCTGCTGGAGAAGCTCGGCCAGACGCTCGACTCCTTCGTGCAGATCGGCCTCGGCTACCTCTCCCTCGACCGGCCGGCCGGCACCCTCTCCGGTGGAGAGGCGCAACGGACGAAGATGATCCGTCATCTCGGTTCGTCGCTCACCGACATCACCTATGTGTTCGACGAACCGACCGCAGGTCTGCATCCGCACGACGTGCAACGGATGAACGCACTCCTGCTGCAGCTTCGGGACAAGGGCAACACCGTGCTGGTGGTCGAGCACAAGCCGGAGACCATCGCGATCGCCGACCATGTCGTCGATCTCGGGCCCGGGGCGGGGTCCGGGGGAGGGGAGATCTGCTTCCAGGGGACGGTCGAGGACCTGACCGCCGGCGACACCCTCACCGGGCGGCACCTCGGCGACCGTACGCCGCTCAAGGCGGCGGTCCGCTCGCCGCATGGTTCCATTCCGATCCGGGGCGCGTCGCGGAACAACCTGCAGGATGTGGATGTCGACATCCCGCTCGGGGTGCTCGCCGTCATCACCGGCGTCGCCGGGTCCGGGAAGAGTTCGCTGATTCATGGATCCCTGCCCGCGGACGCGGAGGTCGTCAGCGTGGACCAGAGCCCCATCCGTGGATCCCGGCGGAGCAACCCCGCCACGTACACGGGCTTGCTGGAACCGATCCGCAAGGCGTTCGCGAAGGCGAACGGGGTGAAACCGGCACTGTTCAGCGCGAATTCCGAGGGTGCTTGCCCCGTGTGCAACGGCGCCGGGGTCATCTACTCGGATCTCGGCATGATGGCCGGGGTGGCCACGGTGTGCGAGGTCTGCGAGGGACGCCGTTTCGACGCGTCCGTTCTGGAGTACCGACTCGGTGGTCGCGACATCAGCGAGGTCCTCGGGATGTCGGTGGCCGCCGCCACGGAGTTCTTCGGCTCCGGGGAGGCGAAGCTCCCCGCCGCGCACGCCATCCTGTGCAGGCTCGGGGATGTCGGTCTCGGCTACCTGACGATCGGGCAACCCCTCACCACCCTGTCGGGCGGGGAGCGGCAGCGTCTGAAACTGGCATCCCACATGGCGCAGCGCGGGGGAGTGTATGTGCTCGACGAGCCGACGACGGGGCTGCACCTCGCCGATGTGGCACAGCTGCTGGAGCTGCTCGACCGATTGGTGGATTCCGGCTCCTCGGTGATCGTGATCGAACACCACCAGGCGGTCATGGCTCACGCCGACTGGATCGTCGACATCGGCCCCGGTGCCGGGCATGATGGCGGGCGGGTCGTGTACGAGGGCACCCCGGCAGATCTCGTACAGGATGCGCGCACCCTCACCGGCAGGCATCTCGCCGAGTACGTACGCGGCTGAGCGCCACGGGGCCGTCCGGTGGGGGAGGGCTCCGTCCGGTGGTGCCCTAGGCGCCCATGGGGGCGGCCCCCCGGGTGCCGATCTGCAGCACGGGCGCGGCACAGCATCCGCCGCCGTCGAAGGAAGCGGAGCCCCCGCAGACCCCCGTCTCGGGGAGGACGAGCTCGTTGCGTGCGGCGCCCTCGTGGTCCCCGGCGAGGTGCGCCACGACGCTGCGCACCTGTTCGTACCCGGTCAGGGCGAGGAAGGTGGGCGCGCGTCCGTAGCTCTTGGCGCCGACGATGAAGAAGCCCTCCTCGGGCTGGGTTAGTTGCCGTGCGCCGGTCGCCGCGACCGTGCCGCAGGAGTGCAGGTGAGGATCGATCTCGTCCGCGATACCGGCGACGGCCTCGAGCGCAGGGTCGAGGTCGATGCGCAGTTCGGACAGGATCGAGGTGTCCGGCCGGAAGCCCGTGAGGGCGATGACGTGGGCCACATCCGTGACCGCGCGCCCGTCCTCCGCCGTGACGGTGGCGCCCGACCCGGTGTCGTGGATCGCCGCGACGCGGAAGCCGGTGACGAGCGTCACGAGACCGTCCTCGACCAGTTGCTTCGCACGGGTGCCGAGGGCCGCCCGCTCCGCCAGATCGTCGGCCTCCCCGCCGCCGAAGACGGCGTCGGTGGCAACGCGGCGCAGCGCCCAGGTGACGGTGGTGCCGGGATGGCGGCGGACGAGGCCCGACAGGCGGATGACGGCATGGATCGCGGAGTGACCCGCGCCGACCACCAGCACATGCCGGCCGGCGAAGCGCTCGACATCCGTGGGTATCCGATAGGAGACCCGCTCGCCGGCGGTCCGCTCGCCGAGCGCCGGCAGTCCGTCCGCGCCCATGGGGTTCGGCTGGGACCATGTTCCGCTCGCATCGAGCACGGCGCGCGCGAGGATGCGGTCCTCGTTCCCCTGCGCGTCGAGGGTGTGCACGATGAACGGCTGGGTGCTGCGATCAGCGGTGACGACCTTGTCCCGCCCACTCCGGCTCACCCCGGTGACGGTCGTGCGGAAGCGGACGCTGTCGCCCAGCGCTGATGCGAGCGGCGCGAGATAGCGCTGGACCCAGTTCGCCCCAGTCGGGTACCCCGCGCCGGGGCGAGTCCAGCCGGCGCCCTCCAAGAGGCGGCCCGCTGCTGAGTCGATCAGTTCGTCCCAGGGGGAGAAAAGCCGGACGTGCCCCCACTCGGACACGGCGGCCCCGGGGCCGGAACCGCGCTCCAGCACGATCGCCTCGAGCCCGCGTTCGCGCAGATGGGCCGCGGCCGCCAGCCCCTGGGGGCCCGCTCCGATCACGACGACAGGGGGCAGGGACACAGGTACTCCTCGGCTCGGGGGAACGTCTCACATCGAGAGACGTCGATGCGACCCACGATGACGGAGGTATCGAAGTTTGTCAATACGTGGCAGACTGCTGTCATGAGCGTGCCCCTGACGACCGAGGCGACCGCGGCCTGCTGTGCACCGCGGGTGACGGAAGCGGTGTCCGCCGAGGAGGCGGAGCGCATCGCGCGGGTGTTCAAGGCGCTGGGTGATCCGACGCGCGTTCGGCTGCTGTCGCTGATCGCCGGCGGCGACGGGGGAGAGGCATGCATCTGCGACCTCACGGAGCCGGTGGGGCTGTCGCAGGGAACCGTCTCCCACCACATGAAGCTGTTGGCCGAGGCCGGGCTGGTCACTCGAGAACAGCGGGGGAGATGGGCCTACTACGCCGTCGACCGCGATGCGCTCGACGCTGCGGCGGGTGCGCTGCGCCCGGCGTGACCGGCATCCGGTTCACTCCACCAGGCGTTTGCGCATCTGCTGCGTGACCACCTCGTAGCCGTTCGAGCCGTAGAGGGCGATGGCCGGGGCGTTGGTGCCGAACACGTTGAGCTCCAGCGACCCCGCTCCGGCATCCCGGACTGCACCCTCGACCGCAGTGAGGAAGGCACGCCCCAGCCCCGTTCCCCGGTGTTCCGGCTCGATCTCGAAGTCGTAGAGGAAGGCCGTATCCGGCGCGCCGCGGGGGTGGTCGAGGCCGACCCAGGCATGGCCGATCGGCGTCCCATCGGTGAGGACCCCGCGCAGGAGTAGCGTG
This sequence comes from Microbacterium caowuchunii, assembly GCF_008727755.1. NCBI lineage: Bacteria > Bacillati > Actinomycetota > Actinomycetes > Micrococcales > Microbacteriaceae > Microbacterium > Microbacterium caowuchunii. Next base: position 1,602,493 of record NZ_CP044231.1, read on the forward strand.
CGGGGAGTGTCCGCGCCGTGGGGAAGTGCCCGCGAGTTCTCGTCCTGGGCGCGCTGGAGGGCGGTCGCCGCATCCCAGCGCCCGGCGGAGACCTGCTCGGCGGCGTAGTCCTCCGCCAACCGGGATTGCCAGAGGTCGTACTCGGCGCGGGTCATGGGACGGACGTGCACGGCAGTCATGCCGCGATCGTCGCACGCGCGCCAGAGTTATGTCACTTATTGACATTGACGCGGAGTCGGCGCCACGCCTGCACACCATCCCCGAGCGTTCCTGCAGACGTGGGGGCCGCCGGGGATGTCAGCCGGCCGACCCAGACGGCATCCGGCGGGTACTTCTTATCCGGCGCACGGATCGGCGCCGAACGCGTCTCGGAACCACGAGTGCAGCGGTTCATCATGTAGAGGCGCCGATGCGCGTGAGGCCGAACGACCGTCGACCCATCTGACGGGTGCTGCAGGCGCCACCCCCACCCCTGATCGGCGATTGCCGATAATGCACATTATGTCAATACAGTGATCGACGCCGGTCCCCACGGCGGTCAGAGACGGTTGCTGTCCCCGGTGGCGAGTGTGAAGTTTTGCGGTGGCTGAGCCCTGTCGCCGAGGACGCTCCGCCGCAAGCTCAGCAGACCGCCGCGCAGGCTCTGTCGGATTCGCACGTCGGTGGGAACTGACCGCTGCGATCGTTCACGCCTTCCCCGAGTACCCGCCCTATGCCGGTCGACACGACGCATCCGCGCCTCACGTCACCGTCGCTGACTCCGGATCCACCAGCGAACGCAGGCGGGCGGAGCGCACCATCGAGTCCGTGCTTCCGCTGGCAGCCACGGCGGAGGCTCTCACGGTTCTCCAGGAGTCGCAGGACGGCCGTTGGCATGTCCGCGAACGTCTCCGGTTCGCACCGCGGCGGTAGCCGATGGCTTGGACCCACGGGTGTCGCTGTGCGGAGAGTCCCCTACGGGCAGACCCGGACCCGGTGCCCCTCGAACTCGACGACGTCGCCGGGGTGAAGCTGTCGGCCGCGACGGCGGTCGACCTCACCGTTGACGGTCACATAGCCGTCGATGATCGCCTCTTTGACGTTTCCCCCGGAGTCGAGGAGACCGGCGAACTTCAGGAACTGGCCGAGGCGAATGACATCGCCGCCGATCGGGACGTCGTCGATCGGAGCCGGATTGGTCATCCCCGAATGCTATCCGACTGCGACGGATGCCGTCCGTGCGCCTGGTCCGCCCCATCCCCTAGGGAAACCCGCCGGATGGGTGGAGCGCCATGCCGTTCCGGGATCAGTCACCGGCCGGCGACACCGTCCTGCGCATGACCGTCTTGCTCTTGCCGATGTGACGCTCGAAGGTGAACCCCGCCTTCTCGAACATGGCCCGCGTGCCGTTGTGCAGGAAGGAGGACGAGGTCTTCTTTCCCGGGACCAGCTCGTTGGGGAACGAGACCACCTCTCCCCCGCCGGCTTCTGCGATCAGCTGGAGCGCGCCGTCCAGCGCCTCGCGGGCCACCCCCGACCGTCGGTGGTCACGGTCCACGAAGAAGCACGTGATGCGCCACGGCGGGAGCACCGGCTCCCCCGCGTCGTACTGCTTGCGGTGGTAGATGTTCGGGAGCTCTCCCGGGCTTCCGAACTGGCACCAGGCGATCGCGTCGTCCCCGTCGAACACGAGCGCCGCGTGCGCGACTCCCTCTGCGACGAGCCGCTCCTTGAACGTGGGGCGGTCGTACTCGCTCTTGGTCGTCAGATCGGTGTCGTCGTGGAAATAGGTGCAGTAGCACCCGCCCCACACCCCGTTGTGCTTCTGCGCGAGAGCAAGCCAGGCCGGGAAGGTCTCGACGGTCAGGGGTCTGACCACGTGCGCGGTGGTCATGATCGTCGCGCGTCCGAGCCGGTCATGGCGGGCCTCTCTCCTCGGTGCTGCCAAGTCTGCGGTGAGCCCCGGCCCCGGGCAAGACCGGGCGTCACCGATCCGGGTTGGTCGACGCCCCATCCAGCCACAGCTCTTCACTCGCATCAGCGTGCGCTCCCCCGCCGCCCACGTGCTTCGCGCTGATGCGCGGGCCCTTCGTGATCACATGGACCATCGCCATCGCATGTCCGCGCCCCAGCCCGTAGTCCTCGGCGAGCCACTGCACGATCGGGGCGGCTTTGGTGGTCGCGTCGAAGCCCTTGTCGGATGCGAGCGCCATCAGCTGCCGCGGGGTCAGACCGGTCTTCTCCTCCACCGCGTCCAGGTAGGCCTGAAAGGACATCTTGTCTCCTCGGGTATCTCGCTGCGCGTCGGTGGGTTCGTTCGCGCAGGACCGGCCGCCGACTGCGGCGGTCTCTCCCCCGAGCGTGGCGCAGACACCGGTCCCTGTCGACCCCAGCGAGCCCGTCGGCGTCCTGCGTGTTCATAGACTCGACGCATGCACAGGCGGATGAAAGGTGACCGCCCGGTCGAGACCGAGGCGTGGGGTTCCGGCGACGCGGCCCCGGCGCTCGTCGTGCCCGGGGGCCCGTGCCGCGACCCGGAGTATCTCGGCGATCTCGCCGGGGTCGCGGAAGTCCGCCCGCTGGTCGTCATGCACCCACGGGGCACCCCGCGAACAGGCGGGCGTTCCCGGGGATGGTGGAACGACGCCGAAGGCCTGGTCGCCATCGCCGATGCGCTGTCGCTCGACACCGTCGACATCGTCGCGCATTCAGCGGGCACGCGACTCGCGCTCGCGGCGGCGGCGCGCTTTCCGGACCGGGTGCGGTCCCTCCTGCTGATCACTCCTCCGGCGACCTGGCTGACCGGCACCGCGCACGACGGCGCGATCCTCGCGGCGCAGCGGAACGAGCCCGCCGTCACCGCGGCCGCAGCGTCCATGGCGGCCCCGACACCGACCACGGAGGCGGGTTTCCAGCGGGCGATCCGTGTCGAGGCTCCCGCCGGGTACGCCCGCTGGTCCGACCTCGAGCGTGCGCATTCCTCGGACGGCGGGATGACCCTCGCAGCGGCGCTCGCGTGGTTCGACGCCATCCCGGACGACGCGGTCGACCGCGTCCTCGGGGCTGCGCTCCCGGACACGTGCGTGATCGCGGGTGATCGTGACATCCTCACCGGCGTGCAGCCCGTGCGTGATTACGCCCGGTTGCTCGAGGCGGACCTGCGGATGCTGGCCGGATGCGGGCACTACCCGTGGGTCGAGCAGCCGAGCGCGTTCCGGGCCGCCGCGGTCGGCTGGCTCGGACGGTAGACCGCTCAGACCGTCTCCTCGGGCGAGCGGGTCGAGCTGCGGGTCACGCGCTCCCCGGCGGCGGGGTCCACGGCCGTGCGGGTCACCGTGTCGGTCTGGCGGCGGCGGGCCATCATGATGATGCCGATGACGAAGACGACGAATCCGGCTCCCATCAGGATGTAGCCGATGAGGTCGAGGTTGACCCATTCCACCTCGACGTTGACGGCAAAGGCGAGGATGGCGCCGATGACGAAGAGGGCGATGCCTGCACCGATACTCACGATGGCCTCCTGGTAGGTGGACGAACAATCGCCCCAGCCTTGCGGATGGCCCTTCCGAGCGGCCGGGGGTTGACAGCCGCCCTCGGATCAGGCGGGTGTCACCGTCGTCCAGGTGGCGAACTTCGGCCGGCGGCCGTCGCCCGAGGACCGGCCGGTCAAGCGCCGCTGCACCCACGGGCCGACATGCGCCCGGTAGTACGCCGCTCCCCGCAGGTGATCCGCCGCATGGGTCTCCGGCAGCGACCACCATTCCTCCGGCGCGTCCTGCCCCAGCGCGGCGAGCACGCGCGCGGCGACCCGGTGGTGGCCGCGCGTGTTCATGTGCAGCCTGTCCTGCGACCAGTACGGGGGCCGTGCCAGCTCCCGGTCCGGCCAGTTGAGGGCACGCACGACGTCGTCGCGGCCGGCGACCCGGGCGACGACCGCGTCGGACAACTCGTCGCCCCTGCGCTGGATCAGCCGTCGCAGCGGCAGTTGGGCGGACGGGTTCGCCCCGGAGAGCAGGATGAGGGTGACGCCCGCCTCGTCGCAGCGGCGGAGCACGTGCGCGAACGCGTCGGTCACGTGGCTCACCGTGGTGCGGGGTCGGAGGATGTCGTTCCCGCCGCCGTTGAAGGACAGGTGGGTGGGACGCAGCGCGAGTGCGGGCTCCAACTGCTCCCGCACGATGGGCCAGATGAGCTTGCCCCGGATGGCGAGGTTCGCGTAGGAGATCGGAGCGCCCGAGGAGGTCGCCCAGCCCTGTGCGACCAGATCCGCCCATCCGCGGACGGTACCGTCAGGCAGCTCGTCGCCGACGCCTTCGGTGAACGAGTCGCCGATGGCGACGTATCTGACGGCCGGGCTGCTCACTCACACAGCCTACGTGGCATGCCGGTGCCCGGCGAGCGATCGCCGTCGGGCCGGGAGCTGCCTCATCCCTCGGCCAGCATCTCCCGGACCAGCGGGACGACCTGCGTGCCGTACAGCTGGATCGAACGCAGCATCCGCTCGTGCGCGAGGGGCCCGTTGGAGTACTTGAGGTCGAACCGGTCGAGACCGAGGAGGCGAACGGTTGCGGCGATCTTGCGCGCGACCGTCACGGGCGAACCGACGTACATGGCCCCGTCCGGACCGACGTCCCGCTGGAACTGCATGCGGCTGTACAGCGGCCACCCCCGCTCCCGGCCGATGGCGTTCCGGTTCTTCTCGATCGCCGGGTACGCCTCGTTCCAGGCCTGCTCGTCCGTGTCGGCGACGTGCCCGGGCGAGTGCACGCCCACCGGCCGCGCGCTGTGTCCGGCCGCGGTGAGGGAACGATGGAAGAGCTCCACGTAGGGGCGGAAGTTCGCGGCGGACCCGCCGATGATCGCGAGCATCAGGCCGTATCCGTACCGGGCGGTGCGCACCACCGACTCCGGCGACCCACCGACGCCCACCCACGCTCGCAGACCGTGCTCGGTCTTGGGGAACACGTCCGCGTTGTCGAGAGCCGAACGCGTCGATCCGGACCACGTCACGGGCTTCTCGGTCAGCAGCCGACTGAACAGTTCGAGACGCTCCTCGAAGAGCACCTCGTAGTCCGCGAGCTCGAATCCGAACAGCGGGAAGGACTCGATGAACGATCCGCGCCCGAGGATGACTTCGGCGCGACCGCTGGAGACCGCATCCAGAGTCGCGAACCTCTCGTACACGCGTACCGGGTCGTCCGAGGACAGCACCGTCACGGCTGTTCCGAGCCGGATCCGGCGGGTCCGTGCGGCGATCGCGGCGAGGACGATCTCCGGGCTGGAGACGGCGAACTCGTGCCGGTGATGCTCGCCGACGCCGAAGAAGGCCAACCCCACCTCATCCGCGAGGACGGCCTGTTCCACCACGTTCCGGATGGTCTGCGCATCGCTCAGCGTCGTCCCGTCGGCGCCCGCCGTCACGTCACCGAACGTGTCCAGCCCGAACTCCACGTCCGAGGCGGCCACCATCAGGACGCCAGCGCCGAGCGGAGGGTATCCAGGCCGACGCCGCCGATGTCCAGCGCGCGCTTGTGGAAGTCCTTGATCGAGAAGTCGCTCCCCTGCGCCTGCCGCGCATCGTCGCGGATCTGCTGCCACAGGCGCTCGCCCACCTTGTAGGCGGGCGCTTGGCCCGGCCACCCGAGATACCGGTTCACCTCGAACTGGATGAAGGCGTCGGGCATGTTGACGTTGCGGCGCATGAACTCCAGCGCATAGTCGTGATCCCAGGTTCCGGACCCGTCCAGCCGGGGCTTGCGCAGGTGCACGCCGATGTCGAGGACGACCCGTGCCGCGCGCATCCGCTGGCCGTCCAGCATCCCCAGCCGATCCGCCGGGTCATCGAGGTAGCCGAGTTCGGCCATGAGCCGTTCGGCGTACAGTGCCCACCCCTCCGCGTGGCCCGACGTGCCGGCGAGCAGCCGCCGCCAGGAATTGAGCTGGGCGCGGTTGTGCACCGCCTGCGCGATCTGCAGGTGATGGCCCGGGACGCCCTCGTGGTACACCGTGGTGAGCTCACGCCAGGTGTCGAACGAGTCGACGCCCTCGGGCACCGACCACCACATCCGCCCGGGACGCGAGAAGTCATCCGTCGGACCTGTGTAGTAGATGCCGCCCTCCTGGGTGGGGGCGATCATGCACTCCAAGCGCCGGATCGGATCGGGGATGTCGAAGTGGGTCCGTCCGAGTTCCTCGATGGCACGGTCGCTCGTCGCCTGCATCCACTCCTGCAGCGCCTTCGTTCCGTGGAGCTTGCGCTCCTCGTCCTGTTCCAGGAACGCGACCGCCTCTTCCACGCTCGCGCCGGGCAGGATCTCCTTCGCGATCGATTCCTGCTCGGCCACCATCCGGGCGAGTTCCTCGACACCCCAGTCGTAGGTCTCGTCCAGGTCGATGGTGGCGCCGAGGAAGCGTCGCGAGTGCAGGGCGTAGAGCTCCCGTCCCACGGCGTCCTCTTCGCTCGCCGCGGGGGCGAGTTCGGCGGAGAGGAAGCTCGCGAGGGCGTCGTATGCGACCCGGGCCGCCCCGGCGCAGTCGGAGAGCTCACGGGCCAGCGACGCCGGCAGCTGCCCCTCCGCGGGTGCGGCATCACCGGCGAATTCCGCGAAGAACCCGTTGTCCGCCGTATAGCGCTCGATCTGCGCGATCACCTCGGTGACCTGGCGACGCGCCGGGGTGGTCCCGGCTTCGATACCTGCCCGGAGGGTCTCGATGTACCCCTCCATCGCCTTCGGCAGCGCCCCGAGTCGGGCGGCGATCACGGACCAGTCGTCGACGGTCTCCGTCGGCATGAGGTCGAAGACGGAGCGGATGTCCTGGGCGGGCGAGGCGATGACGTTCAGGTCGCGCAGATGCGCCCCCGCCTCGTGCAGCTCGAGGTCGAGGCGCAACTCCCGGCCCAGATCCTCTTTGGTGACCTGGTCGATGGGATCGACCGGGCTCACGGCGTCGAGCTTCGCGAGTGCGGTGCGGGCCGCATCCGCGTACCGGTCGGCACCCTCCGGCGAGTAGTCCCCGAAACGGCCGTTGTGCTCGAACCGGCCGATGTAGGTGGCCAGGGTCGGAGCGAGTTCCGAGACGGTGTCGACCCACTCCTCGGCGATCGCGTCGATCGGGGTGGGCACACGCGCAGGTTCGGTCATGTGATCGAGCCTACGCACGTGCACAGGGGGCGCCAACCTCGCGGTCAGTGACCCGCTGCCTCCCAGTTCGGACCGCGGCCGATCTGGACATCGAGCGGCACCGTGAGGGTCGCCGCATCGCCCATGCGCTCGCGTACGATCCGCTCCGCCGCATCCCACTCCCCCGCGGCGACCTCCACCACGAGTTCGTCGTGGATCTGGAGCAGCACCCGGGAAGCGAGGCCCTGTGCTCGGAACTCCTCGTGGATGCGGAACAGGGCGATCTTCATGATGTCGGCGGCGCTGCCCTGGATGGGCGCGTTCAGCGCCGCACGCTCCGCGTTCTCCCGCAGCACCCGGTTGGGGCTGGCGAGGTCGGGGAACGGACGGCGGCGGCCGAAGATCGTCTCCGTGTAGCCGTCGATCCGCGCCTGCTCCACCGAGGAGCGCAGGTAGTCGCGGACGGCGCCGAAGCGGGCGAAGTACTCGCTCATGAGCTGCTTGGCCTCGGACTGGTCGATGCGCAGCTGCTTCGACAGGCCGAAGGCGGACAGCCCGTACACGAGCCCGTAGGACATCGCCTTGACCTTGCTGCGCATGGCGGGCGTGACATCCTCGGGGGTCACGCCGAAGACGCGTGCGCCGACGAAGCGGTGCAGGTCCTCCCCCGTGTTGAACGCCTCGATCAGCCCGGGATCCTCGGAGAGGTGCGCCATGATGCGCATCTCGATCTGCGAGTAGTCGGCGGTGAGCAGGGTCTCGTACCCGGATCCGACCTCGAAGGCGGACCGGATGCGCCTGCTCTCCTCGGTGCGCACCGGGATGTTCTGCAGATTGGGGTCGGTGCTCGAGAGCCGGCCGGTCTGCGACCCCGTCTGCAGATACGTCGTGTGGATGCGTCCGTCGCTGCCGATGGCGGCGTCGAGGGACTCGATGATCTGACGCATCTTCGTCGCCTCACGGTGCTGCAGCAGGAGATCGAGGAACGGATGCGGGTGCGAGTCCTGCAGATCGGCCAGCACGGCGGCATCCGTGGAGTACCCGGTCTTCGTCTTGCGGGTCTTCGGCAGCTGGAGCTGCTCGAAGAGGACCTCCTGCAGCTGCTTGGGCGAACCGAGGTTCACCTCCCGTTCGATCGCCAGGTAGGCGTCCGCCGCGAGCCGCTCCGCACGGGCACCCAGCTCCGCGGAGAACCCGGAGAGCTTCTCGTGGGAGACCGCGACGCCGGCCAGCTCCATGTCCGCCAGTGCGCGCAGCGTCGGCAGCTCGATGTCGGTGAGGATCTCGCCGACGCGTCCTTCGAAGGACTCCCGCAGTGCCGTGGCGACGCGCAGGGTGAACCACGCGACCTGCCCGGGCGTCGCCCCCTCCGTCTCCGGCACGAGCTGCGTCGGGTCCGCCTCGGGAAGCTTCTCGCCGAGGTAGCGGTCCACGAGGTGGGCGAGGGTCTTGTCGGGGAAGCTCGGGCGGATGAGCCATCCGGCCAAGAGCGTGTCGAAGGCGAGTCCGCCCAGACGGACCCCCGCGCGCTGGAGGGCCTTGACCTGGCCCTTCGCGTCGTGCATGACCTTCGGGGCGTCGGCGGTCAGCCATTCCGCCAGCGCGGCCTGCACGTCGTCGGACCAGGATGCCTCGACGGTGGCGGTGAGCGAGGCGAGACCGATGCGGCCCGGGCGTCCGTTCTCGATGGTGACGGTGACGGCGATCTCCTCGGGAGCGTCGGCGATCCATGCCGCGAGAGCGACGGCATCCGCCTCGACCGACGGCGGCGCACTGACCGCCGGGGCGTCGTGGGACGCGCTGTCCGCGGCATCCGTGCCGGACGCCTCGAACACCCGTGGGAGCAGGGCTCGGAACTCGAGCCGCGCGAAGATGTCGCGCACCGCCTGTGCGTCGATCGGCCGGCGCACGAGGTCCTGGGGCGTCACCGGCAGTTCGACGTCGCGCAGGAGACGGTTCAGGGCCCGGTTGCGCCGGACGTCCTCGATGTGCTCACGGAGGTTCCCGCCGACGACCCCCTTGATCTCATCGGCCCGTTCCAGGAGCACGTCGAGCGAGCCGAACTGGGTGAGCCACTTCACCGCGGTCTTCTCGCCGACCTTCGGAACGCCGGGCAGGTTGTCGCTCGTCTCGCCGACGAGCGCGGCGATCTCCGGGTACTGTGCGGGTGGCACCCCGTATCGCTCCATCACGGTCTCGGGCGTGTAGCGCTTGAGCTGGGACACACCCTGCACGTTGGGATAGAGCAGCGTCACGTCGTCGGTGACGAGCTGGATGGTGTCCCGGTCTCCGGAGCACACCAGCACCTCGAAACCGGCCTCCTCGCCCTGGGTCGCCAGTGTGGCGAGGATGTCGTCGGCCTCGATGTCCTCCTTGGTGAGGACGGTGATCTGCATGGCGCGCAGGCAGTCCTGCAGGAGCGGGATCTGACCCGAGAATTCCGGCGGCGTCTCACTGCGGGTCGCCTTGTACTCCGGGTACTCCCGGGTGCGGAAGGAGACCCGCGAGGTGTCGAAGGCGACGGCGACGTGGGACGGGTTCTCGGCCTTCAGTAGGTTGACGAACATCGACAGGAACCCGTAGACCCCGTTGGTGTGCTGGCCGTCCTTGGTGGTGAAGTTGTCGACCGGGAGCGCGTAGAAAGCGCGGAAGGCGAGCGAATGGCCGTCGACGACCAGAAGGGTAGGCTTTTCGGAGTCCGTCACCGTTCCAGCCTAATGAGCGCGGCGGACATGAAGAGACGAGCGAAGATGCGAGGAACCCGCCGATGACCGAGACCGCCCCTGTCCTCGACGGCATCGAATGGGCCGCCCGCCGAGGCAACGGTGCGCTGGCGGACAAGATGGGCTTCCAGTGGGTCGAACTCACGCTGGAACGGGCCGTCGCGACCATGCCCGTCGAGGGGAACACGCAGCCGGTGGGGCTCTTCCACGGCGGCGGATACGTGGTGCTGGGCGAGTCGCTCGGGTCGATGGCGGCGAACTTCTACGCGGGTCCCGGTCGGCTCGCCGTCGGCGTCGACGTCAACGCGACGCACACCCGCTCCGCGACCTCGGGCCTCGTGACCGGGGTGTGCACTCCCCTGCATCTGGGCCGCTCGATGACAGTGCACGAGATCGTCATCAGCGACGACCAGGGGCGGCGCTGCTCGACGGTGCGGATCACCAACATGATCAAGGACGCCCCGCAAGGGCGCTGACTCCCCCGCACCAGCGAAAGAGAGGGCGGGATGCGGCACCAGCCGCATCCCGCCCTTCTCTTCGTGGAGTGGTGTTACTTCTTTGCAGCGAGCTGCTCGATGATCGCCTTCGCGACGTCCTGCATCGTGAGGCGCCGGTCCATCGATGCCTTCTGGATCCAGCGGAACGCCTCGGGCTCGCTGAGGCCCATCTTCTCGTTGAGGAGGCCCTTGGCCCGGTCGACGAGCTTGCGGGTCTCGAAGCGCTCGACCATGTCGGCGACCTCGGCTTCGAGCGTGATGATCTGCTCGTAGCGGGCCAGCGCGATCTCGATCGCCGGCAGCAGGTCGTTCGGGGTGAACGGCTTCACCACGTAGGCGAGAGCACCGGCCTCGCTGGCGCGCTCGACGAGCTCCTTCTGGCTGAACGCCGTGAGGAGGACGACGGGGGCGATGTGGTTCTTGCTGAGCTTCTCGGCGGCACTGATCCCGTCGAGCTGCGGCATCTTGACGTCCATGATGACGAGGTCGGGGCGCAGATCCGTGGCGAGCTGGACGGCGGTCTCACCGTCACCCGCTTCGCCGACGACGTCGAACCCGTTGTCGCGGAGGATCTCCACGATGTCCAGGCGGATGAGCGACTCGTCCTCAGCCACCACGACGCGGCGGGGGGCGGATGGCGTGTTGGAGGATGTATCTTGCTCGGTCACCATTGAATCCTACGGTATCGTCGTTCGCGGACGTGGCCCGGCCGGTGTGGCGGAATGGCAGACGCGACCGACTCAAACTCGGTTGCCTGAAAGGGCGTGTGGGTTCGACTCCCACCACCGGCACACAGCTCCCACTCCCCCACTCCCGCTCCGGCCTCGGCGAAGCGTTCCCGGAGCTCCTGCTCCGAAGACCACCGGATCGCTGTTCGCCCCGTCTCCGAGCAGTCGGCTCCGAGGATGACTCGTCCCGCTGGGTCGAGTCGAATGCCTCACGCGCCCGGGGGATCCTCCGCGAGACAGTGTTCGTGGTCGTCGCGATCCGCACATGAACGCACCGGGCAACCGGGCGTCGACAGGGCGGACCAGAACGCCCTCGACCGGGGCATCCTCGATTCCATCCAGAGGTGACCAGGAAGGAACGGAGCCATGACGGCGTCAACGGGATACGCGGTGCTGACCGAACCGCGCGAAGGACTGGTCCGTGATCAGCGCGGGGTGTCGAATTCGGCAACCCTCATCTGGGACGGGGACGACGCCGTGCTCGTCGATACGTTCCCACTCACAGATCAGAACGACCGGCTGATCGAGTGGATCCGTTCCCGGGGGAAGAACCTCGCGGCGGTCTACGTCACCCACGGTCACGGCGACCACACGTTCGGCATCGGCCAGCTCCGCGAGGCGTTCCCCCGCGCCCGCTTCCTGGCCACTCCCGGCACCTCGCGGAGTTCGAGAGACAAGCCGCGCCGGACATGTACGAGGGCTTCTGGAACAGGCTCTTCCCCCGTATCTGTCCGAGACGACGTCGGAGACCCGACTCTCCTGGATAGCGGCGCTCGAGCGACTCGACGAACTCGCTCCGCCCGGCGTCGTCTGCGCGCACAAGGACGCTCGCCGTGGAGACTCGCCCACCGACATCGACGCGACCATCGGTACCTCCGGGATGTCGCGGAAGTCGAGCGCACGGCTTCGGACGCCCTCGATTTCTACCGGCGGATGCTCGCCGTGCAACCCGGCCGGCTCAACATCGGGTCGTTGTGGGGCGCGGCGAGAGCGCTCATGCCCGAGCCCCCGGCCGACAGCGCGCCGAGGTGACACCGCAACCGGACGGACATCACGGCCTGGGCAGTCTCGAGCGTCCCCGGGCTCAGGCGCGTGGACCGAGCGTGAGATCGATCCGCCGTCCGCGCACAGGTTCGGGGTCCTCCCCGGGATGGAGCTGTGCCCAGGCATCCGCGGCGATCAGATCGGCGAAGCCCCGGAAATTCCGGGCCGGACTACTGGTCGGTTCCATACCGGAGGCCTCCGCGATCGCCGTGAGCGGCCAATCTCGGCGCGCACGCGCAGCTTCCAGGGTCAGCAGGTCGGACGCCGCGTCACGCAGAGCCGCCGCGACCGCGACCCGGACCAGGGCCGCCGGAGGGGAATCCGGCGTCGCGGCGTCCGCCTCTGCCCGCCGCTGCACCCAGACTCCGAGCCGATCGACGAGCTCGCGAAGCTCGCCGTCCAACTCGGCCTGCGCTGCGGAGTCGGCGAGCCAGGATCGGAGATTGACGCGTTCCCTCATGTCAGCAGGCTACCGCTGCTCTGCAGTATTTCTATGCAACATTGCACAGTAGCGGCGGCCGCGGCATCTCATCTCCGCGCTACCTAGGTGAACCGATGTTCGATTGAATGAGCTGCATGCCTCCCCGCGTTCTCCGGCGATGCGGGCGCCGAGATCGATTCCCGGGGCTCTGCACCGGTTCCGGATGCGGGGCGTTTCTCGCCGCTCATCCGAATTTCATCCACGCCGTCACCCGGGCATCACCCGCCTCCGATCCCAGTGCTGGCGCGGAATCGGAGCAGTGCTCTGCGACGCGGGCGACGACCCGGTCCGGACCGCGGAGGCTCATGGATAGTGTGGGAAGAGGCGTATCCGGCACTGTCCGATCGCCGATTCCCCGGGCACCGTCCCGGGTGCGGAAAAGAACAGATATTCGCGAGAGGCAACTGGTATGCGGAACGTCTGGCGTGTGTTCACTCGCGATCTCAAGCGTCTGGGACGCGTCCCGCTGGCATGGGTCATCATCGGCGGCGCACTCATCACGCCGTCGCTGTACGCGTGGTTCAACATCTCGGCCTTCTGGGACCCCTTCGACAACACGAAGAACCTCAGCATCGCGGTCGTGAACCTCGATCAGGGCGCTTCGACGTCGCTGACGGGTGAGGTGAACGTCGGCGATCAGCTGGTCGCCCAGCTGAAGGACAACGATGACCTCGGGTGGCACTTCGTGTCGAAGGATGAGGCGATGCGCGCCGTCGAGAGCGGGTCGAGCTATGCCGCCTTCGTGGTGCCGGAGACCTTCACCGCCGATCTGCTGAGCCTCACCTCCGGCGACTTCACCCAGCCCAAGCTGCAGTACTACGTCAACGAGAAGCTGAACGGCGTCGCCCCCGAGATCACCGACACCGGTGCGACCACCATCCAGACGCAGATGACCGATGCGTTCACCGAACAGGTCGCGAGCGCCGTCGCGACGGCGATCAAGAGTGGCAGCGCCGTCGCCGAGCAGGACGTGCTGGACGCCGAGGCGAAGATCATCGCGGATCTGCAGGACGCCGCGCAGATCATCGCCCAGACCCGCGGGCATCTCGGCGAACTGCAGACAGGCATCCAGTCCACCCGTGAGGGGCTGCAGGCGAACGTCCTCACCCTCGCCAACATCGACGGAGCGCTGGGCGGCATCCACGGCACCCTCGACGAGGCCCGTACACTCGCGGACAAGGCCCAATCCGACCTCCTTCGCCTCGCCGGCCAGGCGACGACGGGCCACGTCATCGGATCGGCCGAAGTCGCACAGGGCGCGGCGTCCGCCATCGCCGCGATCGGCAGAGTGACCGCCGCGACCGACTCCCTGTCCGCCGCCGTCGATGCGCAGCGCACCCTGCTCGGACAGGCTTCCGGCCTGCTCACCGGTCTCGACGCCCAGCTCGCGCAGACCTCTGCCGCGCTCGCCTCGCTCGACGCGGATCTGGCTGCGGTCGAGGGCGACATGGGTGTCGCCGTGACCGACCTGCGCGCCGTCGGCGGCGCTGCCGCGTGGCAGGAGTTGCAGACCCTCACCTCGTTGAACCCCGAGCAGATCGCTCAGTTCATGTCGACCCCCGTGGTCGTGAACCAGCACACGATCTTCCCGACGAACACCTACGGCTCCCAGATGGCGGCGCTGTTCATCAACCTGTCACTGTGGATCGGCGCGTTCGTGCTGGTCGTGATCCTCAAGCTCGAGGTCGATCGCGAGGAGATCCCCGACCTCACCGAGCGGCAGAGCTACCTCGGACGATGGACGTTGTTCGCCGGGATCGCCATCATGCAGGCGATCACACTCAGCACGGGCAACCTGATCATCGGCGTCCAGCATGTGAATCCGTTCGTGTTCGTCATCACGCCGATCCTGATCGGGCTGAGTTACCTCAGCATCATCTATGCCCTGTCCGTCACCTTCGGTTACATCGGCAAGGGTCTGGTCGTGATCCTCGTGATCATGCAGATCCCCGGGGCCTCGGGCATCTACCCGATCGAGCTCATGCCGGAGTTCTTCCAGAAGCTGTACCCGTTCTTCCCCTTCACGTACGGCATCGACGCGATGCGCGAGGTGATCAGCGGGTTCGCTGGCCTCGCCTACTGGCGGTACATGGGCACGTTGGCGCTGTTCGTCGCCGGCGCGTTCTTCCTCGGCCTCGTGCTGCGTCGCAGCGTCTCCAACCTGACCCGGCTGTTCACCCAGCAGGTCGGCGCGACCGAGCTGTTCACCTCCGAGGAGGGTGCGCCGTCCGGACCCGGCTACCGCCTGAACCATCTCCTGCGCGCCCTCGCCAACCGTGCGAGCTACCAGGCGCGGCTGGCCAAGCGGGCGCTGCCGTTCGCCCGCTCCTACCGGAAGGTCCGTGCCGCCATCATCACCGTCGGTGTCGCCGGCATCCTGGTCCTCGCCGCGCTCGCCATGATCTTCCCGGACAGCAAGACCGAGTTCGTCGGGCTGTGGATCCTGTGGCTCGTCGTCGTCTTCGCCGCGCTGATCACCCTGGAGTACATCCGCTACAGCCTCCGTCTCTCGACGGAGGTCGGCGAGATGCCCGAAGCGGAGATACGACGAGAAATCACTGAACTGGAGGCGCAGCTGTGAAAGGCATCTGGGGGCTCTTCCGCGCGGATCTCCGGCGCGCCACGAGCAATGTGATGTCCGTGATCGTCCTCTGCGGACTGATCGTGATCCCCTCGGCGTTCACGTGGTTCAACGTCATCGGCAGCTGGGAGCCGTTCGACAACACGAAGAACCTGAAGGTCGCAGTGGCGAGCACCGACGAGGGGTACACGAGCGCGCTCATCCCCCTCCATATCAACGTCGGCAGCATCGTCGAATCCGCGCTTCGCGCGAACGACCAGCTCGACTGGGTCATCACCTCGAAGAAGGACGCCATCGCCGGCACCGAATCCGGCGAGTACTACGCCGCGATGGTGCTGCCGAAGGACTTCAGCGAGCGGATGCTGACCTTCTACACGGCCGGGTCGCAGCGCACCGAGATCGACTTCTACATGAATGACAAGTCGAACCCGCTCGCTCCCCTGATCACCAGTGAAGGTGCCGACGACCTCTCGGCCAAGATCAACGCCGAGTTCACGAAGGAGCTCAGCAACGTCGCCCTCAGCCTGGTGTCCTCACTCTCGACCTCGCTGAGCGACTCCGAGTCCCAGGCGGCGTTCGCGCGGATCGAGGCGCATGTCGGACAGGCCGGCGTGCAGTTGCGCGCCGCCGCCGGGACGGCGAACATGTTCACGGCCCTGCTCGAGTCGAGCGTGCCCCTGGTGGACGGCGCGACCAACCTCCTGCGTGCCGTCGAGTCCGAGTTCTCGGATGCGACCGGCCGGGTGCAGGAGGGGCTGGATGCGTCCCAGGGCGCCAACGGCGCGATCGCCCAGGCCACCCAGGCCCTCACGAACGCCTTCGCCGCGAGCGAGGAGCAGCTCGGGCGTTTCTCGGGCCAGATCGACCGGGTGTTCTCGACGCTCGACACGGATGCGGGTGAGAGCGTCGTGCGCATCGAGGACATGTCCGGTCAGCTGGGCGAGCTCATCACCCGCCACGAGGCACTGCGCGACCGGCTCATCGAGGACGTCGAACCGAATCTTCCGGAGGAGGATCAGGAGGCGTTCGCGATTCTGCTGGCGGGGCTCGAGACCGCGATCGCGCAGGAGAAGGAACTCCAGTCCCGGCTGGGCGATATGGCCACGACCGTGGCTGCGGGCAACGCCGATGCACAGCGATTCCGCGGCCAGCTCGACAGCCGCATCTCCGCTGCGCAGTCGGCGATCGGGAACGCGAACACTGTGTACGCGAACGACCTGAAGCCGACCCTCGACCAGTTAGCTGCCCAGCTCGGCGCCGTCGGAGCGGGACTCGGCGCGATCGCCGGCGACGTCTCGGCCGTGACGAACGCGGGAGAGGGCGCCGCCGCGCTGCTGCAGACGGCCGCCCGGGACAACCGTGCGCTCGCAGATGCTCTGACCGCCGCCGCCGACGGGGTGGACCGTGTCCAGCAGGCGCTCTCGAATGCGATCGACTCGGGCGACTTCAGCCAGATCGCCAAGATCATCGGGGCGAACCCCGACGTCCTGGCGACGGCTCTCGCGCAGCCGATCGGCATCGACCGCATCCCGGTCTACCCGGTCGTGAGCTTCGGTGCCGGGATGGCCCCGCTCTACACCATCCTCTCCCTCTGGGTGGGTGCACTGCTGCTCGCGGTCACGCTGCGGGTCGACCCGCCGCGACGGGCATTCGAGGGCGACTCGGACCTCCAGCTGCGCTCCGACGGCGGTCCGCCGCTGAAGCTGCACGAGCAGTTCCTCGGGCGTTACGCGATCTTCGCGTTGATGGGACTGGCCCAGAGCACCCTGGTGTTCCTCGGCAACATCCTGCTCGTCGGCCTCGACCCGGTGCACCCGTTCCTGTTCATGGTGGTGGGCTGGACGACCTCCCTGGTCTTCACGTTCATCATCTACACGCTGGTCGTCTCGTTCAGCGACGCGGGCAAGGCACTGGCGGTGTTCGTCCTCGTCATCCAGGTCGCCGGCGCCGGTGGGGCCTACCCGCTGTCGCTACTCCCGGAGTGGTTCCAGAACGTCAGCCCGTTCCTCCCCGCAACCCACGCCATCGATGCGTTCCGCGCCGCGCTGGCGGGGATCTACCAGGGCGACTACTGGATCTCGCTCGGCTGGTTGCTCGCCTTCCTCGTGCCGATGGCGCTGCTCGGTCTCGCGCTGCGCAAGCCCCTCATCGGCTTCAACGAGAAGATGGAAGGCATGCTGCAGTCGACCAAGCTCATGTAGCGCGACAGGGCCCGGGAAGGACCTCGGTCAGCTGTAGTTCAGTGCCTTCGCGACGACGCCGCGCACGCGGTGCGGGACGACCTTTCGTGCCAGTGCGCCGGCTCGGCGGACGGCACGGGCTGCGAGGTCCCGTCCGCGCCCGGCGGGCCATTCGCGGCGCAGTCCCAGCGTGCCGTCGGGTGCGACGACGAGTCGGGACCGACGCCCGGCGAGGAGGGGAGACGGCTTCATCGCCTCCACCAGCGCGGGATCCGCACGCAGCGGGGTCTCGAACGTCCAGCCCGCGCGGCGCACGTGCGCCACGAGCTCTCCACTGGCCGTGGCATCGTTCCGGGCGAAGGTGCGCAGGGGATCGATCGTGAGCGGCACCCTGTGCAGATCCGGGGCGACGCGGCCGGCGATGCGGCGCTCGCTGCGGCTCTCCCGATCCCGGATGTACACCTCGAGCCGGTCCCGGCGCAGATCCCGCCGTGCGTCCAGTTCGGACGCCGGGAGGATCTCCCCCAGCTCCGCCGGCGGCTGCCAGCGGAGCGGACGGATCACAGCGGGGTCCGCCGCGCCCGCGTCGGAGGCGGGCTCCTCGGCGAACACCAGGGCGTCCTGTCCGTCACGCAGGACGTCCACGCGGACCGTCAGCTGGAGCTTCCCTCGGCGCAGCCACTGCGCCGAGGCGACCTCGGTCCGGCATTCCAGTCCGGCCTCGAACTCGGCGAGGCGGAGCAGGTCCTCCCGCCGGTCCTGCCGGAGCAGGGCGGAGCGGATCCGCAGCGGGAAGGCGAGGCCCCGTTCCACCCCGGGACCGAATCGCTGCTGCGCGATCGGGCTCACCGTATCCAGGAAACGCTCGCGGTACGCGTCCGGGTAGCGCACCATCCGGCTGCCGTCCATGCGCTTCAGGATCTTCCCCCGGTACCAGTGGCGCAGCAGCGTATCGCGGCGGGCCCCGGGCTCGACATTCGCCTCCACCAGATCCAGCACGGACTCCAGATGGGGGAAGTAAGACTCCGGGTCGATGCGCGAGGAACTGGCGCTGCCCGCGTTGTTGATCCAGGCGTAACAGGGCCGGCTCGCCAGGATGGAGATCCGCTCCGCGCGGAAGTAGGCCTGCATCACGAACAGGTGGTCCTCGAGCCGCACCCGGCCCTCCGGGAACCGGATGCCGTTCTCGCGCAGGAAGGCGGTGCGGAAGAGCTTGTGCGGGGTGAGCAGTTCCAGCAGCGGATCCTTCCCCAGCACCGCACTGGGGATGTCCCGGCGGAAGATCCGCCCCGGAATGCGGCGGCCCACGCCCACCACCTTGCCCACGACGACATCCGAGGAGTTCCGGTCGGCGTAGTCGCAGAGCTGCTCGAGCCCGTCTTCGAACAGGCGGTCGTCCTGGTCGGCGAAGAAGACGTAGGTGCCGCGTGCCTCCTGGATGCCGTGGTTTCGCGGGGTCCCCGGCCAGCCGGTGTGCTCGAGATGCAGCACCCGCACGTTCGGCCGGTTCCTGGCGACCCGATCCAGGTGCGCGCGCGTCGCGTCATCCGAGCCGTCGTCGCACAGGAGCACCTCGAAATCCTGTGGCGCGAGCGTCTGCCGGTCGAGAGAGGAGATGAGATCGTCGAATCCGGGTCCGGGATTGTAGACCGGGACCACGACGCTCACCCGGGGGGACGCGGATGCCTCTACTGTCACCCCACCAGTCAACAATCCCGGCCCCGCCTGCCGCCCGGGGTTGCGCTCGTCCCGATGACCTGTCCACCCGTCGCGGGGTGGGGCGAACAGCACGGGGGCTGCGCATGAGAGGATCACGGTCCTGATCGTTTCGATCGCCGTCCCATCCCCCGGGAGGTCGCCATGCCGTTGGACCCGTTCTTCGCCGAGCGTCTGCGCGTCCACCGTCGCTACCTCATCGGCAAGGCCCTGGCCTCCGCCCGCACGCGGCTCACCCGCCTTTGGTCACGCATCCGCGGCGATGCCTCCGCCCCTGCGCGGACGCCACCGGGAACGGGGACGGGAGCTGCTGGGCAGCGGCGCACCCCGCGGGAACGTCACCGCCGTGAGGCCATCGCCTGGGATCGCAAGGAGCTCGCGACGGTCGGCACCCCCGGCCCGGTGCTGCGCACCGTGGAACACGAGGTGCAGGTGCCTGGGTATCCGTCCGTCCGGGTTCGGATCTACTACCCGGATGGCGGGGAAGGCACACTCGTCCCGGGATGCCTCACGCTCTTCGGCGGCGCCTTCCGCATCGGCGGCATCGACTATCCCACGACGGATGCCGCCAACCGCCGCCGCGCGGCCGCGGCACGCGTCGCGATGGTGGCGGTGGACTACGCGCTCGCCCCCGAGCACCGCTTCCCGACACAGGTCGAACAGGCCCATGCCGTGCTGGTCTGGCTGTACCGGAACGCGGTGGAGCTGGGCGTGGATCCTGACCGCATCGGGGTCGCCGGCACCTCTGCCGGCGCCTCCATCGCCGCAGCCTTGACCCTCGCGAACCGGGACCGGACCGGTCTGCCGATCCGCACGCAGGTGCTCGAGGTCCCCGTCACCGACCTCACCGGGCGCCACATCGACCTGCGCGCCAGCCGGGCACTGGGCATCCCCCGCTTCATCGCGATGCGGGAGCTGCGGTCGGTCGCCCGCACCTACCTCGCCCGCCCGTCGGATGCGCGCGACCCGCTCGCCTCGCCGCTGCTGGCGCCGTCGCTGGCGGGGCTCCCGGAGGCGGTGATCCTGACGGCGGAGTACGACCCGCTCCGGGGTGACGGTGCCGCGTATGCCGCCCGGCTGCGCGAGGAGGGTGTGGAGGCCAGCGCCGTGCAGTATCTCGGCGTCATCCACGACACGCCGACCTTCACGGGCGTCCTGTCGTCGGCACGTCGGTGGGAGCGGGACGTCGTCAGCGCGCTGGCGCGCCTCCACGACGGATGACGGGAACGACGAAGGGGATGCCTCATCGAGGCATCCCCTTCCCGATCCGCCGGGGCTACTCCCCCGATTTGTAGATCGGTGCACGGCCGTTGACGGCGTCCCCGATCTTGTGGATGCGGATGTCGTTGGTCGAACCGATGATTCCGGGAGGGGAACCGGAGATCACGACGACCTTGTCCCCTTCCTTGGCGAGGTCGTTCGACAGGAAGAAGTCATCCACCTGGATGAACATGCGGTCGGTGTGCGCCACGTGCTCGACGAGGGTGGACTGGATGCCCCAGGTGAGGGCCATCCGACGTCGGATCGCCGGCTCCGGCGTGAACGCCATGAGCGGGAAACGCGGACGCAGCCGCGACATGCGCCGAGCGGTGTCGCCGGACTCGGTGAAGATGCAGACCCACTTCGCCTCGACGAACTCGGCGACCTCCATCGCGGCCAGCGTGATGGCCCCGCCCTGGGTGCGCGGCTTGGTGTTCAGCGGCGCGATGCGCTCCAGGCCGTGCTCCTCGGTGGAGTTCACGATCCGGGCCATGGTCTCGACGACCGTGACCGGGTACTTGCCCACGCTCGTCTCGCCGGAGAGCATGACCGCGTCGGCGCCGTCCAGGACGGCGTTGGCGACGTCGCTGGTCTCGGCGCGCGTGGGCACCGGGTTCTCGATCATCGACTCGAGCATCTGCGTCGCCACGATGACGGGCTTCGCCATGCGCCGGCACAGCTCGACCGCGCGCTTCTGCACGATCGGGACGGCCTCGAGCGGAAGCTCGACACCGAGATCGCCGCGGGCGACCATGATGCCGTCGAAGGCGTCGATGATCTCCTCGAGGTTGTCCACGGCCTGCGGCTTCTCGATCTTGGCGATGACGGGGACGCGGCGTCCCTCCTCGGCCATGATCACGTGCACGCGCTGGACGTCCTTCGCATCGCGCACGAACGAGAGCGCGATCACATCGGCGCCCGCTCGCAGGCCCCAGCGGAGATCCGCCTCGTCCTTCTCGGACAGGGCCGGGACGTTGACGGCGACGCCGGGCAGGTTGATGCCCTTGTTGTTCGAGACGGCACCGGCGACGATCACCTCGGTGGTGACGACGCGGCTGTCGGTCTCGATGACCTTGACGCGGACCTTGCCGTCGTCGATGAGGAGGTAGTCGCCGGGCTTCACGTCGTTCGGCAGACCCTTGAAGGTCGTCGAGACGATCTCCTTGGTGCCGGGGACGTCGTCGATGGTGATCTTGAAGATGTCACCGACCGCCAGCTCGTGGGGGCCGTCCGCGAACTTGCCCAGACGGATCTTCGGGCCCTGCAGGTCGACCAGGATGGCCACCGCACGTCCGGCGTCTTCAGCAGCCCGGCGCACGTTCGCGAAGTTCGCGTCGTGCACGGAGTAGTCCCCGTGGGAAAGGTTGAGCCGGGCCACGTCCACCCCTGCGTCGATGATCGAGCGGACCATCTCGTAGGAGGAAGTTGCCGGGCCGAGGGTTGCGACGATCTTCGCGCGTCTCATCCGTTTATCGTGCTCCGCTTTTGTAGTAGTGGGGATGCCTCGGCCAGCCTACGCGGGCTGGAGTCCGATAGCGACATCCGTGGGTCGGACGGGCGACGGCAGCGCCGTGTCGCCCATCAGATAGGTGTCGACGGCCGCAGCTGCGGCGCGTCCTTCCGCGATCGCCCAGACGATGAGCGACTGACCGCGACCGGCGTCGCCGGCGACGAACACGCCGGGGGCGGTGGTCTGGTAGTCGTTGTCCCGCTCGACGTTGCCGCGTCCGGTGAACTGCGCGCCCAGCTGGGTCTCCAGCTCGGTGCGCTCCGGTCCGGTGAATCCCATGGCGATGAGCACGAGGTCGGCCGGGATCTCCCGTTCGGTCCCGCTCTTGGGCACGCGCCGGCCGTCCAGGTATTCGGTCTCGGCGACGCGCAGAGCCCGGACCTCGCCCACGTCGTTGCCGAGGAACTCGACCGTGGAGGCGAGGAAGACGCGTTCGCCGCCCTCCTCGTGCGCCGAGGAGACCTCGAACAGCGTGGGGGTCGTCGGCCACGGCTGGTCGCCGGTACGGGATGCGGGCGGCTGCTTGCCGATGGCGAGGTTCGTGACGCTGAGTGCGCCCTGGCGGTGCGCGGTACCGATGCAGTCGGCCCCCGTGTCGCCGCCGCCGATGACGATGACGTGCTTGCCCTCGGCGCTGATCTGGTTCGGGACCTGATCGCCGGCCACCGCGTGGTTCGACTCCACCAAGTACTCCATGGCGAAGTGCACTCCGGCGAGGTCGCGGCCGGGGATGGCGAGATCACGGGCGACGGTCGAGCCGGTCGCGACCACGACCGCGTCGTAGCGCGTGCGCAGGTCCGACCAGGAGATGTCGCGGCCGATCTCGACGCCGGCCCGGAAGCGCGTCCCCTCGTTCTGCATCTGACGCAGACGGGTCTCGAGGTGCTTCTTCTCCATCTTGAAGTCCGGGATGCCGTAGCGCAGGAGTCCCCCGATGCGGTCGTCCCGCTCGAAGACCGCCACCGTGTGACCGGCGCGGGTCAGTTGCTGCGCGGCGGCGAGCCCGGCAGGGCCGGAACCGACGACCGCGACCGTCTTACCGGTCAGCCGCTCCGGCGGCTCGGGCTCGACCCAGCCGTGGGCGAAGGCCTCGTCGATGATCGAGACCTCGACCTGCTTGATCGTCACGGCGGGCTGGTTGATTCCCAGCACGCAGGCGCTCTCGCAGGGGGCCGGGCACAGGCGGCCGGTGAACTCGGGGAAGTTGTTCGTCGCGTGCAGACGCTCGATCGCCGCGCGGCCCTCGCCCCGCCAGATGAGGTCGTTCCACTCCGGGATGAGGTTCCCGAGCGGGCAACCCTTGTGGCAGAACGGGATTCCGCAGTCCATGCAGCGGCCGGCCTGGCGGCGGAGCACCGCGGAGTCGCCCGGTTCGTAGACCTCTTTCCAGTCCATGATGCGGACCGGGACCGGACGACGGGCGGGGAGCTCTCGCTCGGTGACTTTCAGAAAACCTTTCGGGTCAGCCACCCGTCACCTCCATGATGCGGTTCCACACGACGTCGCCGTCGGGGTCGAGCCCCTCGGCCAGTGCGACCTCACGGGTCTGCAGCACCGCCGCGTAGTCGCGCGGGACAGCCCGCACGAAGTTCTTCACTTCCTCCTCGAAGTCCTCGAGAAGGCGTGCTGCGAGCGTCGACTCGGTCTCGGCGAGGTGCCGCTGCAGCAGGTCGCGGAGGATCTCCGCGTCGCCCGACCCCAGGGGGCCGAGCTCGAGTTCGCCGCCCAAGAGCGATTCGCGGTTCACCAGCTTCTCGTCGAGACGGTAGATGTAGGCGGTGCCGCCCGACATCCCCGCTCCGAGGTTGCGTCCGGTCGCCCCGAGGATCACGGCGAGTCCGCCGGTCATGTACTCCAGCGCGTGGTCGCCCACCCCCTCGACGACGGCCGTGGCACCGGAGTTGCGGACGAGGAATCGCTCGCCCACGGTGCCGCGCAGGAACATCGTGCCCTGCGTTGCGCCGTAGCCGATGACGTTCCCGGCGATGACGTTCTCCGAGGCGTCGAAGGCGGCGTCACGCGGCGGTCGCACGACGATCTGACCACCCGAGAGGCCCTTGCCGACGTAGTCGTTCGAGTCGCCTTCGAGCCGGAGCGTGATGCCTGCCGGCATGAAGGCTCCGAAGGACTGCCCGGCCGAGCCGGTCAAGGAGACCTCGATCGATCCGGAGGGCAGGCCGTTCTCACCGTGCGCCTTCGTGACGTGGTGGCCGAGCATCGTGCCGACCGCCCGCTCCGTGTTGCGGATGGGGAGGGAGATCTCCACATGTCCACCGTGCGCGATGACGTCCTGTGCGCGCTGGATCAGTCCGACGTCGAAGTGCTCTTCGAGCTCGTGCAGCTGCTCCCGCTTGTTGCGCCGCGGCTCGTCGTCCGCGAACGCCGGGCCCTCCAGCACGGGGGTGAGATCCAGTCCGCTGGCCTTCCAGTGCTCCACGGCACCGTTCACGTCCAGCAGCTCGGTGTGGCCGATCGCCTCGTCGAGGGACCGGAACCCGAGCTCGGCGAGGTACTCGCGCACCTCTTCCGCGATGAACTCCATGAAGTTGACGACGAACTCCGGCTTACCGGTGAACCGCGACCGCAGCACGGGGTTCTGCGTGGCGACACCCACCGGGCAGGTGTCGAGGTGGCACACGCGCATCATGATGCAGCCGGAGACGACCAGCGGCGCGGTGGCGAAGCCGAACTCCTCGGCGCCCAGCAGGGCACCGATGACGACGTCGCGACCCGTCTTGAGCTGGCCGTCCACCTGCACGACGACCCGGTCCCGCATCCCGTTCAGCATCAGGGTCTGCTGGGTCTCGGCCAGGCCGAGCTCCCAGGGCGTCCCGGCGTGCTTGAGGGAGTTCATCGGGCTCGCGCCCGTGCCGCCGTCGTGTCCGGAGACGAGGATGACGTCGGCCAGGGCCTTCGCCGTCCCGGCGGCGACCGCACCGATGCCGGACTGGCTGACGAGTTTGACGTGCACCCGCGCCTCGGGGTTCGCGCGCTTCAGATCGAAGATGAGCTGCTTGAGGTCTTCGATCGAGTAGATGTCGTGGTGCGGCGGCGGCGAGATCAGTCCCACGCCCGGCGTCCCGCCGCGCGTGCGGGCCACCCACGGGTAGACCTTCTGCGGCGGCAGCTGACCGCCCTCGCCGGGCTTGGCGCCCTGCGCGAGCTTGATCTGGATGTCGTCCGCTTCGGTGAGGTACAGGCTCGTGACGCCGAACCGGCCGGAGGCCACCTGCTTGATCGCACTGCGGCGGGTGGGGTCGAGCAGACGGTCGACGTCCTCCCCGCCCTCACCGGTGTTCGACTTCGCACCGATGCTGTTCATCGCGATCGCGAGGGTCTCGTGCGCCTCCTTGGAGATGGAGCCGTAGCTCATCGCCCCGGTGGAGAAACGCTTCACGATCGATGAGACGGGCTCGACCTCGTCGAGGGGAACACGCGGGCGCTGGCCGGTGCGCAGGGAGAACAGGCCGCGCAGGGTCTTCAGCTCCTGCGCCTGGTCGTCCACGAGCTTCGTGTACTCGCGGAAGATGTCGTAACGCCGCTCGCGGGTCGCGTGCTGCAGCCGGAAGACGGTGTCCGGGTTGAACAGGTGCGGAGCGCCGTCCCGACGCCACTGGTACTCCCCGCCGGTCCACAACCGCTCGTGGGCGCGGGGAGCGTGGTCCTCCGGGTAAGCGAAATCGTGACGGGCCTGGTTCTCGGTTGCGATCTCCTCGATGCCGATGCCGCCGAGCTTCGTCTCGGTGCCCGTGAAGTACTCGTCCACGAACTCCTGGGACAGCCCGATCGCCTCGAAGACCTGGGCGCCGGCGTACGAGGACACCGTGGAGATGCCCATCTTGGACATGATCTTCAGCACGCCCTTGCCGAGCGCGTAGATCAGGTTCTTGACGGCCTTCTCCGGGCTGCGGTCGGTGATGAAACCGGCACGCACCAGGTACTCCACGGTCTCCATGGCCAGGTACGGGTTCACCGCGGAGGCGCCGTAGCCGATCAGCGTCGCGACGTGGTGGACCTCGCGGACGTCGCCGGCTTCCACCACCAGTCCGACCTTCATCCGGTTCTCGCGACGGATCAGGTGGTGATGGATCGCCGAGACCATGAGCAACGACGGGATCGGGACGAGGTCCTTGTTGGAGTCACGGTCGCTGAGGATGAGGAACTCGGCGCCGTCCGCGATGGCGCGGTCGGCCTCCTCGCACATCTCGGCCAGGCGCGCCTTCATCGTGCCGGGGCCGGCATCGAAGTGGTAGAGACCCCGGATGATGGCGCTGCGGCGGCCGGGCATCGCCTGGTGGATGTTCTGCAGCTTCGCCAGCTCGTCGTTGTCGATGACCGGGAAGTCGAGCGTGACCGCACGGGCGTGGTCCGGACCCTCGGAGAGGAGGTTCCCCTCCGGGCCGAGACCGAGCGAGAGCGAGGTCACGACCTCTTCGCGGATCGAGTCGAGCGGCGGGTTCGTCACCTGCGCGAACTGCTGGGTGAAGTAGTCGAACAGCAGGCGCGGGCGTTCGCTGAGCACCGCGATCGGCGTGTCGCTGCCCATGGCCCCGAGCGGCTCGGCGCCGTTCTGCCCCATCGGGGTCAGCAGCAGCCGCACCTCCTCCTCGGTGTACCCGAACGTGCGCTGACGACGGGTGATGGAGGCGATGGGGTGCACGATGTGCTCGCGCTCGGGAAGGTCGGCCAGGCGCACCCGGTTGGTCAGCCACTCCCGCCACGGACGCAGGGAAGCCAGCTCCGACTTGATCTCCTCGTCCTCGACGATGCGCCGCTGCGCGGTGTCGACGAGGAACATCCGGCCGGGCTGGAGTCGTCCGCGGCGCTTGATGCGCTCCGGAGCGAAGTCCAGCACACCCGTCTCGCTGCCGATGACGACGAGGCCGTCGGTGGTCTCCGTCCAGCGGCCGGGGCGCAGTCCGTTGCGGTCCAGGGTCGCGCCGACCACGGTGCCGTCGGTGAAGATCAGCGCGGCGGGACCGTCCCACGGCTCCATCTGCATGGAGTGGTACTCGTAGAAGGCCCGCAGATCCGCATCCATGTCCGGCTGCTTCTCGTACGCCTCCGGGACCATCATCATGATCGCGTGCGGCAGGCTCCGACCGGTGAGGGTCAGCAGCTCCAGGACCTCGTCGAACGAGGCCGAGTCGCTGGCGCCGTCGGTGCAGATGGGCAGGAGCGGACGGATCTCCCCGAGCAGCTCGGACTCGAGCTGCGACTGACGCGCCCGCATCCAGTTGCGGTTCCCCTTGACCGTGTTGATCTCACCGTTGTGCGCGAGCATGCGCAGCGGCTGGGCGAGCGGCCAGGACGGGAACGTGTTCGTGGAGTAGCGGGAGTGCACGACGGCGAGCTCCGACGCGAAGCGCTCGTCCTGCAGATCCGGGTAGAAGGGCTCCAGCTGAAGGGTCGTGACCATGCCCTTGTAGCCGAGCGTGCGGCTCGAGAGCGACACGAAGTACGCGTCGAGCTCGTTCCGGGCGCGCTTGCGCAGGCGGAAGACCCGGCGATCCAGCGCGATGCCGGAGAGGGCGGGCGCATCCCCCACCGCTGGGCGCGAGAGGAACAGCTGCTCGAACACGGGCCGTGCCTCGAGCGCCAGCTTGCCGAGGTGCTCCTCGACCGTGGGCACCTCGCGCCAGCCGAGCACCACGAGGTTCTCGGCCGCGGCGATCCGCTCGATCCCGGCCTTCTGCGCGGCGCGGGCGTCGTCGTCGCGCGGCAGGAACGCCATCCCGGCCGCGTACTCCCCCACCGGCGGCAGGTCGAAGTCGACCACCGCGCGCAGGAAGGCATCCGGCATCTGCGTGAGGATGCCCGCGCCGTCACCGGTGCCCGCATCCGACCCGATCGCACCGCGGTGCTCGAGGTTGCGCAGCGCGGTGAGCGCGAGATCGATGATGTCGTGCCCGGCCTCGCCGCGAAGGGTCGCGACCATGGCGAGGCCGCACGCGTCCTTCTCGAAGGCAGGGTTGTACATCCCCTGCTTGGCCGGGAACGTTCCGAAGGTCTGCGGCCCTACAGCGCCGTGACGGGGGCTCGAAGCCATACCAACCGTCCTCTGTTGATGCTCGTGCTGGGACGACGTCGGCCCTGAATGTTAGTTGTGGGCGGCAGAGCTTGTGGCCGTGCGCTCGGTGCTTACCTCAGTTGCGGGCGGTTCGCTCACGTCAACGAAGTCTTCGGTGTTCTGCGATTGTACAGCCGACTTGGCCGTCCACTCACGACCGGGTCGATACGGGGACGGCTCGAGTCCGGGATGACGGCGCTTCTGCACGATCATGATGGCCAGTCCCAGCACCACGCCGATGATCGCAGCCCAGACATTCGTGCGCAGACCCAGGTAGATCTCGCTGGGATCGATCCGGATGGACTCCCACACGATCCGGCCCGCGCTGTACCAGACGAGGTACAGGCCGAACAGGCGGCCCCACTGCATCCGGAACCGGTTGCCGGCCCAGATCAGCACCGCGGCGCCGAGCAGGTTCCAGACCACCTCGTAGAGGAACGTGGG
This sequence comes from Microbacterium caowuchunii, assembly GCF_008727755.1. Lineage (NCBI taxonomy): Bacteria > Bacillati > Actinomycetota > Actinomycetes > Micrococcales > Microbacteriaceae > Microbacterium > Microbacterium caowuchunii. The sequence continues at coordinate 1,630,827 of NZ_CP044231.1, forward strand.
CTGGAACAGCGTGTCCGCGGGCATCCCGATCGGGAACGCCGGGTTGTCCGGCGAGATCTCCAGGCCCCACCAGGCATCCGTCGGCTGGCCGAAGAGCTCCTGGTTGAAGTAGTTGCCGAACCGGCCCAACGCCTGCGCGATGAGCAGGCCCGGGGCGAGGGCGTCGGCGAACGTCCAGAACCGGATGCCGGTCCAGCGGCAACCGATCAGCGCACCCACGGCGCCGCCGATCAGGGCGCCGTAGATCGCGATCCCGCCCTCCCAGATGTAGAACACCGTGGCGAAGTCCTTGCCCTCCCCGAAGTAGAACCCGGGGTGGGTGAGCACGTGGTAGACGCGGGCGCCGATGATCGCCAGGGGTACGGCGAACAGGCAGATGTCGATCACGACCCACGGCTCGGCACCGCGGCGGGTGAGCCGCTGGTTCGTGAGCAGCGCCGCCACGACGATGCCCGCGATGATGCAGAGCGCATAGAAGTGGATGCGCGGTCCACCGTCCCAGAGGTCGATGTAGCTGATCGACGGGCTCGGGA